>CAUZKZ010000031.1:0-21584 GCA_963580345.1 Verrucomicrobiia bacterium | reverse complement strand
CGAGGGCTTCCGACTTCTCGTCGCGCTCCCTCTTTACGCTGGCCACCGTTCCCTCGATGCCGGCGCGCGCCGATTTGAGACCCTTCATCTCCTCCACGAGTCTCTCGCTCTCCTTCTGGAGATTTTTCAGCTCCCCTTCCAGTCCGGCCCTGGCCTCTTCCAAGGCCCTGGCCTCCCCGCTCCTGCTCCGGCACTCCTCCTCCAGCGCCGCCAGCTTCTTTTCCAACTCTCCCGCCGCCTTCGCCGCAGCCTTTTCCCGCTCTTCCACCTTTTTCTCCCACTCGCTCGCGACCTTCGCTGCGGCCTTGTCCTTCTCTTCCAGCTTTATCTCCCACTCGCTCCCGACCTTCGCCGCGGCCTTGTCCTTCTCCTCCAGCTTTTTCTCCCACTCGCTCCCGACCTTCGCTGCGGCCTTGTCCTTCTCTTCCAGTTTCTTCTCCCACTCGCTCGCGACCTTCGCCGCGGCCTTGTCCTTCTCTTCCAGTTTCTTCTCCCACTCGCTCCCGACCTTCGCTGCGGCCTTGTCCTTCTCTTCCAGTTTCTTCTCCCACTCGCTCGCGATCTTCGCCGCGGACATTTCCTGCTCTTCCAGCTTTTTCTGCCATTCGCTCGCGATCGTTGCCGCGGCCTTTTTCTCTTCCGCCAGCTTCTTCTCCAGCTCCTGGGCCTGTGCGAGGCGTTTCTTTTCCAATTCTCGTTCCCTGGCAGCCAGCTTCCTCTCCACATCTTTCCCCTGCTGCGTCAACGCCTTGTCCCTTGCGGCCAGTTTCTTTGCCAGTTCCCGCTTCTCGGTCTTGAACTTCTTCAGCTCCCTCTTCGGGAGGGCGCCCGGGCTCGCCTTCGCGGCCTGCGTCTTCGCCTCCGCCCCCTCCTTCACCTTCGCAGCAAGCTCCTCCGCCAGTGAGTCCTTCTTCTTTTCGAGGGCCGCGAGGTTGTCCTCCGCCTTGCGGCGCTCGATCTGCGCCCTCTCGAGGCCTTTCTTCAGACTCTCCCTCTCGCGCCGCAAGTCCGCCAATTCCCGGCCGAGTTCAGGCGACACCACCGGCTGGGTCCCCTCCGATTCGACCGCCGCCCGGTAAAGCTTGAACTGCTCGCGCTCCCGGCTGAGCTCCAGTTCCACCTCCTGGGCTGTCCGCTCTGCATCCTCTATACGATTGCGCGCCTCCTGCGCACCGTCCCGGTGCCTCCCCCATGCCAGCCACCCGTAAACCGCCCCCAGCGCCGCCGCCGGCACCACCAGAAACAGGCTGTACAGCCCGTAGTGGAGAAGGAAGTAGGTGAGGGCGTCCATCGATTGCTTCGCAGCCTTACTTCACCACGATCTCCACTTGGTTATCCCGTGCCCCGCCCGGCGTCACGCCAAAGGGAACCACTTCCAACTGATCCGGCTCCACGCCGTGCTCAACCAGGACGCGCACCACCGCCTGCGCCCGTTTGCGGGCCACCTGCCCGTTCACCGTCACGTTGCCGCTGCTTCCGGGGTGCCCACCCACCACGAAGCGCGCTCCGTCACCTGCTCCGAGGGCGGCCCGCGCCGCCGCGATGGCCTTGCCACGCTCCCCCTCCGGAATCTCGGTGCCCGCCCCCGCCCCAAAGTTCACCACGTTCTCTCCCAGCTGCCGCCGGAGTTGTTCCAGCCTGGTGGCGTCCGCCAGCGAAACCGGCCGGTAGCCGGGAAAGTGATAAATCGACGGGTGCAGGTTGAATTCCTCCAGAACCTCGTCCTTCGACACTACTTCGCTCGCCTTCGACAGCCAGTCGCTGCGCAGCCCCGCCGTCGCGTCGCCCCGCATCGTCAGCCGCCCTCGCTTCAATTCCGCGCTGCGGTTCCCGTATCCATGAAAATAGTACTTCAGAAACTCGTTCCATTCGCGCGCCCCGCTCGGCGCTCCAACCCTGTCGCGCCGCTCGATTTCATCGTCCCATCCGGCCTGCGGCGAAAGGGACGGCGGAAGTTGCCCCGGGAAGTCCCGCGGCATCAATCCCTCCCCGCGAAAGACCCCGTCTTGGCGCGAGATCCGCATCCACCCATACGTGTGCAACTGGTTCCCTTCCGGACCCACACGCACTCCGGGCAGGGCGTGCACGCGCGCCCCCACCTCCTTCCGCTGCGCATCGCTTGCCACCCGTCCCGAGATCACGGCGTCGAGATACTGCATCCGCACCGACGGGGCTTCCACTCCTTCCCCCCGCAGGACCTCCAGCACCGAAGCACTCAGCTCCGGTTGCAGGCGCGTCTCAAATCGATGCTTCTGGAAGTACGCCATGGTCGGGATCAACAACACGATCGCCAACAACACGAACCCCTTCACGACCCGCATAGTCGGTGAGGGATTCCCCCCCGACAAAAGAAAAACGACCCGATTTCCGCCTTCTCCGCCGCGGCGCGCCCGATTCCCCGTGCCCCTTCCGGTCCCGTAACCCGTGTCACCGCACCCACCCCGCGGTCCCATTGCTCATTTCGACAGCCCGCCCAGGGCCGAAACCCACTTGCCCTTCTTGCGCACCTCTCTCATTTCGAGCCCGGCCGCCCCCGCTGCCGCCTCGGTCTTTTCCCACTGCGGACGCAGCACCCCCGAGATAATCAGGTGGCTGTCCCGCGTCAGGGTGTTCCTGATCTTCGCAAAACATTCCTGCAGAACATCCGCAAACAGGTTGGCGGCCACCACCTCGTACTGGCGCTGCGTGGTCCATTCCAGGAGATCGGCCTCCTCCACCCGCACCCCCCTCGCTCCGTTACGCTCCGCATTGTGCCGTGCCACCTCCACCGCATTGGGATCGTAGTCCAGGGCCTCGCACTCCTCCGCACCCAACAGGTTGGCCGCGATCGCCAGCACCCCCGATCCGCATCCCAGGTCCAGCAGCCGCCAGCGCTGCCCGCGCCGCGCCTTCGCCTCGTCCGCCACGAATCGCAAGCAGGATGCCGTGGTGGGGTGATCCCCGGTGCCGAATGCCATCTCCGGGGGTATGCTCACCACCGTCCGTCCCGGATGCTTGCGCCGCAGCTCCCGCAGCTCCGTCCCTCCACCCTCCTCCGTGATGAGAAGACTGTCCCGAATCTTGATCGGCGGCCCCACCTCCGAGGAGAGGGCCACCCAGTTCTTGTCGGCCAGGGGCTTCACCGCCCCCCCGAATTGATCGACAATCTCCTCCGCCTCCATCTTCCGCTCGCAGTACACATCGATCCGCACGGACTTCCCCCCCTTCAGCCGGGTGAGGACAGCATTCGGATTCCCGTGGAAGCGCTCCTCCCAGGCGTCCTCCCACCGGGCCGCCGAAAGTTTCGACCAGACCCACATCGTGCCCGTCATTGGAGCATATCCAGATCAGGTACCGACACAAAAATACTATTTTCTCTAACCGGGCGCGCAGGTTCCAGGTGGGTATAGTTCCGAGGCATCCGGCCCGGTCCGGTCGCCAATCCTTGCCTCGCCAAAAAAGTCAGCCCGTCCCGATTGTCCGGAACAGGCTGGTTGAAGTGGAGCGGGTGAACGGATTCGAACCGTCGACATTCACCTTGGCAAGGTGACGCTCTACCACTGAGCTACACCCGCATCCATGGGGGGGGTTAGTTACATCTCCCCGGTCCGCTCGCAAGCCAATTTTCGGGCTCCCGGAACGGCTCGGGATCCTCATTTCACGGGATTCGACGGCTTCCACCCGTCCCGCCCGACCACTGCGAGACCTGCCCTCCCGCCCCCGCCCGCCCCCGTAGCGGGTCGTGGCCCGCCGAAAAAATTACGTGTCCCTTCCCGTCCAATCGCGGTTAATGAATCCCCGTTCGCCATGGACACGCTCGCCGAAATCGTTGCCCACAAGCGCACCGAGGTGGAGGCCCTCCTCCCCCTGGCCGCCAAGCTCAAAGCCGCCGCTTTGCAGCGCAATGACTTCGGCGGCTTCCGTTCCGCCCTCGATCGCGGGCCGGACCGCCTTGGCGTTATCGCGGAGGTCAAAAAGGCCTCGCCCTCCGCCGGGGTGATCGATCCCGACTTCGATCCCCTCCGTCAGGCCACCATGTACATCGAAGGCGGCGCCTCGTGCATGTCGATCCTCACCGACCAGAAATACTTCCAGGGTTCGCTCAGCGACCTCGCCTCGATCTCGCAGCAGTCCCCCATTCCCCTCCTGCGCAAGGATTTCACGATTCACGAGGCGCAGATTTACGAAGCGGTTGTGGCCGGTGCCGACGCCATCCTTCTCATCGTGGCCTGCCTCCCGGACGAGGACCTTCGCAATCTTTACCACACCGCCCGCGACCTCCAGCTCGATGTCCTGGTGGAAGTCCACGACCTGTCCGAAATGGAGCGGGCCATCGAGCTCGGTGCCGACCTCATCGGGATCAACAATCGCAACCTGAAGACCTTCCGGACCGACCTCGCCACCACCACGCGATTGGCGGAAGAAGCGCCCGACCATGTGACCCTCGTGTCGGAATCCGGCATCAAGACCCCCGCCGACGCCCAGCGCGTCCTCGACGCCGGAGCCAACGCCATCCTGGTCGGCGAGTCGCTCATGCGGGCCAATATCCCGGGCGACGAAATCCGGGCCTACCGGGATCTCACCGCCTCGCAGCCCCTGGAAGAAGTCACCCCGAACATTGACAACGGCGAACCGGCACCGCAGAACCCGGACCTCAAAGCGTGAAACCCCACGAGCTCTACAAACTCCTCGAACCCGCCGTGGTGGCGGAAATGTTCACGACCTTTCGCGACGAGGAGCGCGAAATCTACAAGAGCGCGGTGGCCAGCCTCGCCCAGGCCCGCAAGCTCCGCCCCGTCTACGTCCAGAAAAAGCCCGTGAAGGAGCAAATCGAGTGGATGCACAAGACCCTCGCCCTCCGCAGCAGCGACATGATCGGGGAACACCTCCTGCAGGTCTGGTTCATGAAGTTCCAGCAACCTCTCCTCGTCGGGTTCTGCGACGGAATGGGCATCGAGCACAACGGGGAGGGCTCGGTGGAAGGCACCCTCCCGGAAGACCTCGACTCCGGCAAACTCGAGGCCACCGTCGATCAACTCTACGCCGGTCATAACCCCAGGATCGTTTCCCTCTACCTCCACGTCTTCAACCTTCAGACCCCGGGCGGCTGGGAGAGCCTGACGGAGTTGTTGCAGAGCGATCCGCGCGTGAAGTTGGGAGCGGAACAAGAAGAGGCGCCGGAACCGCCTCCCGAACCCCCGCCCGCCGCGGAATCACCCCCGGAATCGGAGAAGCATGCTGCTGTGGAACCTCCCCCTGAATCGGAGAAGCATGCCGCTGTGGAACCTCCCCCTGAATCGGAGAAGCATGCTGCTGTGGAACCTCCCCCGGAATCGGAGAAGCATGCCGCTGTGGAACCACCCCCTGAATCGGAGGCGCATGCCGCTGCGGAATCGCCCTCGGATCCAGGGGAAGAAGCCGCCGTGCCGCATGATTCTGCCGGCGATTGAAAATCAATGCGCCGGTCCGTGGCACAACCGTCGCGGTCGTGGTGGTCGGGAGGCCCAACCGGGAGGCGCCGAACCTCAATTCCGACGCGGGCCTGACACACGATCGGGACGGTCGCGCCACTCCCCCCCGGACCGACGGACAGGGGTCCGCTCGGCTCTGGACACCCGCATTGCTCCACGAGCAGCGGATTCGTTGCCCCGCAATCAGGCCATGATGTCCTTCACGACCCGTCCGTGCACGTCGGTGAGGCGGTAGTCGCGACCGCTGAAACGATAGGTGAGTCTTTCGTGATCGAGGCCCATGAGGTGCAGGATGGTGGCGTGCAAGTCGTGGACGTGGACGCGGTTTTCCACCGCGGTGCAGCCGAACTGGTCGGTGGCGCCGTAACTGAATCCGGGCTTCACGCCGCCGCCCGCCATCCACACCGTGAACCCGTAGTGGTCGTGGTCGCGGCCCTTGGCGCCTTCGGAGGTCGGAGCACGGCCGAATTCGCCTCCCCAGACGACGAGCGTTTCCTCCAGGAGGCCCCGCTGTTTCAGATCGATAATGAGGGCCGCGATGCCCTGGTCACACGCTCGCGCCAGCTTGGGGTGCCCGCCGGGGATGTCCTCGTGGCCGGTGTCCCACGGAACGGTGTAGCCATCGATCGAGAGGGAAAGCTGTACCATGCGGACCCCGCGTTCCACCAAGCGCCGCGCGATCAGGCAGCCCTTGGCGTATTCGGTCCCGCCGTAGAGATCGAGGGTGGCCTTCGATTCGCCCCGCACGTCGAAGGCTTCGGGGGCGGCCATCTGCATGCGGAAGGCCATCTCCATCGTTCCAACGCTCGCTTCCAGCCGCTCGTCTCGTCCCTGCCGCTCCAAGTCGAGATTGTTCAGGCGGCGGAGCAGTTCGATTTGTCGTCGTTGCTGTGAGGGCGAGAGATCCTTGTTTTTCACGTTTCTGAGGACCTCTTCCGGTTTCATCTCGTGGATATTGACATAGGTGCCGGCATGAGCCGCGGGCAAAAAGGAGTTTCCCCAGTTGGCGATGTCGCCGGCCGGTTTGGCGCGCGGGCTCATGGCCACAAAGCCGGGCAGGTTTTCGTTTTCGCTGCCGAGCCCGTATGTCAGCCACGCCCCCATGCTTGGACGACCGGGCTGAAGGTGGCCGAGGTTCATCATCGAGATGGCGCCCTGGTGCTCCGGGATATCGGTATGCATGGAATGGATAAAGCAGAGCTCATCCACCAGATTGCCCACGTGCGGAAAGAGGTCGCTGACCCACTTGCCGCATTCTCCGTATTGCTTAAAGCCGAACGGCGAGGGCATGAGGCCACCGGTTGTGTTGCGCAGCGTCTTGCGGACCACCACCTTGGGGCGCTGCCCGGCGTACTTCGCGATCTCCGGCTTGTAATCGAAGGTGTCGACCTGCGACGGACCACCGGGCATGAAGAGTTGGATGATGTGCTTCGCCTTCGGAGCAAAGTGCGGGGCCCTGGGTGCCCGCGGAGAAGCGGAGGCCGGCACGTTGGCGGCCTCCGCCGAAAGCAGCCCGGCCCGGCCCAGCACCCCGGCCAGTGCCACCGTGCCGAAGCCCGCCCCGATGCGGGAGAGCATCTCGCGGCGAGTCAGGGCTGGATACGGATCCTGATGATTCATTCTTCTCCCTTCTTGATCATACTCCTAATTCTGCTCCAAATCAATCATCTGACGTTCATCAACTCGTTGGAACTCAGGAGAACCTGCGCCAATTGCTGCCACGGCGTGAGCTTGGTCTCGGGATCTCCCGAGGCCTGGGCCAGGAATTCGAGTCCGAGTTGTTTTTCCAGGTCGCTTGCGGTGCGACCGTGCAGTAACCGATAAGCCCGCTCGATCCGGGCCTCGTCATCCGAAGCATCCTTCTCCAGCCGTCCCGCGAGGGCGCCCGCCCGATCGGTGATGAAGCGGCTGTTCAGCAAAAACAGGAACTGCTGCGGCACCACGCTGACCGGCCGCTTCGGAACGCTGGCCTGCATGAGCGGAAAATCGAATGCGCGCAGATATTCGTCGGTTGCAAATTGATCGCCACTGCGGCTGACCTTCAGGTAGACGGTGCGGCGCTTGCTGTGCAGGTCCTCGATCGCTTTCCCACCGAGAGTGCGGTCCAATTCTCCGGTTACCGCCAGGAGGGTGTCGCGCCAGCTTTCCGCGTCCAGCCGTCGCGGATTCATGCGCCACAGGAGACGGTTGTCGCCATCCGTGCGGAAGGCCGTCTCCTCCCGCCGGCTGCCCATCTGGTACGCTGCCGAGTTCATGATGGTACGGTGCAGTTTCTTGAACGACCAACCCGAGGCCACGAATTCCGCCGCCAACCAGTCGAGGAGTTCCGGGTGGGTCGGCTGCTCGCCCTTCAACCCGAAATTACTCGGGGTGCGCACCAGGGCCCGGCCAAAGTGGTGAAGCCAGATGCGGTTGACGATGACGCGGGCAGTGAGCGGATTTTCCGCGCTGGCGACCGCCTCGGCCAGTTCGAGGCGCCCGCTGCCCTCCGTGAAGCGCGGCGCATCCGCACCGGCCAGGATGCGCAAGAAACGGCGCGGGGCGACCGGACCGGGCTTGCGCAGGTTTCCGCGCAGTGCCACCGGCATGTCGCCACCCCCCCGTTCGGCCAGGACGTGCATCTCGGCCTTGCTCTGCGCCCCGATGATGTCGCCGTCATGCTCGGCCCCCATGTGGGTATTGTTGAAGATTCCGGCCAGCGAGTAGTAATCGAGGGTCGGGATCGGGTCGAACTTGTGATCGTGGCAACGGGCACAGGAGACCGTCAGGGCAAGAAATCCGCGCGAGAGGGTATCCATGCGGTCATCGAGGGTGGCCGCCTTGGACTTGGCGATGCCATCCGGATCCCCCCCGTCGGTCCGGTAGACCGTCCCCAGCGCAAACAGCCCGGTGGCCACCGCATCTTCCTTGCCCGCGATCAGGTCGCCCGCGATCTGCAACTTCACGAATTGGTCGTAGGGCAAATCACGATTGAAGGCCGCGATCACCCAGTCCCGGTAACGCCAGGCCCCGGGGGGTTCGTAGCGGCCTTTATCCAAATCGGCGTAGCGCGCCACGTCCAGCCAGTGCCGGCCCCACCGCTCGCCGTAGTGTGGAGAAGCCAGGAGGCGATCCACCAGTTCCTTCACCGCGACCGAGCGGTCCTGCGCGGCGGCTTCCAGGAAGGCCGCGGTTTCTTCCGGTGACGGCGGCAGGCCGAGCAAGTCGTAGTAGATGCGGCGCACCAGAAATCGCAGATCCGCGGGGGGAGAGGGCTTGAGGCCCGCCGTTTCGAGCCGGGCCAGGATGAAGCGGTCGATCTCGTTCCTGGTCCACGCCGGATCGGAAACTTCCGGCACCGCCGGTCGATTGACGGGGCGGTAGGCCCAGTGTCCGTCGCGCAATTTGTTCCAGTCGTAGTTCTCTGGATCGGAACGATTGACAGCCACCGGTTCTTCTTTTGGCCACGGCGCCCCTATTTCAATCCACCTGGCCAGAATGGCGACCTCCTCGTCGGGCAACCTCCCCTTGGGCGGCATCTCGATCGACAGGTAACGTACCGCCTTGACGAGGAGGCTCTTTTCCGGGTAACCCGGCACGATGGCCGATCCGGTGTCACCGCCCTTGAGCACGAAGGCGCGGCCGTCGAGACGCAATCCAGCTTTGAGCTTCTCGGCGCGGGCGCTGTGACACTTGTAACATCTCCGCGCCAGGAGGGGCCGGACATTCGCTTCGAAGTACGCCACCTGCTCGGCGGTAAACTCGCGGTCCTGTTCCGCTTTGGCGGCACCGGCCAGCTCGGCCGGATGCGTTCCGAGAAACAAGGCGGCAACCTCCCCGGCGTCCAGTTCGCCGCGATAGATCGCGACGTCATCGATTTCGCCGTCCCAATTCCAGTTGGGGTCCGGGTTCACGGCGTCCCACCCGATCTGCAGGGCGTCGCCGGTGTCGGGCGGCATGGTGCGGCCTTCCAGACCGGCGCTGTTGTCGATGTAGAACGTCCACTTCCCGATCCCGTCGGTGGTCATCACGACGTGGTGCCAGGTGTTTTCGGAGAGGGCGAGGCCCGGGTCGACGGAGTCGTCAACTTCGACGTTGCCCTTGAGTTTCTCCCCGATCAACTCGAAGTGATTTCCATCGCTGTGGTGGACCTGCAGCATGAAGTCGGTGCCCGGCCACTCCCTTCCCACGTTGCGTTTCGCCAACAGAACGCGGCTGCCCGGTTTCTCCTTGTCGGAAAAGAACCCGTGACTCCGGGCCCACAGGCTGATCGAGTAGGGAGCGCCCTCGAGCAAGGCGGGACTCACCGAGCGCGGAAGAGTCACCCCGCCCCGGCGGCCGTTGGGCTGCACCTCCAGCGAACCCTTGCTATGCTTGAGTCCTGCCGGCTTCTCCAAAGACCAGGCCGTATCCTCCACCAGAGTGGCCTCGGAGTGCCGCCCCCCGCCCTCGGCCGGGCTATCGTCGAAGGGATAATAAGCCGCCAGATCGACCGCTCCGGCCCAAGGCAAAAACGCCACCCCACCCAACCCGGGGGCGAGGATCACGAGCGAAAGACGGGCAAACCTTCGAAGGACTGGAGGAGGTCGTCTCATAAATTACGGTGGCCGCCGCGGGCCACTCCCGGGGCGGCCTGCCACCAAACGCGGACAAACCACCCCGGCTGCTCCGAACATACGTTCGGAACACTTGATTTCTTGATTTTATGCGTTTTGAGCCGATCTCGCCAGCACAAAGGCCCTCCGCGGGGGCCAGCGCTGTCAGCCCCGCCGCCGTCGTATCAGCAAGGCGCCCAGCGAGAGCACGGCCAGGAGCGACACGGAGGGCTCCGGAACCAGGCCGCCGGCACCGAGGAGGTCTACCTGGGCTTGATCCAGCTCCCCGCTGAAGATCGCGAGGTCGTCGATTTCTCCGTTCCAGTGCCACTTTCCCTTCCCGATCTCCGTGTCGGGGTCGGCCACGGCGTCATTGAGCCCATTGCCGTCCCAGCCGACGTGGAGGGGCCAGCCGTCATTCCCGACATTCGAGGGGTTATTGGGGGTGGTCATGGTTGAACCGGCCCCGTCGACGAAGACCGTCCAGCTGTTGGCACCATCGTGGGTAAACACGTAGTGATGCCAGGCATTTTCCGTGACGGTCTGTGGGAAGTCCATGTTGCCGCCGAAATCCACCCCGATCATCTCGCCGGTATCGTGGTCGCTCTGGTGGATCTGGTAGTACCAGTCGGCGTCCGGCCAGCCCACTCCGGTGTTACGCTTGGCGAGGAGGACGCGGCTGCCGCCCGGGGGGTTCCCGTCGAGCAATCTGTGGCTGCGCGCCCAGAGGCTGACCGAGAAGGCACCGGCTTCCAGGACGCCGGTGCTCACGGATCCCGGCAGAATGGCTCCCCCCCGCTCGGCGTTATTGGCCTGGACGTCAATCGACTGGGTGCTGTGGCCGAGAGCCCCCGGGGTGACTCCGGACCAGGCGTAATCCTCGACCAGGGCGGCGGTGCCGTGGTTGCCGGTGGTGTCGGCACTGGTCGCTCCCGCTCCTTCCTCGAAGGAGTAATACGCCTGCAGGGTTCCCGCCGCGTGGAGGGCCGGGCCGCTGACAAGGAATGTCGCAAGCGCGCAGACCGCGGCAGGAATTCGAAGCGAGGTTCGGCTTATTCTGTTCATGAGGTTCATTTTCATATGCAGTTCAGGTTGTGTTTTGTCTCTGGTTGGTTCTAGCCGGGGCTACCGGCTGGGTATGTTTTGTTCGGTTAGGAATTTTAGGTTGTGGTTTGTTCTTGAGAGGGTGCCGGAAAATCAGGGGACCGTGACGAGGACATCGTCGATGTACCAACCCGCGTGGTTCTGGACGTCGTCGGAGGTAAGGCGGAACTCGATCCTGATCACCTTACCGAGCGCCGCGGCGGGCAGGGACCGAGTCACCTTTTCCCATTGGGTAATTTCTCCATCCACGAGGGCCTGGAGGACCGCCACCTCGGAGTCGTTGTCGCCGGCATCGAGCACTGCCACCCGCCCCCCGTCGAAGTCCGCCTCGATATCGTAGAACTGGAAGTAGCTGAGGGTGGCCCCCCCCGCGGTGGTGAGATCAATCGGCGGCGAACGCAGGAAGAGGTTGGCGTCGAAGCCGTAGTCTCCCGCGATGTTGGTGCCGAAGCAATTGGAGGGACTGTTGGCGGCGGCGGGGCCGGAGTTGGTGGGCGCCCCGAGTTCCCAGGCGCTGCCGGGTTGTCCCTCCGATCCCGCGATCCAATCTCCCTGCCCGCTCTCGAAGTCGTCGTTCAGGATCTCCACCGGCGGGGCATTGAACTCCTCGATGACGAAATAGCGTTCCGGGTCGGCGGGGAATGGGAGGACGAGGACGTTCTCGGGCGGGGTGGCGGCCATATCCTGGTGGCCGCCGAAAATGGCCCAGGTGGCGGGATCGGCGGAGAGGGTCGTATCGCTGCGCAGATTGTAGAGTTTGCCGTCCCGGCTTTCCCACTTGATGGTGAGTTGATCGCCGGCCGCCGAGCGGGAAACCTCCGTGAGGCGGGGTCCCCCCCGCGTGAAGCCGAAGGAACTGAAGTCCCCGCTCATGACCGCGGCGACTTCCTCCGCGGAAAGTTCATTACTGAAGATCGCCAGGTCGTCGATCTCTCCGTTCCAATGCCACAGTCCGCCCCCGATTTCCGGGGTCGGGTCGGCCGGGTCGGTATTCGCTTGGTTGCCGTCCCAGCCCACGTGCAAGGCCCCAAAACCAGCATCTTGGAGAGAGGTGTTGGGCGAATCCGCGGTGCGCGCCATTCCATCTACGAACACGGTCCAGGTCTTTTTGCCGTCGTGGGTGACCGCGAAGTGATGCCAGGTATTGTCGGTCAGGACCTGCGGGTAGTCGATATTTCCCCCGAAGTCGGTCCCGATGAGCTCGCCGGTATTGTAGTCGCTGTGGTGGACCTGATAGTACCAGTCGGCGTTCGGCCAGGCCACCCCGGTCTCGCGCTTGGCGAGCAGGACCCGGCTGCCTGCCGGGGGATTGCCGTCCAGGAAGAGGTGGCAGCGGGCCCACACGCTGATCGAGAAGGGACCGGCCTCCAGAACATCGGTACTCACCGAGAGCGGGAGGGTGACCCCACCGCGCTCGTCGTTGTTGGCCTGCAGGTCAAGGGAACTGGAACTTCCGGAAAGCTCGGAAGGAACGAGCGTCGACCAGGCAAAGTCCTCGATGATCGTCGCGTCGGCGTGGTTGCCGGTGGCGTCGGCAGTGGTGGTGCCGGCTCCTTCCTCGAAAGGATAGTAGGCCTGCAGGACCCCGGGCGGAGGCCCGGGCGGCGGTGGGCCGCCGTAAAGGGCGGAGACCTGGGCGGCGGTGAGTTCGCCGCTGTAAATTCGCAGCTCGTCGATTTCTCCGTTCCAGTGCCAGAGCCCGGCCCCGATTTCCGGGTCGGGATCGGGCGTGTCGGCATTGGCCTGGTTGCCGTCCCAGCCGACATGCAGGGGCCATCCCGAGGCGGTCAGGGAGGGGTTGCCCGGCGAGCTTTGCGTGGCGGGGACGTTGTCGAGGTAGACCGTCCAGATGTTGACCCCGTTGTGGGTGACCACGTAGTGGTGCCAGGCGTTCTCCGTGACAGTCTGCGCATAGTCGAGGTTGCCCCCGAAGCCGGGGCCGATGAGCTCGCCGGTGTCGAAGTCGCCGTGGTGGACCTGGTAGTAGAAGTCGGCGTTCGGCCAGCCCACCCCGGTCTCCCGCTTGGCGAGCAGGACGCGGCTACCCCCGGGTGGATTGCCGTCGAGGAGTTTGTGGCTGCGGGCCCAGAGGCTGATCGAGAAGGCGCCCGCCTCGAGCACGCCGGTGCTCACCGTATCCGGCAGGGTGACCCCGCCCCGCTCGGCGTTGTTGGCCTGGAGGTCGAGCGACTGCGTGCTGGCCGACACGAATTGGGGCGTCTCGCTCGACCAGGCCACGTCCTCGATTACGGTCGCGTCGGCGTGATTGCCGGTGAGATCTTCGGTGGTGGTCCCGTTTCCTTCCTCAAAGGGATAGTGGGCCTCCAGGACGGCGGGAGTGCGGGGGGGGCCGCCGAAGAGATCCAACACCTCCTGGGCGGTGAGTTCGCCACTGTAGACGCGGAGGTCGTCGATCTCCCCGTTCCAGTGCCACTTTCCGGCCCCGATTTCCGGGTCGGGGTCGGCCACGGCGTCATTGAGCTGATTGCCGTCCCAGCCGACGTGCAAGGGCCACCCGGCCGCCCCCTGGATGGAAAAGTTCGGAGAGGAGAGGGTGGTTCCGACCCCGTCGACGTAGACCGTCCACGCCTTGTTGGCATCGTGGGTGACCACGTAGTGATGCCACCCGTTCTCGATCAGGGCCTGCGGAAAATCGAGATTGCCCCCGAAGTCGACCCCGATGAGTTCGCCCGTATCGAAGTCGCTCTGGTGGACCTGGTAGTACCAGTCGGCATCTGGCCAGCCCACTCCGGTGTCACGCTTGGCGAGAAGGACGCGGCTCCCACCCGGAGGATTGCCGTCGAGGAACTTGTGGCTGCGGGCCCAGACGCTGATGGAAAAGGGACCGACGTCGAGCACCCCGGTGCTCACCGAGGCCGGCAGGGTCACCCCGCCCCGTTCGGCGTTATTGGCCTGGAGGTCGAGCGACTGCGTGCTGGCGGCCACTTCGGCCGGGGTCTCGGTCGACCAGACATAATCCTCGACCAGGGTCGCGTCGGCGTGATTGGTGGTGACATCCGCGGTGGTGGCCCCATTGCCTTCTTCGAAGGGATAGTGGGCCTCCAGGGTCGCGGCGGAGACGGCGGGAATAAACACCCCAAGGGCGCAAACGGAGAGAGCGGGCAGCAGCGGTTTCAAGAGACGGGAGAGAATTGGAAAGGTTTTTGTAGTCTCCAAAAGGGTTTTATAGTCTCCAAAGCAATGAAACCGGGAGTGCAGTGTCAAATTATTCCGGATATTTCTTGGAGGCGAGCCCGAACACTTTGAATTGACGGGGGAAATTGGTTTCGACAACCTGAAGTTTCAGCTCCACCCATGGCCCGCCAAACTAACGGAAAACAGTCACCTCCGACCCCGCGCGAGGAGCGGGGCCATCCCCCGGACGGGGGGCGTCGGCGCCCGTGGCGAGCGGCCCTGATTATTCTGCTGATCGCGGGCGGGGGAGTGCTCTGGTACCTCCTGGGGGATCGGGACACATCGCGGCGTTCCGACGGGACTGCGGGAGGGGCGGAGGAGCCGGCGCGAGAAAACAAGGCCGTGGTGACCGGCCACGAGGGCCCCGCTTCCGCGAATGGCCTGGCGCCCATCCCGACCTTGGGGAACCGGGCCGAGGAGTGGCGTCGCATGGACGACCCGGGCCAGGATGGCTGGGAGTCGGAAGCGCTGGAGCAAGAGGCCAAGGCCCAGCTCAAGGCCCTCGGCAAACTGATCGTGCATCCGGGGGACCCGGAGACTCCCGCCCTGGAGTCGCTGGTGGTGCCGGAGGGATTTCGTGGCGATCGGCTGGTGCCGGAGGATCTCGAGGAGGTCTTTTCGGATGGCGTCCTGGTGGTGGAGCGGCCGCCCAAGGAGGGAAGTTCCTCCGGCCAGCTCACCGGCCTTGATGGTCTGCAGGAAAGCCTCGCGGAGGCGGCGGCCGGGATCGCGGGTGACGAGGAGGCGCGCTTCGAGGTCAAGATCGTGGGGGTCGAACCGGGCGAGGGTGGCTTCGCGACCCGCCAGTATGTCTCGCTCTTCGGAGTGACGGAGCGAGGAGCGGTCGAAGATCATGCGACGTGGCGAGTGGAGTGGAAGCACGGAGAGGATGGTACCCCACCCCGCCTGCAAGGCCTCGCGGTGGAACGCTTCGAACGGGTGCGCACCAGGGAACTTGGACGGCCACTCTTCGCGGACTGCACCGAGGCGGCCCTGAAGGCGAACGAGTCCTATCGGACCCAGCTGCTCTTCGGGACCAATCACTGGCTCGACCGCTACCCGGATCGCAATACCGGCGTCTTCAATGCCTTCCGGGGCCTCTCGGTGGGCGACGTCAATGCCGATGGGCTGGAGGATCTTTACCTGTGCCAGGAACCCGGAATTCCCAACAAGCTCTTCCTCCAGCGGCCGGACGGCAGTCTGGAGGACGTCGCGCGGCAATGGGAAGTCGACTGGTTGGCCGATTCGCGCAGCGCCCTCCTGCTGGACCTCGACAACGACGGCGACCAGGACCTGGTGGTTGCGATGTACGGTTACGTCGTGGTGGCAAGCAACAGCGGCGCGCGGTTCGAGATCCGGGAGGTGCTTGCCTGCGAGGGATCGACCATCTCGATGGCCGCCGCGGACTACGACCAGGACGGCCGGCTCGACTTCTACGTCTGCGTCTACGGTCAGTCCGCCGACCTGACCGGAGCAAGCCCCGATGCGGTGCTCGGTGACCAGGTTTTCTTTGATCATCGCGGCACGGCAGGAAACCGGTTCTTCCGCAACGAGATTGCAAACGGGGAGTGGAAGTTCGCGGAGGTCACCGCCAGGGTGGGTCTCGACGAGGGGAACTACCGTCGCAGCCTGGCGGCGGCCTGGGAGGACTTCGACAACGACGGCGATCTCGACCTGTGCGTCGCCAACGACTTCGGGCCGAACAACATGTACCTGCACACGCAGGTCGACGGAAAGCCGAAGTTCGTGGACATCGCCGCCCGGGCCGCCGCGGAGGACGTCGCTTTCGGAATGTCGGCCTCGTGGGGCGACTACGACCGCGATGGCTGGATGGATCTCTACATCGCCAACATGTTCTCCTCGGCCGGCCAGCGCGTCACCTCCCAGGCGCGATTCAAATCGGGACTCCCGCCCGAGAAGCGCGGTATTTTCCAGCGGCTGGCACGGGGAAACACCTTGCTGCGGAATCATGGCCCGTCAACCGGCCCGGGGGCCGGGAGCGGGGTTTCCTTCCGGGACGAAAGTGTCGAAGCGGGAGTAACGATGGGACGCTGGGCGTGGGGATCGAACTTCGTGGACCTCAACAACGACGGCTGGGAGGACCTCGTCATCGCCAACGGATTTGTGACGGGCGAAGACGCGGATGACTTGTGAAGTTTCTGGTGGCGGCAGGTCGTGTCGCACAGTCCCGATTCGAGCGAAGACTCCGCCCAACCTTCTCCCGAGGAGAGGGGGCGGGCCAACGCCACTTTCGGGAAAATGCTGGGTCAGGGGCGCTCCTTTAGCGGACACGAACGGAATTGTTCCTACCTCAATACGGGGGCCTCGCCGCGGGGCGGGGGACGCTTTGCAAATATTTCCGCCGTGACGGGGGTGGATTTTCCGGACGACGGCCGCGGCCTGGCAATCCTGGACTGGGATCATGACGGAGACCTCGACCTCTGGTTCTCGAACCGCAACGCCCCGCGGCTGCGGCTTCTGCGCAATGACACGCCTCCCGGCAGGAACTGGCTGGCGCTGCGACTGGCGGGCGATGGGACCTCCTGCAACCGGGACGCGATCGGCGCCCGCGTGGAGGTGGTGCTGGGGGAGCGCGAGGGCGAAGGCGAGGGAGGAAAGGAATCTCGTCCTCTCATCAAGAGCCTGCGAGCCGGGGAGGGCTTCGTCGCCCAATCCAGCAAGTGGGTGAGCTTCGGCCTGGGGAAGCACGAGACGATCGAGAAAGTGGTGGTGCGCTGGCCGGCGGCGGGGGCGCCGGTGCAGGAATTCACCGGCCTGGAAGTCAATCGCCGCTACCGGCTGACGAAAGGCAAGGAGGAGGCCGAGCCGGTGGCGCCTCGCACCGTCACACCGAAGCTCACCCCTTCCCGTCCGGAGATTCTTCCCCCGTCGAACGCGGCGCGCATTCCGGTCGTGACCCTGATCAAGCCGCCCCGCCTGGAGTTCCGGGACGAGCGTGGCCGCACAGTCAAGACCGGGGCGGGCCGCCCCGTCCTCGTCATGCTGTGGGCCAGCTGGTGTGCCCCGTGCGTGGCCGAGCTCACCGAGATCCGCGAACGCGCCGCGGAGATTCGCGGGGCGGGCCTCGCGGTGGTGGCCCTCAGCGTGGATGGCCTGGGCGAGGAGGGGTCAAATCCCGCCGAGGCCCGCGCCATGTTGAAGCGGATGCGGTTCCCGTTCCTCAATGCCAACACCAACCAGGAGGCTACCCGGAAGATCCTGGCCGACCTGCAGACCTATCACGACCGCGTCCTCCCGACCGACCGGCCCCTCCCGGTTCCCTCCAGTTTCCTGATCGACGGGGACGGCAACCTGGCCGTGATCTACCGCGGCCGGCTCTCGGTGGACGCCCTCCTCTCGGACCTGAACCACACCAAGGGGACCCTCTTCGAGCGCTGGGTGCGCGCCGCCCCCCTGCCGGGGCGCACCATCCGGCACGAGAATGCCATGAAGAGTCTGCGCGCGGTGGAAGCCGGGGTCTACTACCAGCACGCCAGCCGGGAATATGGCACCAAGGGAGGCACCGACACGGCCCTTCACTACCTGCAGGAGGTGCTGCGCTTCGACCCCGAGTCCGATCACGTGCACCAGACTCTGGGCGAGATCCATCTCCTGCGCGGCAACCTCCAGCTGGCGGAGAAGTTCTACCGCGAAGCGGTGCGACTCAAGCCCGGGATCGCCATCAATCACGAAGGGCTGGCGAATGTCCACTCCCGCCTCGGCCGGGCCGACCTCGCCCTGCCGGCCTTTGATCGCGCCATTTCACTCGATCCCAACCGGGCCGATCCCTATCGGCAGCGCGCCGCCGTGCACGAGGCCCTCGGCAATCTGGACCTGGCCGTGGCCGACTGCGACAAGGCGATCGAGCTGCAGCCCGAGGGGGCCGACACCTTCTTCATCCGGGGCCAGTTGCACAAGCAACTCGGCAACCATCAGCTGGCCCTGCGCGATCTGGAACACTCGGTCAAGCTGAAGGCCGACAACGTCTGGGCGGTCGGCAGCCTGGCCTGGCACCTCGCCACCTGCGCCGATCCGAACATCCGCGACGGTCGACGGGCAGTCGCGATCGCCACCCGCGCCTGCGAACTCTCGCAATGGAAGCACTACGGCGCCCTCGATGCCCTCGCCGCGGCCTATGCCGAGAACAACCAGTTCGAGGAGGCGATCCGTTCCGAAGCCCGGGCCATCGAGCTGGCCCCCGCCGCGGCGCGGCCCGAACTGCAGGCCCGCCTGACCCTCTACCGCGCGCGGAAGCCCTATCGCGAACCACACCGGTAGGGCGCGAACCCTCGCACGGAAGGAGATGTGGCACGACCGTCTGGGTCGGGAACGAAGCCAACGGCAAGACCGGTGAACAGCGCCTCTCGGCTGGACCCTTCAAGCTCCATATATCGACCCGAATCATCCACGAGCGAGACGGTCGCCACCTTTGCCAGCCAGACTTGCGGGGCGGAATCGATCCGGAAGTTCGTCTCAGTCCACCGGCTGCGCCGGCAACGCTTTCCGGGGATTCACCGGAATGGCCCGCGGTGGATCTTCCTCCACCGGCACTGCTTTGGGTACATCGGCGGGACCGGGGTCCGGCTCCGGCACAGGAACCGCCGCCGCAGCGGGTCGAGGAAGTTTCGGCTTCACCTGCACCGGGATCGGTTCTTCGGGCGGAATCTGTTTCCGCATCAAAATATCGACCCGGCGATTGATGGCCTGCTCGTCCTGGTCGCCCTTGAGGACTTTGGCCTTCGACTTGCCGTAGGGCCGCACGATGATGTGCGATCCATCCAGCCGCAGCGATTTGACCAGCCAGTCTTCTACGGCCTGGGCGCGCTTGCGGGAGAGCTCCAGGTTGTAGAATTCGGTACCGAACAAGTCGGTGTGCCCTTCCAGGATGCAGTACATCTCCGGATTGCGATCGATCAGGATCGCGAGCTTCATCAGGCCAAGCCGCGCGCTCTGTCTCAGATCCCACTTGCCGAAATCGAAAAGCAGATCGCTCGGCAGGGCGGCACGGCCCTTCTCGAGTCGATCGACGTCGAAGTTCAGGTAGCGCCCCAGCTCCGTGTATCCCTTCAGCACCCCGTTCTCGTCCAGGCCACCTGCCCCGCGCACCACGGCATCCTTGAGAAACGCATCGGGGTCGGGGATGTCGCCCGTCACGCTCCCTTCTTCAATCACTACCCGGCTCTCGGGCACATCCTCGAAGAGCGGCTCGCCGCGTCCCAGTTCCTCGAGGTTGGCCTCCACCACGGGCGCCTTCAACGGTTCCAGCAACTCCCCGTCCTCTTCGCCGATGAGGGCCGGCTTCAGCGGCTCCAATGCTACCTTCGGCTTCTCGAGGTCGGGCAAGATGTCGATCTCGGTGTCATCAAGTTCCGGGAGAAGTTCCTCCAACTCCGTGAGGAGATCTGCGGAGTCCTCGGGAGGCTTCGCCACTTCGTCGTCTTTCGGCGGGGCCACCACCGATTCCGTAAGGTCCTCGATTTCGCTGACCCGGAATGTCTTCGACTTCCAATCGAACTCGCTGAGCTCGAGCCAGAGATTGAAGCGGCCCATCGCCCACAGCGCACCCGCGTGGAGCACCACCGCGAAGGTCACCGCCACCAGCACCCACCAGCCGAACCGGCTCCGGCGAGGGGCCTCATAGTCCGCCCCGTGCTGCGCGGAGTCCCAGGTGTAACGTGAATCAATACTCATGCGTCTGCTCCATTATAACGACACCCGGCACGTACTCAATTCAGACAATCCCGATTATCTCGCCCCCCTCACGGCCGTGCCAGACCCCTTTTCGGCCCGAAAGGCCCGTGAAATTTAACCCGAAACCGCCGCTCCCGCCATGCGCTCTCTGTCCCTCCTCCCCCTCCTCCCGGCCCTCGCGCTTTCCCTTCAGGCTGCTGTCGATACGAACAGCAACAACTACTCCGACGTTTGGGAGAGCCGCTACGACGCGGTCGGAATCGATCCCGCCCTCGACCCCGACCTGGATGGCGACAGCAATGCCAACGAAGCCGTGGCCGGCACCGATCCTTTCGATGGCATGTCGACCTTCCGCCACGGCGAGGTCGCGATCCTCGGCCCCGATCTCTCCATTCCCTTCGCCAGCCAACCGGGCAAGCAGTACCAACTGCAATGTTCTCCCTCCCTCCAACCCGCTTCGTGGACCCCGCTCGGAAGCCCCGTTCTCGCCACCGGGCCCGAAACCACCTTCACCACCCCGATTCCCCCGGAGTCCCGCAAGTTCTACCGCGTCGAGGTCAGCGATGCCGACAGCGACGGCGACGGCGTCTCGGACTGGGAGGAACAACTTCTCGCCGGTTTCGATTCCCACTCCGGCGACAGCTTCGGTTCCGGCATCCCCAACAATGATCTCAACGCCGCCCGCGAGATCATGACCTCCACGCTCACCGGGGAAGTCGCTGTCAGCGTCACCACCCAGGATGCCTATGAAAAGGAAAGCACTCACGCCCTCGTGACGGTCGGCCGGAGCGGAGCCACCACTTATCCCCTCACGCTCTGGTTCCACAAGAAGGGCTCCGCCGATCCCACCAAGTCCTCCGCCTCCGCGAATGATTACCGGCTCACGGACGGTTCCTCTCCTCTCGCTCTCCTCCCCGTCTTCGGCGAACGGGCGCCGGTCCCCTCCGACCTGAGCGAAGACATCATCTCGCCGAACGGAATCCTCACCAACTTCGTCGTCATCCCCGCAAATTCCACACGCACCAGCATTCACGTCGAACCCGTCACCGACACCCTCCTGGAGGCTCCGGAAAACCTCAACCTCTGCTTCCACGCCATCGGGCAGGAAGCTCTCACCCGCGTCTGTGACGCTTCCAACGATCCGGCCAACACGCGCCTCTTCATCGCCTACCTCGGACCCGAAAGCAGCGCCCAGACCACCGCCACCGGGGTCAGCACCGTCCGTTTGCAGGGCGATAACGACATCGGCGTCGTCAACGTCACCTTTTCAGGGCTGACCTCTCCCCAGTCCGCGGCCCACGTCCACGTCGCCAACCCGGTTTCCGGCCCGATCATCGAAAGCCTCCCCCTCGGCCAGGTCGTCGACCACTCCTGGGAACTCCAGGCCGCCCAGTTCCTCACCACCGAGCAGTTGATGCTCGAGGCTCTCTTCGCCGGACAGCTCTACGTGAACGTCCACTCCCAAAACTATCCGGCCGGCGAAATTCGCGGCGATCTCGCTCTCACCAGCGGCTCTTCCGAATTCCAGGAGCCGCCCCCGCCCCCGCCCCGCCCCCCCCACCCCCGGCAC
>CAUZKZ010000030.1:0-21682 GCA_963580345.1 Verrucomicrobiia bacterium | reverse complement strand
TCCAAATCAACCGAACTCGCCAAGTCTCGCTTCAATTCGCAACCGCAGATTCCAACGCTCTGATCTCCTGAAAAGGGGGTAATTCAACAGTCTCCTACACCTCGGATCATGGGGGAGTGCTTCCGCGGGAGGACGCTCCGGGATCCGACCGGGATTGGAGCACGGTCCGCAAGCCGGAAGCGTCGGAGGCGTGGTACAACGCTCTCCCAGCCCTGATGGGGGCTGCGACGGTGGGAGAACTATCCGACCATCCCGAAGGCTTCTACCATGACAGTTACCCCCTGGCCGTGCCGGGCGCCCCTTATCCGAAGGGCAGCAAGAAATTCAAGCGGCCTTACTTCGCGATCGCGATGAACAGCCGCCTGCAGCGACGTAATAAAGATGGCGAGAAGGAGCCTGGAATGCTGGCGGCGATCCAGGATCAGGTCCGCACCGTGGCCTTTTTGGAGCGCGGCATGCCCCGCGACCAGATGGTCTCCAAGGCTCAGCGCGGATTTACCGGTGAGCCCAAGGCCAACGCGCGCGCCTTTGCCGGCCGGCACAATGAGAAGGGTCTCTTGCTGTTTTTGGACGGGCACACCGAAGTACGCAGCGTCTCTGACCTCATCGAAAAAACGGGCCGCATCATCTACCCGCAAGTGGACATTATCTGGACCCCGAATCCGGAGGAGGATCCCAACTGACCGGGTCCATTCAGCTTGCAGCGTCCCGTTTCCTCCGGATCGGAGTGCGGGTGGACTCGTGAGGCCAGCTCCCGGCAGATCCGGGACGCTCTGGTTTGTGCCGTTGGCCTCCTGCTGCGCCGTCCCTGGACTCCTCTTGCTTCGAGGGAAGACAACGAACTTCAACGCCGGACCAGCCCGATAAAGTTCCGCAGTTTGCGGATTTCCTTCAGGTAGAGCGGTCCGTGTTCACCGGTGACCCAGATGCCGGAGGAAGAGGCGCCATCGAGGCAGAGAGAGGTGGTGATGTCGAACTCCTTGAAGGTCTTCGGGTCGGCGAGGGCGAGGGCGAGTTGCTGCAAAGTGGTGGCAGGGGCCACGCCGATAGCCCAGCGGTTGTCGCCGTCGGTGAGGACGAAGGTGCGGCGCGCGATACGCTTCGCGTCGAGGTCGGCCACGACCTTTCCGTCTTCGACCAGGAAGGGACCGGTCTGGAGCAGATGGCGCGGAGTGGCGGCACCGTTGGCGAAGAAAGCCGCGGCGCGCTTGATGCGCGGTTGCGAGCCGTCCATGAAAAGGATGCCGGCGGTCAGATCGGATTCCGGGGTGGGCCTGCCGAAGGTCTTGCCGTCCGCGATGACAAGACCGAGCGGATTTCCCTGCTTGTCGGCGGGACCACCGTTGCATCCGGCCTGGCACATGTGGGCCTGCATGGCGGCCCCCAGGTTCTTGTAGGCATCCCTCGCGGCCGCCCCCTGGTCGATGATCTTGAAGGTGGTGCGGCGCGAATCGGAGAGGTAGAGGTGGAGGGTTCCCGGCGAATCGCCCGGGCCGATGGCGACATTGATGCGCGTGTACTGCGCGGAGGCGAGGCCGGAGGCGAGGAAGAGCAACGCGAAAACGTGGCAGAGAGGGCTCATGGTTGTGCGGGGCGCGGTTTGATCAGGATGTAGTTGCGGACCGGCTTGTTCAAGAATCTTCGAGTGGAGACCGGCCCACCCTGGAGGGACGAGGAAACCCAGAGGTCGGAGGAGCGTCCCCCGTCCAGGTTCAGGGCGGTCCGGAGCAGGACGCCGGGGAGTGGCTGGGTTGCAAGGGCGGCGGAGAGTGCGGCGAGGGTGGCGGATTCCGCGGCGCCGACCACCCAGCGGTGGTCTCCGTCGAAGGCGAGGAAGGAGCGGGCGCGGGCGGAGGAAGCGGAAAGGCCGGAGACGACCTTGCCCCGATCTAACAGAAGCGGACCGGCTTGCACGAGATGGACGGCGCCGGAGGAGGCGTGGCGCTGATCGCGGCGAGAGAGGCTCGGCCGGCCGCCCTGGACCGCCAAGACTCCGGAGGTCAGGGAGGAACGGCGGTTCCAGGACCCGAAGCGCTTTCCGTTTTCGATTACGAGGCCGAGAGGCTTGCCCTCCGGGGTAAAGAAGCTGGCGTTGATGGCGGCCACGGCCCGGTGCGCCCGCGCTACGTCCCCGGCAGTTTGCCACTGCGTTGCGGGCCCGCCCGCCTTGTCGGCGACTGCCAGGGTGTAGCGGCGGTCGTCAAAAGCAAGAAGGATGAGGTCCACGCCTTTGGCGGTGGACCGTTGCACCGCGGCGGGGAGAATGGGCTGGGCCACCTCCGGGACGGGAATTGGTTTTGCACCTTGCTCGGGTTCCTCCTCGCTCCCATCCGCAGCCCGGTTCAAAGTTGGGGGAGCTGACGACGGGAGGGAGGGATTGGCGAAGAGAATCGGCGTGCTGTAATGGGTGGCCCCCGTCGAGCGCTCCCGGGCCACACAGGAGGAGAGGAGGACCGCGATTAGAAGAGAGAGCCACCGCACCGGAGCACCATGGCGCGGCTCGGGGTCGATGCAAGAGATCAGACCGGGGACCAGGAGAGCCCATCGCTGAGCCTAAGTCGCTTCGGTTAAAGTGAATAGAGAACGGATGGGAAGCGGCGAGGGACAAGAATTCTTTCGACGGCTGGCGTCCGGGAACTGCTGCGGGATAGTCGTTGGACCTACGATGAGCCCCGCTCCCCCTGCGAAATTGTGGCTGACGGTCCGGCCTCGTCGAGGGGGGCGCGGTAGAGACGGAGGCGTGCGACCTCGCTCTCGAGCTTGAATCCCCTCCCTTCGAGGATGACCCGGCAGACGATTTGTTCGCGCTCCCGCTCGCAATCGTGGAGGGCGACGAGGCCCCCCGGTCGCACCGCCCGGGTGGCCGCGTGGGTGCTTTGGTGGCGGCCGAAAGTGGGTCCCCAGGGAGCGTCCACGAAGATCACATCCCAGCTCCGGTCGAAGGGTGGCTCCTGCAGGTCGGGTAGCGGGACGGTGTCGGGCGCGAAGCGAAGCGCCTCCCAGTCTTCATAGAGTTGCTGGTAGTGCAGCCGCCGGATGGACTCGGATCCGATCTCGGCTCCAACTTTTTCGATCCACTCCTCGTTGTTTTCGAGGAAGAGGGTGTGTCCCCCGTGGTTGACCTCGAGCCAGGCCGCGGAGTCACGTCCGACTCCGAAGACGAGCAGACGGCACGGAGCGATCTCGCGGATGGGGCGGGCCAGGACGCAGTATTCCCGGAGCGAGCAACTGTTAGGTTGCCCGCCAATGGAAGCGAAGATGGCTTCGAGGGAGCGCTCAGGAGGACACATGGCAATTTCTGTGCAACCGACCTGGGAAAGGAAGCTAGCCTGCAATTCCATCGGCCACTCTTAAGGCCATGGCGAGGAGAAACGAGATCTGCAGACCGGGGAGCGAGACGACGACCTGCAGGATGATGGTTCGCGGGTCCCTCGATCGGCTGTTGGGCCTCCTTCCAACCCGGGATTCAACAGTCCCATGAAAACAGCACACCGTTTCAGCCCGCGCCGTTCTCCGCTTCCTCGCTTGGCCCGCCGCGCTTTCCGAGTTCTCTGCGCGGCTCTCACTTGGTCGCCACCGCCAGCAAGGTCTGGAAATGGGGTGGGGAGTCCTCGCGGTCCACGATGGCGGTCTCGACTTTTCGGAATCCGGCCCTCTCCAGGAGGTCTGCGATCTCGACCTCGGCGAAGCCGAGGTGGGTGTCGGCGTAGAGTTCGCGGGCCTTGTCGAAGCTGTGCTGGAGAAGGTCGAGGACCACGAGCTGCCCGTTTGGTTTGAGAAGGCGATGGGCTTCACGCAGAGCACGCTCCGGGCTGGCGGCGTGGTGAAGGGCCTGGCTCAGGAAGGCCAGATCCACCGACTTGTCGTCGATGGGAGGCTCCTCGATATCGCCGAGCCGGTATTCGAGGTTCTTCAACCCATTTTCCCTGGCGAGTTTCTTGCCGAAGGAGACCATCTTCCGGGAGTGATCGACCGCGATCACCTTGCGGGCACGTTGCGCGAGCAGTTGCGAGAGGGTCCCCTCCCCGGCTCCGAGGTCCGCCACGACCTCGTAATTGAGAATCTTGAGGAGGCCTTCCGCGAGCGCCTTCCAGGACCGGCCCGGAACATAGTGGCGGCCGAACTTGCCGGCCAGTTCGTCGAAATAGGCGCGGGCCTTGTCCTTGCGCTTGCGCAGGATGTAGCGGAGGGATGCGAGGTCCTTCTCGCGCTCCGGCAGTTCGCCACCGGCCTTGCGGGCGATGTCGAGGAGGTCCCCGCCGGCCTGGCCGGAGTAGATGTTGTTCTTTCCGGAGCGCTGGTCGGTGACGAGCCCTTCCTTCTTGAGCTGGGCCAGCTGGGTGGAGATGCGGGACTGCCCCATCCCGAGGATCTCCTGCAACTCCGCCACGCTGAGGTCCTCTTCCGCCAGCAGGAGGACCAGCCGGAGCCGGGTCCGGTCGGCGAGGAGTTTGAGGGAATTCAGAATTGACGGCATCGGAATCTGTGGTTACTTCGCATCAACGAATCACGATTCGTAGATATATTCCAGCCAAAACGCTATGCCGAAATCATTCATTTTCTCGTCGGAGTCCGTGACGGAAGGGCATCCGGACAAGGTGTGCGACACGATCAGCGACTTCATCGTTGACCTGTGTTTCCAGCAGGACCCACAGAGCCGGGTGGCCTGCGAAACGATGGTAAAGGACAACCTTGTGATCCTGGGGGGTGAGATCACGACCAACTCGGACTTCAACTACCAGACCGCGGTGTACGAAGCCATCAAGGAGATTGGCTACGTGCACGATGACTGCGCCTTCCACGCGGAGCATTTCGCCTTCATCAACCTGCTGGGGCAACAGTCGAACGACATTGCGCAGGGGGTGGATGCCGCGAAGGCGGAAGGGAAAGAAACCGCGGAGCAGGGGGCGGGCGACCAGGGATTGATGTTCGGGTACGCCTGCCGGGAAACCTCCGAGTTGATGCCGGCGCCGATCCACTACGCGCACAAACTCGGGCAGGAAGTGACTCGCTTGCGGAAGGACGGCGAGATCGATTGGTTGCGTCCCGACTCCAAGACGCAGGTATCGTGTCTCTACGAGAACGGGGAAGTGAAGGAGATCACGGCGGTGGTGATATCGACGCAGCACGCGGAGGACGTGTCGCACGGCGAGATCAAGGATACCTTGAAGGAGCTCGTGATCCGCAAGATCATTCCCGGAGGGTTGCTGAGCGACCGGACCGACATCCTGGTGAACCCGACCGGCAAGTTCGTGATCGGGGGTCCGGTGGGCGATTGCGGCCTGACGGGCCGCAAGATCATCGTGGACACCTACGGAGGAATGGGGCGGCATGGGGGCGGGGCATTTTCCGGGAAGGATCCCTCCAAGGTCGACCGTTCCGCGGCCTACATGTGCCGCTGGGTGGCGAAGAACGTGGTGGCGGCCGGGCTGGCGGAGCGCTGCGAACTGCAAGTGGCGTATGCGATCGGTCATCCGCGCCCGGTGAGCATCAGCGTGGATACCTTCGGCACCAACGAGGTGGACGAGAGCGCCATCGAGTCGGCCATCAAGGAAGTGTTCTCCTTCAAGCCCGCCGACATCATCAGGCAGCTGGACCTCCTGCGGCCGATTTACCGGAGGACGACCAACTACGGACACTTCGGGCGGGAAGACGCCGATTTGCCGTGGGAGGAGACGAACAAGACGGCTGATTTGAAGAGCGCGGTCTCATCCGGAGCGGTTGCGGCCGTTTAATTTCCAGGATTCCCTCAAGCAGAAAGCAGATATGAGTGCAGTTGCAGAAGAACCACAGGTTCAGGGTTACAAGGTGGCCGACCTCGGCCTGGCCGAATTTGGCCGCAAGGAGATCGAGATTGCCGAGCACGAGATGCCCGGATTGATGGCGGTGCGGGAGAAGTACGGGCCGAAGAAGCCGCTGGACGGAGTGCGCGTGATGGGATCCCTGCACATGACGATCCAGACGGCGGTCCTGATCGAATCGCTGCGAGAGCTCGGGGCGGATGTACGGTGGTGTTCGTGCAACATCTTTTCGACGCAGGATCACGCCGCTGCCGCGATGGCGGCCGGGGGCACGCCGGTATTCGCCTGGAAGGGCGAGTCCCTGGAGGAGTACTGGTGGTGCACCTGGCAGGCCCTGCAATTCCCGGACGGAAAGGGCCCGCAACTCATCGTGGACGATGGGGGCGACGCCACCCTGCTGATTCACAAAGGGTATGCAATGGAGGAGGGAAGCGATTGGGTCGAGACGTCGTCGGGGAACCACGAGGAGCAGGTCATCAAGGACCTTCTCACGAAGATTCGCGGGGAGCGGCCCGGCGTGTTTCACGAGTGGGTGAAGGAGCTGAAGGGGGTCTCGGAAGAAACGACCACCGGTGTCCACCGGCTCTACCAGATGCAGCGGGACGGCAAGTTGCTCTTCCCGGCCATCAACGTGAACGACTCGGTCACCAAGTCGAAATTCGACAATCTCTACGGCTGCCGCGAATCGCTCGTGGACGGAATCAAGCGGGCCACGGACGTGATGATCTCCGGCAAGGTGGCGGTGGTGTGCGGGTACGGGGATGTCGGGAAAGGCTGTACGCAGGCCCTCCGGGCCCAGGGAGCCCAGGTGGTCGTGACCGAGATCGACCCGATCTGCGCGCTGCAGGCCGCGATGGAAGGCTACCGGGTCCTGACGGTGGAAGACACCCTGGGATTCGGCGACATCTATGTAACCACCACCGGAAACTTCGACATTATCCGGATCGAGCACATGGAGAAGATGAAGGACCAGGCCATCGTGTGTAACATCGGTCACTTCGACAACGAGATCCAGATCGATGCCTTGAATTCCTTCCCCGGAATCGTGAAGGACAACATCAAGGCCCAGGTCGACAAGTACACCTTTCCGGGCGGCAACAGCCTTTACATGCTGGCGGAGGGCCGGCTGGTCAATCTTGGCTGCGCAACGGGGCATCCCAGTTTTGTGATGTCCAACAGCTTTACCAACCAGTGCCTGGCCCAGATGGACCTTTGGGAAAAGCGCGACTCCCGGCAGATCGGGGTGGAAGTTCTTCCCAAAGAACTCGACGAGGAAGTGGCCCGCCTGCACCTCGGGAAGATCGGCTGTAAACTAACCACCCTGACTCAGGAGCAGGCCGATTACATCGATGTTCCGAGGGATGGGCCCTACAAGGCGGAGCATTACCGGTACTAGGAAAGCAGCAAGCTTGTTCCGGCCGAGACCAAGGACCGAGGAGCAACGCAGAAATCGGGAAAAATGACCGTGCCCAGTGGTCGGACGCGAGCCCAGGCGAGCCCCATTCTCTTTTTCTGTAAACATCGGCTGTATCGGTATTTTTGCGACGGTGCACAAGGCCCTTTCTGAGCTTGCCGCCTCTTGGGCCCGGCGTTACACCTTGCGAGATGACTGTCGATTCCTACATTTGTCCGACCTGCGACTCGGAAGTGAGGGTCGGAGCGGCGTGTCCGGTCTGTGCGCCGAAGCGCGAAAAGCGGACGAAGAAGGTGGGAGCTGGCCCGAAAAAGCGGAAGGCGTGGGAGCAGGATTCGATGTATGACGGGATTGCCATCCCCGACGACGAGTTCGACTACGAAGAGTTTATCGCGCGGGAATTCGGAAAGAAGGCGCACCGGCCGATCGGCATCAAGTGGTACTGGTGGGTGACCGCCGTGGTGCTGGTGGTGCTGCTGATCACATGGGTGCTGACCGGGCTGTGGTAGAGGAAGCCATTCCGGTTAATCCGGATTGCTCACGCCGATTTTGACGAAGCGATGATTTGATCCGAGCGGGGTCTTGTCGCGCACCCTGAACACGGTGGGACTGTCTTCCAGTATGTCGTAGACGGCGTTGGTGCCGGGGAGGGTGGGCACCGGCGCCCAGGTAACAGATCACTGGTGAAGCGGGCCACGAACCAGGCACCCGAGCTGAAGGCGCTCTTGGCGACGCTGACCTCCAAGTAACGTTGGCCGCCACTTTCGTGGAGGCTGATGGTTCCGGTTCCCCCTGCCGCGAATACAGGATCCGGATTCCAGAGGTTCGGATCGGTGCCGAGGGCACGCTCGGCGGCGTTGTTGAAATCGTCTCCATCGGGATTCGCCCCGGGATCGGCATCGCCGCCCGCCAGCTGCGCGGTCGAGAAGTTCGCGACGGCCCAGAAGTCATACGGCCTGGTGCCCCCCGCAAGCTTGAGGATGGGACTGGTGCTGCTGCCGTTGTATCCGAAGAAATTTCCTCCCACGAAGAGCGGGCCGCCGTCGGTCTGGGCAAAGGAGCGCACCCCGGTGCCTCCCGAAAGACCGGTTCCCATATTGAAGGACGAGTCGACCGCGCCGGTGGAGGTGAGGCGAATAAGCTGAGGACCCACCGAGGTAAAACTGCCGCCCACCATGATGGGGCCGGCGGGCTGGGGCGCGAGGGCTTGTACCCTGGCGTCGAATGCCGGCGGCGTGAAGGCGGCATCAAAGGAGCCATCGTTATCGATGCGCGCCATATACGGAACGGCGTTACCATCGTAGGAGGTGAATGACCCTCCGATCACGTACATCCCATCAGGGAGGGATGCCAGGGCCTCCACGGAGGTTAGAAAACTCCCGAAACGCGCGCCTTCGCCGGGATCGAAACTCGTGTCGCGGGTGCCGTCGGTATGCAGACGTGCCACCCCCGATTTCGCCTCGCCGCCGGCACTGATGTAGAAAAGGCCCGCGGCCATGATCTTGCCATCGGATTGCACCGTGATGGCCTCTACGCTGCTGGCGAGGCTCGTAACAAAGGGCAAGTTCAGCGCGTAGACCGTGTCGCGAGCCCCAGCCGCGGTAAGCCGGACCATTCCTTCCACGGGGGTGCTGTCGAATGAATTGAAACTTCCACCCACCAGGATCTTGCCGTCGCTTTCGATCGCGATGGCCCGGACCGTGCCGTTGTCTACCCCGCCGATGTTGGTGTCGATGGAGCCGTCCGGGTTGAGGCGGATCAGCCCGTCGCAGGCGGCGCCGTTGTAGGTTGTGAAGTCTCCTCCCACCAGGAACTTTCCGTCGGCCTGGACAGCCAGGGCATTCACTGGGGCGTCGAAGCCGGATCCGGTGACGAGCGTGGTATCGACCGAGCCGTCGGGGTCGAGCCGGGCCAGGTTGTGGATGTTGGCGAACTCCCCACTTGAGGCGGAAATCGTGCCGCCAATCAGGATCTGGCCATTGGAAAGTGGCACAACGGCTTCCACGCTCAGGTTGAAGAACCCCGGCGAGAATGTTTCGTAGCGTTCGCCGGGATCGAGGATCGAGACGGCTGCGGCGGAAGCGAAGGTGTCCAGGGCGGCACCGGTGGGATTGCTGAGGGTGACGTTGAAGCGCTCGGTGCCTTCCGCGAGGGCATCGGGGCGGATGGGAATCGCGATGGTCTTGTCGGCGCCGTCGCCATCGGCCCACCTAACCGTCCCGGCAGTGGCGTAGTAGTCGGCGGGTTCGGTCGCGGAGTCATTGCTCGTGGCGTAGTCGACGGTCGCGACCCCGGTGGTGCTGAACTGGCGCTGGAGGGTGAGCCAGGCCAGGCCGGCCTGCTCGTCCACCTCGACATTGGTCGCGACCAGCCCGATCCGCGCCGCGAAGCTGATGCTGACGTCGATCCACTCGGAAGGTGTGCCGGGATCGCGTGCCAAGGCTGTGAAGGTGACGCCGGAGTCGACGAAAGGAGTGCCGATTACCAGGCCGCAGTCATTGCGGTCCTGCGATTCCAGGGGCTGCGAACCGGGCGTGGCGTCGATGAGGTTGGTCTCGGCGCCTTGCGAGCGCCCTTCCGCCACGATGTAGGCGCCGGTGGAGAGATTGTAGGTCGGGGAGGTGTAGAGCTGGCGGTAGCCGACCCAGTAGTAGACGGCGCCGCCGACCGGGACCTTGGCGGCGAGGGTGGGGCTGGCGAGGGCGTTGGCGTGGTCGAAGCGATAGATGCGGACCGTCGTGTCGGTGGTGGGCTCGGCGACCTTGGAGTCGGGCATCCATTGCAGGCGGTTTTTGGCGAAGTGATTGAAGTGCCCCTCGGGTGCGAGGCCGCCGCCCATGACGTCGAAGATGTCGCCGTACTCGAGGCTGGAAGGAACATCGTATTGCCCCGGCAGACTCTGCGAGGGGTCCCAGTAGTTGGAATGATAGAGGCCGTAGTTGTGGCCGAACTCGTGGAGGATGACGTTGGTGCTGTTGGCGCCGTTGATCCAGTGCTTGTTGCCACCGATGGAGGCGAGACCGGCGTAGTCGATCTGCGATTCGGGGATGCCGCTCAGGTCGGCGAAAAAGACCGCGACGACATCGTAATTCGAGAGCGTGAAGTGAGCCGAAGCGAGAGTGCTGGCGTCGGCATGGATGCCGTTGTTGTCGCCGGGAATGGCGTAGTAGGCCGCGTTGTTGGGCATGCGGCAGACGGTGGGCGTGACGGTGGGAACGATGGTGGCGACGTTGTAGGAGAACTGCTCCACGTTGCCCTTCACGGCGTTGAGGGTGGTTTCGAGATTGACCTGGCTCACCGGATCGCCCTGGAGGTCGGGGAAGTCGATGCGGATGAAGAGCACGTCGAGGGTGTCATCCATGAAGGGGGTTTCGGCGACGGGAGGTTCGCCGGAGTCGCCCTCGCCGCCGCTGGCCGCGAGCCATTCGAACCCGTGCTCGATCGCGTAGCGGTTTTCCTCGCGGGCCTTCTCTTCCGCGGCGAAGAGGGCGCCCGCCACGTGCTGCGCGCCGGCAGGCGATTCAAACTGGTAGACCTTGCCGCCGATGAGAGCGGAGTTCTCCGCCGTGGCGACGCCCCGCGTGACGGGATCGATTCCGTCGGGATTGCCGGTGGGGAAGAGCTTCGTGGCGGCGGCAACTTCGCGGGGAGCGAGGACGCGCACGGCGGAAGGCGCCAGGACGGCGAGCTTGCCGAGGGCGATGCCGTTCACGGGAACGTCTTTGCGGGGCGGAGCAGGATAGTCGAGGGCGGGTCCGACCGCCTCCCAGCGCTGCGGACCGAAGTGGAGGAGGTGCTCGTGACGGCACCGCAGGGAGCCGTCCTCGTTGAGGTTGGTTCTCCAGACCAGGTCGAGACTTCCGATTCCGCTGATGGGACGCTCGAAGTAGGGGGCGAGTTCGGCGGGCAGTCTGGCGACCTCCTCGAGAGAAAGGGCCTGCTCGAGGGCGGCGGCCGGATCGGAGCGCATCAAGGCGAGGAAGGCGTCGCGCCGGGCGGCTGCGAGGGCCCTGCCATCGGAGAGGAGGGAGTCGCGGCGGGCCTCGGTGGCGCCCTGGTAGCGTAGCGACCACGCCTCGAATTCCGCGAGGGGAGAGCGGTCGGCGCTCGCGGGCTGACGTTCCGCGGTTGGTGATGCCGCGAGCGGGGCGGGTTTTGCCGGGTTGGGTCGCGATCCGAACTGCAGGAGGAGAAGAAGGGCAAGGACGCCGAGCAGGAGGGGCAGATAAGCCCGCCGCAGAGGGAAGCGGATCATTAAGTTCCATTAACAAATGACGCGCCTTGCGTCGATCCCGGAACGCTCGTGCCCGCAAATTGATGGTGATCAGGGTCAGCGCGGATCGGTCACGCGGCCGAGGAAGAGGGCGGTTTGCGAGCGGGTGTCCATGAGGGCGTAGAAGAAAGGACGGTCGACCCGCACTTCGATGGGCTTTTCGGGCCTGGGGAGAGCGGATAACCCTTCTGAGCGGGTGGGATCTTCATGACTGGGGTTCTACCCGGCGGGCCCGCTGGCAAGTGTAACGAACCTGTAAATGAACGTGGTCTATGGCAGTTCAAAGATGGCGAGATCCTTGAAATGCACGCGCATATCCTGCCCGCCGTGGAGTTGCAGTGCGATGTGGCCCTCCTTGAGGCACTTCTTGTCGCCGAGGAGTTCGGTGACGGTGACGCCGTTGAGGGAGACGGTGAGGTCGTCGCCGATGGCGGTGACGAGCATGTCGGTCCACTCGCCGTGCTTCACGATCTTCTTGATGAGTTCGGGATCGGGTCTCTTCACCCAGGCCCGTATGGCGGTTTCGTAGAGGCCGCCGACTTCGGGGGACGTGTCGACTTCGGCCTGGAAGCCTTTCACGCTGACGGTGGTGCCGGTCTTCTCGACGCGGAAGTAGAATCCGCTGTCACCTTTCTCGACCTTGAACTTGGCGCGCACCATGAAGTTCTTGTAGCGCTTGTCGGTCATGAGGAGGCCGTGGCGGGGTTCGCTGCGGGGCGAGGTGCCGAGGATGGTGCCATCGACGGCCACCCACTTGCCACCCGGGACGGGGTGCCAACCGGTGAGGTCCACCCCGTTGAAGAGCGGTTTCCAGGTGCGCGGTTCGGCGGCGGCCGAAAGGGCGAGGGTGAGCGAGGTGAGGATGAGGATGGTTGTTTTCATGATTTGACGGGGTGGTGCCGGGACCTGGCGGAGGGCAGTCGGCGGGTGTGGCTGTGCCGCGATCGGCCGCGGCGCCAGGATTGTAGGGAGGTGGAGCCCGGGATGAACAGCCTGCATCTCGCGGGGGGTCCGCCCCGCAAACCCCCGGCCCCGGAAATCCGGGACCCGCCCCCGTCATCCCGGTTTGCATTCGATATCAGACCGTCTAGGCTGCGGACGCTTGAGATGACGATGCTGGAACGACGCGCCTTTCTGCGAGGATCCGCCCTGGCGGGAGCCTCCGTCCTTGTTCCCAGCCCCGCTGCGGCGGCGAAAGTCCCCCGCTCCCTGCGGACCATTTCGATCTTTCACACCACCGACCTGCACGGCCACATCCGGCCCACCCGGACCTACGGCGGGATCACGAATGTCGGTGGGCTGGCGCGTTGCGCGGCGCAGATTCGCCAATGGCGGCGTGAGAGCCCGCATTCCCTGCTCCTCGACATCGGGGATGTCTACCAGGGGACTCCGGAAGGGTGGATGACGCGGGGACGCCTCATGATCGATCTCTTCAACCAGCTCAAGTACGACGGCTGGGTGATCGGCAATCACGAATTCGACTGGGGACCGGAGGTGGTGCTGGATGCCGTCTCACGCTCCACCATGCCGATCCTGACCGGCAACATGATGCTCGAAGGCAAGGCGGCGGGGAGCTTCAAAGACTCCACTCATCCCCTGGCGCGGATCGTTCCGCACATCGTCAAGAGCGTGGGCGGCTTCCGCATCGGAGTCCTGGGACTCACCACCCCGGGACTCCCCTACTGGTTGCGCCCCGAGTTGCTGAATGGCTTCGAAGTCACCGATCCGGTCGAGGTCATGGCGGCCAGCCTCAAATTCCTGCGCGAAGAGGCCAAGGTCGATGCCGTGATTGCCTGCGGGCACATGGGATTGCGGGCGGAGGACGACTACGCGAACCGCGTGCAGGCCTTGCTGGACTTGGAGGACGGCCCCGATGTCTATCTCGCGGGCCACACCCACCGCGATTTCTCCAGCCGGATGGTGGGCAGGACGCTTTACACCCAGGCCGACTATTTCGGGATTCACTGTGGGCGGGTAGACCTGAGTTTCGACATGGAGTCGCGGCGCTTGCTGGAAAAGCGCGCTTTTACCATCCTGATGGATGAGCGCATCCCGGAAGACCCGCTCGTGCTCGAAACGGCCGCGAAGGATCTCGAGGATGCCAGGCTTTACCTCTCGAAGGAGATGGGTGAATTGCAGTTCGATCTCTCCAACCAGCGCCCAGGTCCTGGGGCGGGCAGCCCGCTGCAGATCCTGCTGGCAGCCTCCCTCCTGCACGCCGCCCTCAAGCACGACTTGAAACCGGACGGCGTCTTCCACGGGACATTCGGAACCGGAACGCTCAAGTCCGGCAAAAAGACGATCGCGGATGCGTGGGAAGTGCTTCCCTACGACAACCGCCTGGTGGCGCTCTACCTGACGCGCGCCGAACTGGTGGGGGTCCTCAACGAGTCCCTGGAAGGAACTTCGGACCGCGCTCTCTTCGGATTCAAGGTCGAGGTGGTAGGGAGCGAGGCGGGAAAAGGGCAGAAACGGGGCAGCAATTTCGTGCAAAGCCTTACCCCGCTGCGCAGTCCCGAGCCCCGGCCGGCCGATCATCGCTATTGCATCGTCGTCAACGCCTACGACGCGCAGTCGGGGGGCCGACGCCTGATGCGCCTGCGGGCCCTCGTCGAGCGCCCGGAGTGCAAGGCCAGCCTCATTCCGGCCTCGAGCCGGCAGGCCCTGATCGATTTCTTCGCGGATCGCAAGGTGGTGCGGATCGGCGATCTGCTGCCGACGCAGCCGGATTCGTCACGGCCCGTCCCTAAAGAGCCTGCGCCGCAGCCTTCAGGATCGACTCCGTCGTAGCCCAGTCGATGCACTGATCGGTGATGGACTGACCGTAGGTGAGATCCTCGATGGGCTGGGGGAACTTCTGGTTCCCGGCCACGAGGTAGCTCTCCAGCATGGCGCCGATGATGCCCATGTTTCCGGCTGCACGCTGGCGCACGATGTCTTCGAAGACGGGGGGCATCTCTTCGTGGTTCTTCCCGCAGTTGGCGTGCGAGGCGTCGATCATGACGACCGGGGGCAGGCCGGCCTCCGCGATTTTCGCGAGAGCGTCCTTCACGCTCGCATCGTCGTAGTTCGGGCCGCTTTCCCCGCCACGCAGGATGACGTGGCAGTCCGGGTTACCGGAGGTGGAGACGGCGGAGGCCACGCCCTGCTCGGAGACGCCGAGGAAGGTCTGCGGCTTGGTGGCGGCTCCGATCGCATTGATAGCAGCCCTGAGGTCGCCGCTGATGGTGTTCTTGAAACCGATTGGCATGGAGAGGCCCGAGGCCATCTGCCGGTGGGTCTGGCTCTCGCTGGTGCGGGCGCCGATAGCGGACCACGAGATCAGGTCGGCGATGTACTGCGGCGTGATGGGATCGAGCAGTTCGGTGGCGGTCGGGATGCCGAGATCGATGACTTCCCGTAGAAACTCGCGCGCCACCAGGAGCCCGCGGGGGATGTTGCCGGTCCCGTCCAGGTCGGGGTCCATGATGAGTCCCTTCCATCCCACCGTGGTGCGCGGCTTCTCGAAGTAGACCCGCATTACGAGGTAGAGCTTGTCCTGCAACTCTTCGGCGAGTTTCCGGAGCAGCGTGGCGTACTCGAGACCGGCCACCGTGTCATGAATCGAACAGGGCCCTACGATCACGAGCAGGCGCTTGTCTTCGCCGGCCAGGATAGCCCGGATTGTATCGCGGGAGCGCGCCACAAAGGAGGCTTCCTCGTCGTTGCGCCGGATCTCGGAAAGGACGAAGGCCGGCGCCGGGAGCGGAAGGTTCCGGACCACGTGGAGATCGGTGACTTTGGGTGCGCTGTTCATGAAGCTGGGAGTTGAAATAGGGATTCGCGGCGAGAGGGCAAAGGCGGAAGGAGCCCGGGTCTTCCGGAATGCAGCGGGGTCCAGCCCGGATCCCGGGCCCGGGCGTGATCACCCTAAAACCCGGGCTTCGCTTTAGCCAGTTTTACAATGGTCGGCGGAATTGCGCCACGTCGGAAAAGGACGTCGGTATTCAGAAACCAGGGAGTTGGCGTTGGGAGTTGGCGGTTGGTGAGGGAGGTTGAAAGGGGGACCGGCTTGTGGCGCTGCCCCCCACTGGGTCCGCGAGAAGCGGTGGAAAGGAGAGGGCGGAACCCGCCGTAATGACCCGTGCCAGCACCAAAAGAGCGGCAAATTACAGGGGATATCGTCTGTTCTTGGCGGGAAATGTCATTGTTAGGTCCCCATTCAAGGGTTAGAATGAAAGAGATCCGAGGAAGGATTCAATCGCATCGCAGGGATTTGAAAATTAACATCATCCGGCCTCTGCTGTCAGCGGCGCTGCTCGTGGGTTGCGGTGGTCCCGCCGCATTCGCGGAGGAGACCATCCAGTTTTCAGCCGACCAGTTGGAATTCTTCGAGTCCAAGGTGCGGCCGCTCCTGGCCGAGAACTGCTACAAGTGTCACAGCGCCCGGGCCAAGAAGCTCAAGGCCGGATTGCGTCTGGACGCGCGCGCCCTGGTGCTGAAAGGCGGTGACAGCGGCGCAGCCGTGGTGCCCGGAAAGCCGGACGAGAGCCTTCTCATCAAAGCGGTGCGCTACCAGTCCGAGGACCTCGAGATGCCGCCCGACGGCAAGCTGGTCGAGGAAAAGATTGCGACCATCGCAAAATGGATCGAGATGGGTGTGCCCTGGCCGGAGGAAGGGGAACCCCAGGTCGCCGAGCAGGAAAGCCCCGCGAGCTACGACTGGGCGCACCTCCGCGACGCGCATTGGGCTTTTCGCCCTGCTACCAAGGCCGCCCTGCCGCAGGTGCGCGACGAGGCCTGGGCGAAAAACGAACTCGATCGCTTCATCCTGGCGCAGCTCCAGGCAGCCGGCCTGAAACCGTCCCCGCCCGCCGAACCGCGCATCCTGGTGCGGCGTATTTATTACAACCTGACGGGACTGCCCCCCAAAACCGAAGAGATCGAGGCCTTTGTCCAGGCCTGCAAGGGCGATTCACAAAAGGCCGTGGGGGAAGTGGTCGACCGCCTGCTGGCATCGCCGCATTACGGCGAGCAGTGGGGAAGGCACTGGCTGGACGTGGCGCGCTATGCCGACGATATGCCCCATGCCTGGAAGTACCGCGACTGGGTGGTGGAGGCTTTGAACAAGGATCTTCCCTACGACCAATTCGTGCAAAAGCAGATCGCGGGGGACCTGATCGGGGACAAGGGGGCTGCGGTCGCGACCGGCTTCTTTGCAACCGGTCCGGTCTACAATTCCGACGGCGGAGATCCGGAGAGCAAGGCCCAGGTGGCCGCCGAGACGCTGGACGACCGCGTCGACACCTTTTCGCGCGGCTTGTTGGCCCTCACCATTTCCTGCGCCCGTTGCCACGACCACAAGTTCGATCCGATTCCCACCGAGGATTACTACTCGCTGGCGGGGGTGTTCAACAACACCAAGAACAACGACCCCAAGACCGGCCTGCACGCCTTGCTCGAGAGTGGCGACGGGAACATGAAGATCGCCCTGCGCGGCAACCCGATGAAGCGCGGTGCGGAAGCACCGCGGCGCTTCCTGCGGATCGTCGCCGGTGCCGACCGGCCCAAGTTCACCGAGGGAAGCGGGCGGGCCGAACTGGCCGCGGCGGTGGCGGCCCCCGACAACCCGCTCACGGCGCGCGTGATCGTGAACCGGGTCTGGCAACACCACTTCGGCGAAGGGATCGTGCGCACGCCAAGCAATTTCGGCACTCTCGGCGAGAAGCCGACCCATCCGCTCCTCCTCGACTGGATGGCGGCCGACCTCATCGAGTCCGGCTGGTCGCTCAAGGCGCTGCATCGCACTATCATCTCCTCCGCTGCCTACCAGATGAGCAGCGGGTTCGAGGAAGCATCGTTCCGGGTCGATGGCGACAACCGCCTGTTGTGGCGCATGAACCCGCGGCGCCTGGGCGCGGAAAGCTGGCGCGATACCTTGCTGGCCGTGACGGGAAAACTGGACCCCAATATCGGCGGGGAACCTGTCGCCGACATTCACAGCCCACGCCGCACGCTGTATTTCAAGGTGAGCCGCATCGGGGACAAATTCGCCACCGACCAATTCCTGCGCGTCTTCGATTTTCCCTTGATGCGGGCCACTGTCGCGAAGCGGCCCACCAGCATCGTCCCGCAGCAATTCCTCTTCCTGATGAACAGCCCCTTCATGTTCAACCGGGCCCGGGAATTCGCCGCCAGCCTGGAAGCCGGGGCACCGGAGGACGGAGCCCGCATCGACCACGCTTACCGGCTCCTCTTTGCCCGCGAGCCGTCCTCGGAGGAAAAGGAGGCGGGCCTGGCCTTCCTGCAGCGCGAGACCCCGGCCCCGCAGGAACCACCACCCGCGCCGAAAACGATCCCGCCGGAAGGCGATCTCCTCATCGCCGATTTCGAGGGTGACACTTATGGCGACTGGCAGGCGGCGGGCGAGGCCTTTGGCTCCGGCCCGGCACGCGGGGCCATTTCGGGCCAAATGGTGGTGAGTGGATTTCGGGGAAACAGCCTCGTGAATTCCTTTTTAAACGGCGACGGCACCACCGGCACCCTCACCTCGCCTCCCTTCGACCTCAACCGCAAGCACCTCCACTTCCTGGTGGGCGGAGGCGGGCATGTCGGCGCGACCTGTCTCAATCTCTTGGTGGGGGACAAGGTGGTTCGCACCACCACGGGTCCCAATACCCAGGCGGGAGGAAGCGAACAGCTCTCCTGGGCGAGTTGGGATCTCTCCGAATTCATGGGCCAGCAGGCCCGCATCCAGATCGTCGACAACCACACCGGCGGCTGGGGCCACATCAACGTCGACCATCTCTTCCAAAGCGATCAGCCCCTCGATCCCAACAAGATCCCCGACAAAGACGCCGCCAAGGAGAAAAGCGGCGCGAAGCCGGAACCAGCCAAGCCGGGCTTGACGCCGTGGCAACAATACGCCCAGGTCTTGTTGAGCTCCAACGAACTAATGTATATCAGGTAACCACAGGAACCATGCACAGAGACCCCACCCTCCCACTGACGCGCCGGCAGCTCCTTCACCGTATCGGTTCGGGCTTCGGCTCGCTGGGTTTGGCCGGCGTGTTGCAACAGACCGGGCTGCTGGCGCCGGGCAGCGCCCACGCCGGGGTTCCCGGATTGCCGCTTGGCCCCGCCGGCCCGCACTTCGCGCCGAAGGCCAAGCACGTCATCCAGCTCTTCATGCCGGGCGGGCCTTCCCAGGTCGACACCTTCGACTACAAGCCCGAGATCGCGAAATATGCCGGGCAGCGGCCCAAGGTGGTGGACCGCAAGACGCTGCGCAACACCAAGAACGGCCTGATGCCTTCACCGTTCGGGTTCAAACAGTACGGGAAGTGCGGCAAGTGGGTCAGCGATATCTTCCCCAAGGTCGGCGAGCTGGTGGATGACATCTGCTTCATCCACTCCATGCACACCGACATCCCGGAGCACGCCGGGGCGATCCTCATGATGAATCTCGGCCACCTGCAGCCCAGCCGGCCCAGCCTCGGCGCCTGGCTCACCTACGGACTGGGCAGCGAGAACGCCAACCTCCCCAGCTTCGTGGCGATGAGCCCCCGCGCCCAACCGCGCGGCCAACTCGCCAACTGGGGGAACTCGTTCCTGCCCGGGTCCTACGCCGGCACCTACGTCAACATCGAGAAGATGAAGCCCGACGCCATCCTGCAAAACCTCAAGAACAGCGAGATCACGCCCAGCGAACAACGCCGGCAAACGCAGTTGCTCAGCCGCCTGAACCAGCTCGACCTCGCGCGGCAGGGCCAGGACCAGAAACTGGAGGCCAGCATCCAGTCCATGGAGATGGCCTTCCGCATGCAGATGGCGGTGCCGGAGGCCTTCGAGGTGAACCGGGAAACCAAGGAAACGCGCGATCTCTACGGCGGCAGCGAATACGCCAAGGGGTGCCTCATCGCCCGGCGCCTGGTGGAGCGCGGGGTGCGCATGGTGCAGCTCTCGCATTCCATCGACGGATACGATATTGCCTGGGACACCGGTCACGGTGACATCGTGGGTGGTCACGCCAAGCTGGCGCAGGCCTGCGACCAGGGCATCGCAGCCCTCCTGATCGATCTCAAGCGGCGCGGATTGCTCGACGAAACCCTCGTGGTGTGGGGCGGGGAGTTCGGCCGCGCCCCCACCTCGGAAGGCGCCAAGGGCCGCGACCACGATCACTACGGCTTCACAGTCTGGATGGCCGGGGCCGGCGTGAAACCCGGCTTCAGCTACGGCGCCACCGACCAGTTCGGCTGCACCGCGGTCGAAAACCGCATGCACGTCCACGACCTGCACGCCACCATCCTCCACCTCATGGGCCTCGACCACGAAAAGCTCACCTACCGCTACAGTGGCCGCGACTACCGCCTCACCGATGTCCACGGCCGGGTCGTGAAGGAGCTCTTCGCTTGAGGTCGGCTCGTCTCTTCTCCGGATGAGAGAGGACGGCCTTCCCTCACCGTAGCCCGGGGCAGCGCTCCGGAATGTATTGGGCGGTGCCATGGGAAGGCCAACGGCCTTCCTTCACCGTAGCCTGGGGCATCGCCCCAGGATCTTTCCATGATGCGCCCCTGTCATCGCTGTAGACAACATAGCCACGACCTTCCATCAGGGTGGCACCGTTGGAACCGACCGTTTCATATGGCTTCCCGAGCCCATCGATCCTGATCACCGGTCCATTCTTCATGGCCGCTCCGGGGCCGCAGGCAAAGACGATCTTGAATTCGCAATCGCCGTCAGGAGCGATAGTGGAGCTCTGTTGATTCTTCGCATAAATTTAAATAAAACGGGAAAACGGGGCGTGCTATTACAATTTTTTGGTAGCCTGGCGCCAAGAAGGGATCTTTGAGGGTGTTTTCTCTTACCCTTGGCCTGTGTTTTCCCGTACTTCGCCGTCATCGGCGGCGACCATCTCATCCCGGCCCTGCGAACCCCCCTTCCTTGCGAGCTGCGACTCGATCAGTGGCGCTACACATTTTTTCGATAGATTCCGCTTTTTTTTGGGGGGGGGGGGGTATAGATCCCTTATAGGGTTGAAAAGATTTCGGCCCGGCGGATTGCCACCTTCGGAGGGCAATCAGAACAAAACAACAAGAGAACCAAGACCAGACCTCAAGATGAAAAACACAATATTACGCAACGCAATGGTTTCCAGTATGGCAATGGGACTCGCACTCGGCATGGCCGGACCGGCCTCGGGCGCCGCGATCCTCTGGTTCCAGGCTGACGCTATCGGGGGTCTCAATGATGGAGACACCGTCAACAACTGGGCCGACTCGTCCAGCAACGGCAACAACGCCATCAGGACCAACGGCAGCCCCACTTACCAGACCTCGGTGCTGAACGGCCTCCCGGTGGTCCGGTTCGATAATAACTCTCACGGCTCCCACGATGAATTCCAGGTCCCTGATTCTGCTTCGCTGAACCAGACCCGATACTCGCTCTTCGCGGTGGCCCTGCAATCCACGACGGACTACGACGTGATGCTGGTCAAAGGCGGCCTGCCCACGTCCACGGGCTGGGAATACCTGCTGGCCGCGAACGGTGTTAATGGCTTTCAAGCGGGCGCCAATGCGCAAGGCAGAACGCCTCCCGGCAATGCCGACGGCGTTGGGAATGTGGGAATCAGTTCCGTGTTCGGGATCCTGGGGAATCGGATGGATTTAACCGTCGCGCATCTTGGCGTTGTGGCTGACACCATGAACCACTATCACAATGGCACCAGCGTCTTCTCCGGCGGGTCGTCAAATGGCTCTCCAACCACGACCTTCCTCAACAACGAGCCGCTCTTTATCGGCGGGGGCGGCAGCCCGTTGCCGGTCGAAGGCGGAGCCCCCTTCACGGGCGACATCGCTGAAATCGTCATCCTTCCCTTTTCCGCCAGCGACCAGGAGATCCTGGACGTGAACGCCTACCTGGGCGACAAGTACGGCATCTCGGTGGCTGGAGGCGGCAACATCGCGAACGGACTGGCGCTGCTGGTGCCGGAGCCTTCCGGCCTGGCCCTGCTCGTCATCGGCCTCGTGCCGTTGGTCGCGAGGCGCCGCCGCTAAGGGCAGGAATCTTCCCTTTGGCATCTTTGGCATCCTTGGCGGCCGGCTGCGAACCGGTCGCCGGGGGCCGCCGCCCTCCGCGGGGCGAGACCGCTTGCGCCGCGCTCCGCGATTGGATCCGGGGCGGAGAATCAAAACCATCAATGAACCCAACCCCACC
>CAUZKZ010000029.1:0-21751 GCA_963580345.1 Verrucomicrobiia bacterium | reverse complement strand
CGAAACACGCCGCCGTTCTCAACTTGCAACTGCCTCGCAACCGAACATGCTCCTCTCCCTGCCGTGATGGAGAGCCGGTCACCGGTCTCCATGGCCTCCCCCCACGCAATCCCGAATCACCCATGGTCCGGATCAAGACCAACCTTGTGGCTGTCCTGCTGGTGAGCATTCTCTTCGCCACGGGCTCCCGGAGCCTCGCCACTGACATCGACGGCGATGGCCTGCCCGACGATTGGGAGATGACTCATTTCGGAAATCTCCTGCAGATCGAGACGGGCGACTGGGAACCGGACGGGCTCACCAACGTCCAGGAGTTCAACAAGGACACCAATCCAAAGGTTGCGGACACCGATGGCGACGACCTCAACGACGGCCCGGAGTTCAATCTCCACACCACCGATCCCGCCGATGCCGACAGCGACGATGACGGCCTCGACGACGGGGCGGAGGTCAACACACACCACACCAATCCCAATCTCGCCGATACCGACCAGGACGGCCTCCCCGATGGTGCCGAGATTTCGATCCACAACACCGACCCCACCGAGCCGGACTCCGACCAAGACGGATTCAACGACGGCCTCGAGATCTCGTTCGGGAGCAATCCGAACAACCCCGCCGACACTCCCAATCTCACCGACCTCGACAACGTCGTCATCAACGAGCTCATGGCGCAGAACAAATCCGGCCTTGTCGATGAAGACGGAGACACTTCGGATTGGATCGAACTCTGGAACCCCAGGGCGGTCACCGTCCAGATCGACGACTGGCACCTCACCGACGATCCCGACGATCCGACCAAGTGGACCGTTCCGGCGCACACCATGGCTCCCAACAGCTTCCTCGTGATCTTCGCTTCCACCAAGGACCGCGCCCTGCCCGGCGCGGAACTCCACACCAGCTTCGCCCTCGAAAAGAATGGTGGCTACCTCGCCCTCACACGGCCCGATGGCACCGGGGGAACCGAGATCGTCCACCACTACGACCCCTACCCCGCGAATCCCGAAGACGTCTCCTTCGGGCTCTACGGGACCGCCGCGCCCCTCCCGGCCGGCTTCTTCCTCATTCCCACCCCTCACGCTGCCAACAACGCCAATGCCGTGCAGGGATTTGTGGCGGACACCCGGTTCTCGATCGACCGGGGCTTCTACGAAACCTCCCAGTCGGTCGTGATCACCAGTGCCACTTCCGGAGCCAGCATCGTTTACACGACCGACAGCACTGTCCCGACTGCAAGCCCTCTCAACGGGACGCGGGTCGATGCGCCCGATGCCTTCACCCCGCCCAGTGCCGCCGTCCTGATCAGGACCACCACCGTCCTGCGCGCCTACGCGATCAAGGACGGTTTCGAACCCACCAACGTCGATACCCAGACCTACCTCTTTGCGAGCGACATCCTGCACCAGAGCGCCCCGTCCGAGCCCTTTGCCCACTGGGGCAGTTCCGGACCGGACTGGGAGATGGACAGCTCCGTCGTCAATCACGCCGACCCCGCCAGCCGCTGTGTCGCGGACGACTTGAAGGAGATCCCGACGCTCTCCCTCGCCCTTCCCTTCGCCAACATGTGGGGCAATGGCGGGATCTACATCTCCGGCGAAGGAGTAGAGAAAAATTGCTCGATCGAGTACCTCAATCCCAATGGTGATCCCGCTGACACAAATACCGAGCGGGGCTTCCAGATCGACGGCACGGTGCAGATCGTGGGCGGTTCCAGCACCGGCCGTTGGAAGAGCAACCATCTCTCCATGCGCCTCAAGTTCACCAATGGAGACCTGCGCGCCGACATCTTCGACAAACCATGGATTCCCTTCGGGAACGAGGCCACCGACCGCTTCGACACCCTCGTCCTCGACGCCCGGCTCAACCAGGTCTGGAACCACCCCGACCACAATCAACGCGTGCGGGGCCAGTACGTCCGCGACCAGTTCGTGGCGGACCTTCAGAATGCCCTCGGTGGCACCGCCCCGCACGGCCGGCACATGCACGTCTACATCGCGGGAATCTACTGGGGCGTTCACACCGTCCACGAACGTCCCGACGACAACTTCGCGGCCGAGTACTTTGGCGGCGACAACGACGACTACGACGTTCTTAAGCACGATCCCGGCACCGTGCTCAATGGCACCAACAGACGCTACAATGCCATCGCAAGTCAACTCAATCACGACCTGACGGTGGAGAGCAACTACCGGGGAGCAGCTGCAAGAATCGATCTGGAGGGCCTCGCCAGATACATGCTCGTCAACTACTTCTGCGGCAACAACGATTGGGATCATCACAATTGGTATGCCAGCTACAAACGCACCCGGCCTGGCTCGCTGTTACGGTTCCATTCCTGGGACGCCGAGCACGTTCTGAAGGAGCTTCATGACGACTCCACATCCACAAATAATCCGGGCAAACCCACCGGCTTCCATCACCGGCTCATGACCAGTCCGGAGTACAAACTGATCTTCGCGGATATGGTGCGGCGGGAGTTTTATAACGGAGGCCATCTCACCCGCGGGAAGGTCATCACTCACTACCTGAATCGGCTCGATATCATCGATGAGGCCATTCGCGCCGAATCCGCCCGCTGGGGCGACAACAAGCGCCTCGGCCAGCCATATCTTCGCGGAGTCGAGTGGCTGGCAGAACGCGACCGCCTCGTTACAACCTATTTCAGGACCCGCATTCGCGATGTCCCCAGCCAATTCAACGCGAGGGGCTGGTACCCCGGCACCGATGCGCCGGACTTCGCGCAGCACGGTGGCAACGTCTCTCAGGACTTCCCCCTCACCATTACCAGCCGCGATGGCGGCTCGATCTACTACACCTTGGACGGCACCGACCCCCGCCAGGCCTTCACCGCCGACCCGGTCGGCACGGCCTACGACGGACCGGTCACCCTGGCCTCCACCGGGGTGCTCAAGGCTCGTGTTCGGAGTAACGGTGGCGAGTGGTCCGCCATGACGGAAGCCCTCTTCGTGGTGGGCGCGGCCGAGGCCGATCACACCAATCTCGTCGTCTCCGAGATCCATTACCGTCCCGCCTCTCCCAGCGCGGAGGAGATCGCAGCCGGATACAACGAGCGAAACGCTTTTGAATTTCTCGAACTCATGAACGTCGGCCCCGACCCTATCGACCTCTCCGAGGTGGTCTTCGACGACGGAATCGACTTCGACTTCGTTTCCGACTCCAGCATCGTGGAACTGCTCCCCGGGCAACGCCTCCTCATCGTCGAGGACCCCGCGGCCTTCGAATTCCGCTACGGACCGGGCCTGCCCGTGGCCGGCACCTTCCAAAACGCAACCGACCTCTCCAACGCCGGAGAGACCATCGCCCTCCGCAACACCGCCCTCGGTGAAGCAATCCAGGACTTCACCTTCGAGGACTCCGCCCCCTGGCCTTCCGCGCCGGACGGAGAAGAGTTCTCTCTCACCCTGATCTGTCCCGAACCCGGCGTCGACCACGCCGATCCCCGAAACTGGAGGGCGAGCACGGCCCTCGGCGGCAGCCCCGGCAGCACCGACCACGAGCCGCTCGCGGACTGGCTCACCATTCATGGCCTCACGCCCGGCCAGGAACTCACCGATCTCGATCTCGACGGGCTCAAGGCTATCGTGGAGTACGCCTTCGGTACCAATCCCGACAACCCCTTCGACCGTGACGTCCTCACCGCCCGCATCCAGACCCTCACGGTCGGCTCCGCTACCGAAGACTACTTCGTCATCCTGTTCCCGCGCCGCAAAGGCACCGACGACGTGACGATCAGCGCCGAGTCCTCCACCGATCTCGTGGTCTGGAGCGACTCCGGCCCCGTGGTCTCATTCACGGCGACCGCCGACCCCGCCGTCGAACTGGTCGGAATCCGCAGCCCGCTCCCGGTCAGCGGCAGCCTTCAGCAGTTCCTGAGGCTGCGCGCCGTAGTGAAGTGAGCCGGGGATCGGTCCTGCCACGGTGCCCCGAACGACCGGGAGAGCCGACGCCCTCCGGCAGACGCCGGCGTCCAGGTATCCCGGCCCATTGTTCTCACGCTTGGTTCTGCACCGTCTTCTGCTTCCACCCGAAGACCAGCGCCACGCAGATGCCGAAGATCAGGATCAGCACGAAGGCCTCCTTGCTCGTGCTGCGCAGGCGCGGCGACTCGAACTTCAACCCGAGGGTCAGGGGCGCACCTTCTTCGACCTGCACGCTGCGGGAGAAAGTGAAGATGCGGCCTTGGTCCGGAATCGTCACGCTGATGGCCTGCGGCGCAGGCTCGGTGGAGCGCTGGTGCGCTACAAGCTGCGTCGCAATCCGGCGCAGAACGGCGTTGTCGTCCTCCGTGTTCCCTTCCAGGAACTGGCTGTATTCCTGCGGACGGAAGCGGGTCTCGCCCCGATTCACGATCGGGTTGCGTGTCGCGGCCCGTTCGAGCTGCGCATTCTGCTGGAACCCCGGATCGTCCGCCTTGTTGTCGAGGTAGAGCCGCTGGCGCCGCGTGTTCAATCCCACGATCGCTTGCTGGGTTTGCAGCTTGGTCAACTGCACCCGGGCGTCCTCGTTGGAGGCTGCATCGAGCGCATAGTTGTTGGCCGCGCTGTTCAGGAGCAGCCGCGCCTTGGTCTGCTCCCCCGCGTTCAGAAGTTCGTTGGCCCGCTCCAGGGAATCTTCCGCGAGCTGCCTCTGCTTCTGGCGTCTCTCATCGGTCCTCACGAGGTAGCGGGACATATCGTATTGCTCGCCGAAGCGGTCTTCCCGGAAATCCAGGTCTCCGTCGTGCTTCACGAGTTCGAAGTCGGCCGGAACGATCACGCGCCAGTCGATGTTCTCCAGCGGTACATTCAGCTTGGGGCTCGCGAGTTTCAGCCGCGCGAGCTTCTGTCCCGGCATCGAATAGACGAAGCTCACATTCGCCGACCGGTCATCCGCGCCGGGCAGGATATAGAACCGGTAGGCCTGCTCTTCCCGCACAATGCTGACGCTTTCGCCGTTCACGAAGACATTGAAAAGCACCCCACCCTTGGGCAGGTGCACCCGCAGGGTGCTCCGCTGAATCACTTCGAAACTGAGTTCCACCGCGGTGAGCTGTTCGCCCACCGGTGAAATCACGGTCGAAAACAATCCACGCGCGACTCGCAATTTCAGGGCTTCCGCCACGGAATGTCGGCGCACCAGCAGCCCCAGGGAGTTCTCGGGTGGCACGCTTCGTATCGTCAAGGCCGGGATGCTGCGATCCCCGCTCTCGCGGAGCGATTGCGGAACGGCATTCCAGTCCACCCGCTGCCAGCCTTTCGGAAGGGAATCGGTCTCCAGTTCGAGCCGTGCCCCGGCCCGCACCGCGAAGTAATAGGAGGTCTGGCGAAGCTCCGGGAAGGTCGCCATCGTCATGGTTTCGCGGCCCTTTTCGCGCTCGCCGGTCCGCTCCCATTCGATCTGAAGATTCAGCCCCCCGATGATGCGGCGCTTGAACTGCATCTCCCAGAGGTCCTCTTCGCGCGCGACTTTTGCCATGTCGTTGACTGACCCGCCGCTGGCTCGCAGCGTCTTTTCCTCTTCTTCGCTCAATCCCGGCACACGGATGCGCAGGGAACGGATCGAGGCGTTCTCGACCTTCAGGTTGGCCGCCAGGGTGGTCCGGGTCTGACCCTCCCGCAGGGTGATCTCGTGCAGAATCTGCCCGGTCACCCACGGGTCGAGCTTCTCGATCCCGAGACTCAGTTCCCAATCCGCCTGCAGGATTCGGAACGCCAGGGCTCCTTCGCCCTGTCCGCCGACCTCGCGCGGATCGACGTCCGATACGTTGCTCAACGGGTTCGCCTCGAGACGAATCCCCTTGGTGGGCTTCACGACCAGGTCGCCGGTGTGCCGCTGCGCTTCGCGCAATTCAAAGCGCGGAACCAGCCAGCCCGCCACATCCTCGGATGGGCCGGGAGCCGCCCCCGAAAGCGATAGCGAGAACTGTTGTTTCCCGATCGTCTTGCCATTCAAGTGCAAAATCACGAAACGCGTCCCGTCTTCCGTCAGCTCCGTCCAGTGACTCAGGGCCGGGCCGCTCAGCGAGTCCACCTCGAGTCCCTCCGGCAGTGGAAAACTCATCTGGAAGAGTCCCGCCCGGGTGATATCGACCACAAAGTTCACGCCCAGGACGAGCCGTTCGTCCCCGATCGACAGAACCTGTTTCGAGGTCACGCGGATCTCCGGTGCCACCGGGGCAACGCGGAGCGCCAGCGATCCGCCACCCTGACCATACCGGAAGACCCGGTGCAGGACCGGCTTGGCCCCGCCCCGCTCCGGAATCATGTTTGCATCAAAGTCGGTGAGGTTAACGGCGGACAATCCTTCGAGGTCGGTCTTCTCCGGCTGGGCTTCGGCTCCAAACGCCAGGGCTACCAGGCCAACTTCGCCCGCCGCTCCTGCCACGGCCACCGGCGCGAGGGCGGCGTCCGCGGGGAGCGGAGCGAGGCTACCCTGCGTTTCCACCAACAACGAAAACGGATTCGCCTGCGCGGGTTCTACTACCACCTTGAGCACGCGGGTATCCGCATCGAACTGCCACTCGCCCACCGGACCGCCGCTCACTTCGCTGACCGTGAACCCCTCCGGAATCGTCAGGGAAAGCTCGCTCACTTCCCCCTGCGAGGGACGCACCCCGAGGCGGTGGAATCCGTCGATCACGCCGGGGCTCGGAAGGAAGAGATTGGCCACCTCCGCGAAAAACTGCGTCTTTTCAGCCTTCACATCCCGTGCCTTGGGACGCCGCACGATTTCGGCGGCACCGAGCGGAGCCAGCAGAAGTTCCGCTCCGCTCTGCCCCTCCAGCAGGCCGGCCACTTTCGTTACGCGCATTGCGGCGGCCGAGTCGAACTCCCAGCCCGACTGGTCGTACTGCACTTTGATCTGCTGCACGGAGGCCGGTCCGGTCGGGACCAAGATGCGGTCCACCCGTTCACCGACCTGCATCTCGAACGAAAATGATCCGTCGAAGGATTCCGCCCCGCCGGGGGCGGGCGCTTCTTCACCCGCCACGCCACGAATGGACACCACATAGGATGACCCCGCCCCTGCAACATCTCGCCTGCTGACACGCAGGCGGGCGCCTTCGAATTTTGTCAGCACACCCGGTGCGCGCAAGAGGAGGTAAGTATCGCCCGGTTTCCCGGTCACTCGCAGGGTCCCGGATGCCTTCAAGCGCCCCTCCTCGAGGCTCCACTCCTGCACGAGGCTGTCGGCGGCCAGCATGCCTGCAGGAATCACGACGGGCGGCGCCGGCTTGCCCTTGTTTTGAGCGTCTGCTTCCGACAGGCCACCCAGGCTCAGGATGAGGCCGAAGGCCAGGAGGGAAGCCGCCGAAGGCCCGGGAACCGATCCGTCCGATTCACTTTCCTTCTCGGCGCGTTTCGCCGCCTCCCTTTCCTTTTCCTCCGACCACACTTCGAGGGTCCGCCGCATCTGTCCCCACCATCGGACGATCCATGGAAGCAGAAGCAAGACGATCACGATCGCCGCTATGAGATAAAAGGCCACCGCACCGCCCCCTTGCGCGAGGAGTCCTACCGCCAGAAGGACCCCGCCGCCAAGCCTATACAAGGCCCGGCGTTCCTTTGTGAAGAGCGAAAGGCCGATCAGGGCCACGCCGGCAACCACCGCCAAGATCCCCCATATACTCACCTTTGCGCCCCACTCCGAGTAGTTTCCCACCACCATGGAGGGCTGCTGTCCCGCCGCGATCACCGGCAGCGTAAATTCCAGCACCTCCAGGTTTCCGCGTTGGTGAGCCCCCGCATCCCTCATCACGAGCAGCGAGACAATCAGCGCGGCGACCAGAAGGCCGATCCCACCCAATCCGATCCAGATATTACGACTCCCTCCGCAGCGGACCCACAATCCGACTGCTAAAAGTACGAACATGATCGCGGTTGCGCCGGTGGCACGGTTCGCAATCCACTCCAGCCCCGTTTCGGTCAGAATCGGCTCGGTGAGGGGCAGCTGATTCTTCCGCGGCAAGAGCACGCGTCCCTGCTCGCCCTCGATCTTCCAGACCGTATTCAGGACCGGGGCTGCAAGGGCCGGGAGCGTCAGCACCGGGAACTTGGCATCCTTCGCGGGCTTTCCAAGGCGCAGGTGCACTTCCACTTGCGCATTCGCATCGGCGCCTGACGCCAGCGGTATGAGAGTGTAGGGATTCCCGTTCGGGTCCTTCTTCACGTCGGTCCGGGCGCTCACCGCCTGCCCGTTCACAGCCACCTCCCAGAGACGGCTCCCTTGCGGCAAGGCCGTGCGCAACACGCGCCGGCCCCGCGTCTTCACCATCATTGTGACATCCGTAACAACCTCGCCGTCGCGAGAGACGCGGCTGTGGGCCTCCACAAATTCCACGACCTGCGGCACCGTATCGCCTGACTCGAACCAGTCCACCGCCATCGAGAATGTGAAGGGCCGCGCCGTGTACTGGTAGGTCGCCAAAGAGGGCGCCGCACTCAGGAGGCGAAACTCGGCCGGCAACTCGAGGGGATCGAGCTTGAGCAGGGATGGCGAAACATCCGTCACTGCGGCATCCACCTGCACCGGGCTCACCACCTGGATGAACCCGCGCTCCCCGCGCACGTTCTTCGGCTCGACCTGCCCGGGCGTGATCATACCCCCGTGCGCGCCCACCGGCTCCTCGTAAGTCACCAAGAGGGTGAAAGGCCCGATCACCGGCTGGTGCAGGCTGACCACCAGCTCCGTGCCGCCCTCGCCCTCGCGCCGCCACTGCCGCACGTCCTTCCCTTCCACCGAGACATTCCCGGCGGATACCGGAATGCCGAGCTTCCACACCGAAACAGGTGCCCCGGTGATGAAGTAATTGACCACCACGCTGGCATAGGCGGTCTGGTCCTTCAGTGAATAAAGATGGAAGACGTCCGCCTGCACGCTTTGCGGCAGGCTCTCGATATTCAGAGTCGCGCTCCAGTCCCGTTCGCGAATCCGGAACGTCTGTTGCAAATCCGCGCGGCTGTTCTGGAACCGCGAAATCGGGATTTCGGTGAGCTTGTCGGAGGCGGTCACCGCGAGCCGGAACCCGGGAACGCTTGCCACTCCGATCTCGCCGCGCTCCGTCTTCGCCTCGGGATTGCGCAGGCGGAGCAGAACCCACGGCCCCGACTCCGCAGCCTGGTTCTTCTCGAGGTGCACCCTGATAAGCTGCCGTCCCATGACCTCTTTCGCGAAGAGCACCTTGAGGGTCCGCTCCTCGTTCTCAACCTGGGTCCCCTTCACGTAGTCGGCCACTTCCGCACCGGACACCGAAACCACCGAGTAATCGGCCGGGATGAAGAGATTCCACTCGCGCAGGGGCGCCTCCCTGATATCGAGCTCCAGGGAGGATTCGATCATGCGATCGGACTCCGAAAGCTCGTACACCACGATTTGCGAAACGGTCACTTCCGGCTGCACACGGTCCGCGGCGATCTCGTATTCGTGCGCCGCAGCGGGGAAGCGATACACGAATGTCTGGCGGTCACCGCCGGGCAGGTCCTTCTCCGGAAACTGGTCGGGCGCGAGCTGGGTCAGGCCCGTCACCCCGGCCACCTCCAGGCGGGTGGCGCCGATATTGTAAACTCGGACGTTTCCCGAGTGCCGGATCGAGCCCGCCGGCTCCAGCCGCAGCGGCTTGGCCCGGACCGGGAAGGCGCCGAGCGCCAGTTGGCTCCGCACCCGGAGCACGCTGCTGTTTTCGACCGGCCGGCTGAGACGCACTTCCAGGCGCCGGGCGCCCTCCTCTGTCTCCACATTCCATCCCAGCACATTTTCCCCCGTTACCTCGAGGACCTCGCCGGGTCCCTCCAGGTTGATGGTGATGGCTTTCAATTGACCCTGGAGAATCTTGTGCCTTACCAGGCTGGTCTGGCGCAGGAGACCGGCGCCCACCCCGACATTCACCAGCCCGCTGGTGGTGAAGAACAATTTTCCTTCGCCCGTTTTGCGGACCGGTTTCCAGCCCACTTCACAGTGGCCGGTCAGGGGCAGGAATCCGCGCCACGCTTCGCCCTCCTGGGAGGGAATCACGCCTGCGTCCTGCCGAAACTCGCTCTGCCCCGCGATGCCTCGCAGCACGATCGGCAGAATCGCCCCGGAGGGAATCTCGAACGAAAGGTTCTTCCACTCCGCGCTCTGGGCGTGGCGCGCCACGATGTTGATTTCGACCGGAAACGATCCGGCCTTTGGAAAGCGAAGCTGGTAGAGCGGTTCCTGCCCCGGTCCCGCAATCAGTTCCAGTTGATACCCGGCTCCGGCCGGGACTTCCGAGGCCGCGGCCCGGCCGCGCAGGAGAGACATCACGGCGTCGTCCTTCGTCACTTCCGCAGTGCCCCGCAGGAGAAAGCTCGTGAATCCGCCTTTTTCATCGACCGTCCCTTCCAGCCAGGCATTCCTCAGTTCGACCGGAGCGGACACCGCCGTGCTGCGCGTGAAGGCAAAGGCCAGGCGCGTGCCAAGCGCCCCCTCGAAGCGCTTCAGATTTTCATTGGTGGACTCGAGCGGCAGAAAGCCCTCCGCCGCCGCCAGGCGGACCGAGAGCTCGGCCGGGATCGTGACGTTCACGGTGGAGGTAAAGCCCACCGCCTTGCCGGCCATCAAATGCAGGAGATCCGGGGTGGAGGGTACCGCGAGCTTGGCGATCCGCCCCCGGACCACAACCTTGAGCTCCTTCCGGTTTTCGGCCGGATCCACCTCGAGATCCAGGTAGCGCTCCTTTCCCACCCGCCTCACCGACCAGGCCACGAGGCCCTCTCCGCTCACGCTCTGCAACTCGCCGCTGCCACCGAGCCCCAGGCTCAACTGCCTCGCCTTGCCCTGCAGCACCTTCAGGTTCACTCCAATCTCATAGTCGATGCTTCCGCCCTGAACGTTCACCGTCTCCACCGCCTCCGCACTGAAAAAGAGCGGCGCTTTCGGCCGCACTCCCCTCGCCTCCAAGACGATGCGGCCCCCGTCGTCACCAACTTCCGCGGTCAGCGAGGCATCGTCTGCTGTCACGCCGGCTTCGGGCGCGGAATCGGACGCGGGCGGCGCCGGCTTGGGATCCGGGGGGACATCCTGGGCGAGGGCCACGGCCGTACTCGCCGCCAGGGCCAGGAAGGCGTTGCGCACCGCGGCGAACAGTTTGCGGGACGCAGGTGGGCCCGCGTCGTCCCGGCTTGGCCCAGAATGCTCGCTGCGGGCGGCGAAACGCCCCGGGGCTCGGCGCGGCGCGAAACGAATTTGTTCCCCGCCTGCGCCCTCCGGTCCCCACCTGACAGGTCTCGCCTTTCCGCGATGCGGTGTCATGCCACCACGCTCCAAAATACTCTCACGTCGTTGTTGCTTCATCTTCATTTGGGTGATCAGATCGTTCGATTGAAATTTTCCTATTCTGGTGCCAGTTCGCGGGCCTTGGCCGCCATCTCGGCAAGATGCTTCACGCGTGCATCGGAGGGAAACCCTCCCGGCAGGGTGTTAATAATCTTGCCGAGCCGATCCATCTCGACCGCTTCGCCGACCATGCTGCCTTTCAGTTTCTCCCCGAGCAGGGCCGCCCCGGAGGCGAGTCGTAGTGATGGAGCCGCATCGTCGAGACGGGGTGCATTCGCCTCATAGGGAATGGTCCACATCTTCTCGACCATCTGTCCGCTCGCCATGTCCTGGAACCGTACCGACACCGTCCCGATCTCGCCTTCGCCTTCCGGCCGGACCTCCACCTGGTAAACGGCGTTGCCCGCTTCCTCCGAGGCCAGCTCCGCAGCGTCCACGCTGTCATTGCGAAAATCCTCCTTCTTCAGGATGTGTTTCTCGAACCCGTGAAGCCTGTAGCGCCCGACCCGATCCGGATTGAAGTTGACCTGGATTTTCACGTTCCGGGCCGCCGGACGCAGTGCCCCCGCAATCTGCTTGGCGAATCCCGCGTCGGCATCCTCCGGCCGGTCGAGCAAGTAGTAGCGCCCGTCGCCCTTGCGCGTCAGGGTTTCCAGGATCTCGTCATTGAGTCCCTCTGCGCCCACCCCGCAGGCATCGAAGGCGATTCCCTGTTGCCGCATCCCTTCCACCAGCTTGGCGAGGTCGTCGGGCTTCGCATTGCCGAGATTCGCGGCTCCGTCGGTCAGCAGGATGATGCGATTCTGGCCACCCTCCAGGAACTGCTCCTTCGCCTTGGTGATTCCCAGGTGCAGGGCCTCTTCGATGTTGGTTCCCCCTTCGCTTGGGGTCGCATCCACCAGATTCGCGAGTTGGGCCACGTGATCGCCTGCGAGGCGATCCGCCAGCAGTCGCGCCGAACGCGCAAAGCTCACCAAAGTGACCTGGTCCTGCGGATTGAGCTGCGCCGCCAGGTGTTGAAAAGCCTTCTTCACGGACTCCACCCGATCGGCCCGATCCATCGATCCCGAGTTGTCGAGCAGGACCGTCAATCGCAGCGGGATGCCCGCGCCCCGTCCCAGCGCCGCGGTCCGCATCGAAATGCGCAGGAGGTTGCGCTGCTGCAGAAAGGGATGCGCCGCCTGCTCGATTTGGCAAGCCACCTTGTCGTCCTGGGTCGGTGCCGGATCACCGTAGTCGAAGGCGTTCACGAACTCCTCGACCCGAATCTGATCCGCGGCTGGCCATTCGCCCCGGTCCAGGGCCGCCTTGGCGAGCTTGAAGCTCACGTCACTGACGTGCAGCGAAAACGTCGAGTAGGGCTCCTCGCTGGCGCTCTTCTCGAAATGTTTCAGCGCCTCCCGCTCCCTGGCGGTCTGCTCGAGGCTCTTTTGCACCAGGGTATCGATCAGCGCGAGGTTCTCGGCCGTGTTCTTCACGACCATCTTCCCGGAAGAAGCCAAATAGTTCACCGTCGCTCCCTCCGGAAAGGCGACTCCGTAGTTCTTGAGCGCGTCGCCGGCCCCTGTCACCGGCTGATCGTCGTCTTTCCTGGAGAGCAGCTCCCGGGCGTTCAATTTCGCCGGCGAGGTGGCCTGCCCGCTTCGAATCCGCTTCCATGCCGCCACCGGAATTTCCCAGGTCCGCACCTCGATCGCCCCCGCTCCGACTTTGCCGTCGCGGAGATTCTCCTCATTTCCGATCTCGGCTGCGTCTTCGGAGCTCTGCAGGGTGCTCGTGAGATCCTTCAGCAGTTTGCGTTCCCGGCCCTCCCCATCGCCCCGCGCTTTGTACTCGTAGGAACCCTCGACGCTTCCGATTTCGGATTTCTTCTTCGGGTCGGCCGACCGCCCGAGAAGATTCGGCTGGTCGGCATGGTCCCCCCCGGATTTACCCCGCCAATGCAAGGAATGTTCGTCGGGGCTGCCTTTCGGCGCGGGAAGAGCTTCGACAAGCGCCTCTTCATTCTCTCCCTGGGCAGGATCTTCGATCTCAGCTTCCGGTTCCTCGATGGCCTTGGTCTGCACCTCCACGGGGCTCGGAGGATTGGCGCCTCGCCGTGTGGTGGGGGCGGGCAAGGATGGTGTCCCCTGATTGTCGGGCTCACCAGGGGCGACCGAGGTGCGCCCATCCTTCGCGACCTCGCCGGCCTCCAGCGGACGATTTTCGGGGACGCCCAGTAGTCCATCGCCATCGATCTCCGCCAGGCTCAGGTTCGGAGCCTTGAAAAATTCGTGGGGTGGATTCTCATCCGCGCCCTCGACTTCCAAGACCCCTCCGTCCGGGGACGGATCGAACCGCTTGGGTCCTTTGTGGCTCGCGCCACGATCGGGGGCGGTGGATCCTTCCTTCGCCTTCTTCCCGAATGAGCGCCCAAGCTGCCCGGCCGGTTTTTTTTCACCATTCGCATCGGGCTCCGGCGTGGGTTCGGCCTGAGGGATGTTGGTCTCCGGCTTCGCAGCCTGGTCGCGCCTCTCCTCCGGGATCTTGTCCCCCCGGAGCTGACCCGCGAACCCACCTATGGCTTCATTCGCGTTGCGGTCGTGCTTTCTTCCGCGGCCTCCCTCGCCAAGCGCCAGGCCCGACTCCGGTTCGTTCGCCAGGTGATTCTGTATTTCCTCGACGGTATCGACCCGGCTGCCACCTGGGACCGTTTTGGCGCCGCCTTTGGTCCGGGCAATACCGGTCGCGAAGCCCGGCTCCGCGAGTTCGAGATCCCGCTTGTCCGCGAGTTCACCCTTCAATTCCAGTCGGTGGCCGGGCGAGATCGCCACTCCCCGACCATCGGCTTGCGCTTGTCCCTGTCCCTGTCCTTGCCCCAGCTCTTGGGTTTGCCCTTCTGCCGGCGGTGGAGTGAGAGGTCGCGCCGTCCCGGGCGCAGGTCGGCCTCGATCCTCATCCCGGGGCGCAAAGTCGTCATTCTCCGCAAGGGACTCGCTCTGGACGCCGTGGCTCCTTTCACCGCGTCGCGGCGCAGCGTCCAGGGAGGAAAGCACGCCGCGCCCCACCTTGCTCAAATCGGTTGGCCTCTCGGCACGATCCTCTTCATCGACGGGGCGTTTCTTGGCCACCGAGCCGTTCGCAAGCGAATCGATCCGCTCCCCTGCCGACGTCGCCGGGTCCGGTGGCGCGGGCACCGCGGCCGGTCTGCGCGGGGCGACCCCGGAGGGCGCCGGGGTCTTCGCCGGGCCGGATAACGGTCCCAGAACCGGGAGATCCCCGGCCAGGGGTGCCTCCTCGCCGAAGCCGCCCAACCCGCCTCCGCCGCCACCGAGGCCCAGTCCACTGCCCTCGTCGCCGAACGGATCGGCGTCGTGGTCCTCCCCGTCGGTCGATCGCTTCGCTTCGTCCCTCACGCTTTTGCCTTTGCCGGTTTCTTTCCCGGTCCGGGCGCCCTGGAGCGCGTTCTGAACCGCCCCCGGCCCCCGGGCCAGGGGTGCCGCCACCCCGGCCTCCCGAACGTTGAGCCGGTTGTTCTTCGCCACCGCCCCGTTTGGCTCGCCCGGCGGGGTGATGCCCCCACGGATCTTGAAATATAACGCCTCTTTGCCCAGCTGCGCGAGCTTGCCGCGCAGGGATTTTTTCGATTCGGTCACCGCCGCCGCCAATTCCTCGCCCTCCGTGGCTGCGGCAGTTGCGGCGAAGGAGTCCGGCCTGCTTGCCAATCTTGGTTCAAGGTCGAAATCGGCCATCTTCCCCGCGGCGGGCGCGCCGCCATACTCGCGAGTCTCCGACCCCGGCGGAAAGGCGCGCATCGATTCCGAATCGTCCGTGAGCTTCAGTGACTCCAGAGGACCCTTGCTGGCGATCCGGAAAATGATGGCAAAGAGGAATAACGTGACCGCGAAGCAGGCCGCGGCACTCCAAATCACGCGGTGGCCTGCCTTGCGGATCCGCCGTTCTTTCGCTCCACCGGACACAGCCGATTCCAGCACTACCGCTTCGTCCTCGGCGGGGACCAGTTCCATCGAGCGGAACAAACTGGCCCGCCTTTCCGGCGCCAGCTTCCACTCGTCGTCATGGTCCGGCGCCAAGGCCACCCCGAGCAGTCCGTGCACCGACTCCAGCCGGCGCTTGAAGATCCGAATCTCCGGCCGCTCTTCCATCAGGCGCTCCAGTTCCTCCGCTTCGAATTCGGATGCTTCTCCCAGGATCAACGCCACCACCCGCGCCTCGATTTCTGGTTCGATCCACGCATGGAGATCCCCACTGTAAATGTCGTCGTTCATGATTTCATCTGGTGAATGCCGCCGTCCGGAGCGGCATGGTTGTCGTCATCGTTTGCACCTGCATGATTCCTTATCCTTTCGCTCCTTCTACTCCGGCCCGCCGCAGCGAATCGGCGAGGCTCTTCAAGATGTGATGCAAGCGGTAACCGACGTTGCCCACACTCATTCCGGTGCGCTGACTGATCTGGCTGTACTTCAGCCCCTCGAAATATTTCAGTTGGACCAGGATCTGGTCCCTCTCGTCCAGCTCTCCCATCAGGATGTGGACTATCCCCACCGCTTCCATCTTTCCCAGGACGTCGTCGGGGGCCTCGCGGCCCATGTCCATGTTATGCTCCGGGCTTGTCACCGTGTAGGTGTCGGGCGAGGCCGGGTCGGTCAGCGTCTCGCGCTTGTTGTCCCGGAGGTGATTGTAGGCGCGGTTCCGCACGCAACGAAATAGCCAGGCCCGTGGCTGCAGCACGTCTGTCCAGTGCTGGTGCAGGCGCAGGAAGGCGTCCTGCACCAACTCCTCCGCCACCTCGCGCCGTCCTACCAGGCTGAAGGCGTAGCGCAGAAGCGCACTCTCTTCCGCTTCAAACACAGCTTCGAGCGAGGGCTTCGGACCCCGCCCGGCCTCAGTGGAGGGTTGGGGGGGCATGGAGGCGACCGCGGCGCAGCTCGACCGGCCGGATTGTGCGTTTAATTTTGCCACCTGATAGCATCCTTTCGATGGGTAAAGACACGCCCGGAGCGATTCCCTTGGCAAATTTGCCCCGATTTTTCCGAATTTCTGACCCTCAGGAGATGCTAGGCACTTTTCCCGGGGTGATTTGAGATGTGCGCTCCCGGCAATTTCTACCGTATCGAACCGCCACCACGGGACTTAAAGGCCCTCGACCTTCGACCGTTCCCGACCTAAACAACCCGCCCCGCCGCGGATGTTTTTTCTCAAGAAATTCTTTCAACTCCGGGATCACGCCAATCCCAGCGCTGAAAAGCCCTTCCTCGAACACCTCGAGGATCTGCGGGTCTGCATTACGCGCGTCGTCATGACCCTCCTCATCTCGACGGTGATTTGCTTTATCTTCCGCAACGAGTTGATGGACATCATGCGCCGTCCCGTGATGGAGGTCTGGGAGCGGGGAGAGCTCAAGGCTCTCAAGCTGAGCAAAATCTCGCTCGAGGATTGGGAGGAGGCCAAGAGCCTTGAGCGCGCCTACAGCGGACTGCTCCCCACGGATCGCTCCGACTACCTGGCCCGCTTCGAGAACCCCGCCGAGGTCCTCGAAAACATCCGGGCCGTCACCATCTACCGCGCCGCCCAGACCCTCGGTGAAAAGGAAAAGCAGGAAGAGTACGTCAAGAACCTCGCCAGCGTCGAGGACGCCTTGAGGACCAAGGTGCTCGCCCTCATCGAAGGAGAGCCGAACGCCAGACCCGACGCACGCGGCAAGCTGGTCCTGATGCAGGCCCTCAAACCGACGGAGGGATTCATGCTCTCCATCAAGCTGGCCTTCTTCGCGGGCATCGTGGTGTCCTTCCCCTTCCTTCTCTACTTCATCCTGCAATTCGTCCTGCCGGGCATGCACAAGACCGAGCGCAGAGCCCTCTGGCCCGCCATGGCGATCGGATTCGGTTTGTTCCTTAGCGGTGTCTTCTTCGCCTACTTCATCGTTCTCCCCAGAGTCCTCGAGTTCTTCCACGAGTACAGCGCGGGCATGAAGATCGAGAACGAGTGGCGGATTGGCTACTACATCTCCTTCGCGACGCAGTTCACCCTCATCTTCGGCCTGAGCTTCGAGTTGCCGGTTCTGGTCATGACCCTCGTGAAGCTGAGCATTCTGAACTCCGAGATGATGCGGCGCACCCGCACTTACGCCATCCTCGCCATCTTCGTTATTGCGGCCATCATCACGCCCACCCCGGATGCCTTCACCCTCTGCCTCCTGGCCGGACCGATGGTGGTTCTTTACGAAATTTGCATCTGGCTGGCGCTGCTCCTGGAACGCAAGGACCGCCGGCGCGAAGAAGAAGAGGAGAAGGAGCGCATGGCCCGCCTCCTCGCCCTCAAGGAACGCCGCGCCGCCCTCGGGGAGGATGAGGAGGACGACGATGAGGGCGAGGGAGACGACCACGATCCCGACCACGACGGGACCGATCCCGATTTCCGCGGTCCCGCCACCGGATCCGAATCCGGCCACGCCGATCCGGACGACGAGTATCACGGTCACGACCACGACCACGACCACGAACCCGAAGAGTACGATCACGACGCCGATCACGAACACTGGCACGAGGACGAGGACGGAGACCACGAGGATCGCCACGTTGGGGATCTCGGACCCGGCGACGACGGCCACACCGGCGACGAGAAGAGTGCGGACTCAACCGATCCCAGTGCCGGAGGGGCGGAAGAGGATCGGCCCAAATCGAAACAGCAGGACTTCGACTTCCACCAGGAAAGCGATCCCGCCCTCACCGAGGAGGGAGAACAGGAAGACATCAGCGATCCCTGGCCGGTGGAAGACGAGGAGTACCTCGATCCCCACCACCCGCCGGAGGACATCCCGGAGGAGGAAAAAGACCGCCAACGCGACGACCCCGACAAGCGGGATCAGGACTAGTGCATCGGCCGCCCTGATTTGATGGGCAGATTTGTAGGGCGGCCGAAACTTCCCGCCCGAAGGGCGGCCGATATCCACCATGACCGAGACGGTCATGCCACTCTCTCCTGGCGCCGTTGCTCCTGGGCCGGGCCATGGGGCGAGCGGATTAGTACGAGATCACGGCCCCCGCGTGAATTTGGGTGCCGTCTCCGCCCTCGAGTCCCCAGCCGGCATCCACCCGAAGCGAGGCCGACTCGCCCAGTTTCAGGCGTGCGCCGATCCCGGCCGCGGTGAGGGTCCTCGCTCCATCTCCCTCCCGCCATCCGAGGCCGTGGTCGAGGAAGACGAGACCCCGCAACTCAACCTCGTTCTTGAGCCGGGCCCAGTCCACTTCCAGGGCAGGGGTGCGAAGTTCGGTCGACACCACGTAGCCGCTATCCGCCAGCAAATCGCGTTCCGGATAGCCGCGGACCGTAGACGCCCCGCCGAGCGCAAACTGTTCGGTGGGCAGAAGCGCCCCGGTGCCCAGCTGGGCCGAGGCCCTCACCTCCCAATCCCAGTTCCCCATGACGCGACGGGACCAGGCCCCGTCCACCCGGCCATAGAGATAGGTCGGATTCGCGCCGGGACGGAACGCTTCGAACTCCGGGCTCCCATTCCGTCTTGTCACGTCTCCAGGGCTCGCCACCACGACCGCTTTCAATTCCGCCTCACCACCCAGCAGGGCGCCCGCTCCCTGCCACTCGCCCCGCACTTGCACGACATCCACAACCGAACCGGGAATGGCCGTCTCCCCGAACACCACGAAGTTATCCGCCCTCTTGAACTCGATCCCTCCTCGCACTTCCTGTTTCCACTCGCCCAGGCGCGGAAGCAACCCTCCATACATCGCACTCACCTGCCAGCTGGTCCCGTCCGCCGCGATCGGCATCCCGCCGTTCGGCTCGACGGCGGATACGTCCGCCCAGGCCGCAGAGAGCCCCACAAACTGGTGCCGCGAATGAATCGGAATCTCCCACCTCAGCGAGTGCGCATGAAGGGCATGGAGCGAATCTCCCACCGTGAATTGGTAGGCCAGAACCTGATCGAGACCGAAAGCGTTGCCCCAATCAATCCCGGCGAACCAGCGGTTCTCCCCGACCGCTTCCGAACCGGCATTGTCGTATCCGGCATAGATTCGCCACGGACGGCGTTCCTCGAAATTCACGAGCAGATCGGCCGAGACGCCCTCACCGGGCGCCGCGAACAGGCCGGCCCGCCGGAAGGGATTGCGGCTCAACCAATCGAGGTCCCGCTGGACGGCGCTGGCGGTCAGCAAGGCGCCTTGCTGCAGATGCACCCCATTGCGCACCAGCGATTCATTGAAGTGCGCAAGCCTCGACACGCCGACCTTGCCGATCCTTCCTTCGATGACTTCCACCCTCAGGACGCCCCCCGCGCCCTCCTGGGGCGGCACCCACACCTCGTTTACCGGACGTCCGTGATGGTCATAGTGACCCAGGATGGCATTGGTGAGGAGATCCAGCCCCTGTTCCGAAAGCGGGCGGCCGGTCCAGGAAGACAGGATCCGGGCCAGCTCCTGCGGGTTTTCCACGGTCAGGCCCTGCAACAGCACCGGCCCGAACTCCAGCGGGTCCGAACCGGCTTCGCTTCCCACCACTTCCAGGCGTTGCAAGCGTTTCAGAAGAACCGCCGATGAATCCACCCGCCCCTCTGGCGGCTTCGCGGTCGCGGGCCGCCGAAACTTCACCACCTCGCTCCGGCCCTCCGGCAATCCCCGCGGCAATAAGTCCTGGCCGGTCGCCGGTCCTGCCGCCAAGACGGAAACTAGCAGAAACAGCCTGACCACCTCGTGGAGATTCTTGCCCCCCGCTCTCTGCCCTGCCCAGCACATTCTTCGCCCTCCCTTCTCCCATTGGACCAACTTTCCCCGCGGAGCGTGTGCAAGGGAGGAGGCATCCTCCCCCCCCGCACGCGCGGCGCCCCTCAGGGACCGAAGGGAAGGGTGGCCTCCACCCGCCAGAATCGGCGCGGAGTCCCTTCCAGTCCCGACATTTCGTATCCCATCGTGCCAGCCGGATCCCCCGGAACCCCCACCACCTCGGGAACCTTCCCCCAGGTTTGCAGGTCGCCCGTCGAGAACAGGGTGTAAATTCGACTGGCCTGGCTGGTCCATGCCACCAGCACACCACCCGGGGATTTTTCGACCCACAGGAGCAGGTGACTCTGCGCGTCGGTAGGATCGGTTCCGGCGACATGCTCCTGCTCATCGCTGACGCCGTCGAGGTCGTGATCGCCCCAACCGGTGAGCGTGGTCAGATCGCCGGCCTGCTCCAGTTCCCAGGGATCGGGCAAGCCATCTCCATCACGGTCTGGTCCGGAGTCCAGGCTGACCGTCTTCCAACCGATCTCTCCGCGCTTGGGAGCGAGGTTGATCCAGCCGCAATTGGCGGAGTAGGCATAGCCGAGGAAACATCCGCTCTGGACGTCCAGTCGGGGATTGCCCTTCTCCTCGAACAGGACCCAGCCGATGTTGCATCCGTACCCCTGCCCGCGAACTTGACCCGTGGACAGATCGACATTGACTCCGAAGTCTTCCCCGAGATTGGTGTAGCGGATGCCGTCTTCGGGAGATCCGTCGCCCAGGCTGATCCAGCCCAGGTTCCCGGCGTAGGCCTGTCCCGCGAGGATGTGCTCGGAAACCTTGACCCCCTTACCGCCGTCGGGCGCACCGGTATCCCAGTGGCCGTCCAGCCAGGCACCGTTCTCCGCGTAGGCCCAGCGCCCCTTCAGATCGGATCCGAGCGTCGACTTGTGAAGGTCCGGCTTGAAGGGGCCGACGTGCTTCTCGTCATCGAGGAGCGCGAGAAACTGCGTCGCAATCGATTCCGCGTCGCGCGAATTCCCTTGCGACAGGTCAAGAAGGGCCCGGCCCTTCCCGCCCTGCCGTTCCAGTTCCGTCTCGAGGAGGCGCAAGGCCGCGTTGGCGTCACCCGATTCGCCGCGAATGAGGGCCTGCACAGTCCGTTCCGCTTTGCCGAAGTGCTGCTGCGAGACTTGGAACACAGCGGTGTTCATGCGATCCCGGTCCTCCTCCACAAAGTGGACCGGCACGGTCTGGAAGTTCTCCTTCCAATAGATCCACAGGTCCCCGATCTCATTGACGATGTCATTGATTTCACCTTCCAGGTCTACCACCGCATTGCCATCCATCATCTCTCCGGCGTTGATGAAGCCCACCACCGCAACCTCCCGTTCGGGCCACACCGTGAACTGCGTGCGAAATCCGTCGATGGCGCCGGCATGCGAATAGGCCACCTTGTCGGACTTGAACTGCACTTGTAATCCCAGCCCGTACCAGTCGGCCCCGGCGTGATTGGTTTGCATTTCCTCCAGGCTCGACGGCTGCAGAATCTGGTTTTCATTCAGCGCAATTGCGATCCGAGCCAGATCACCAATCGTCATTGACCACCCACCCGGAGGACCCTGCCAGCCGGACCAGTTCGGCGAATAGGCATTCCAGTTGGCGGTGTACGACTTCGCCAGGTTGGGGATGTCGTCGTCGCGCCACGGGTGGTTCAACACCGCCGTGAGGGCTGC
>CAUZKZ010000028.1:0-21760 GCA_963580345.1 Verrucomicrobiia bacterium | reverse complement strand
CCTCGTGACCTTTGTGGGCGAGGCGGTGCGGGAAGCATTCGACCCGAAGAAGTTTACGACCTATCGTTGACCATGAAATTCTGGCCGATCCCATGCCATGCAGCCCTTCTCCTCTCGCTCGGGTGCGGCGAGTCGAACCGTTTCGCCGATTACGACAACACGGAAGAGGTCGAGGAATACTTCACGACCAAGAACGTCGCGATTCTCGTGGAGCTGGAAAAGACGAAGGAAGAGCTGACAACCAAGCTGGCGGAGGCGCCGGAGGCGGAGCGGGAAAAGCTCGGGAAGGAATTGCACGACGCGGAGCGAAGGCTCCAGATGCCGGAGTTTTTCACTTATTCCACGAGAGGCGACCTGCCGGAGGACCTCGAGTGGGCCACCGGTATGGACCAGCCAGAAATCGGTTCGCCGGAGGCCAAGAAGGGCGGCACCTTCAATACTTATTTCCCGAGTCTGGCCTTTCCCCCGACCATCCGGTCGATCGGGAAGAACGCCAACAACGGATTCCGCGGCGAGCATTGGGACAATATCGAGATGTCTCTCGTGGGCCTCCACCCGAACACGATGGAGACGATTCCGTCGATTGCGGACCGTTGGGCGGTGGGCAAGGACGGCCGCACCGTGTTCTTTCATATCAACGAAAAGGCGACGTGGTCGGACGGCATGCCGGTGACGGCGGAAGATTTTTTCATGACATTCTATGTGAGCCTTTCCGACTACATCACCGGGCCGTGGTACCGGCAGTATTACGGGACGATGTTCGAGAATATCACGCGCTACGACGACCACCACCTCTCGGTCCGCATTGCGCACTTGAAGCCGCGGCCGGAGTATTACGCCTCGCTGACACCCTATGCGCGCCACTTTTATCGCGCCTTCGGTCCGGACTTCGAAGATCGCTATTCATGGATTCCCCGGCCGACGACAGGCGCGTATGTGATCCGCGAGGAAGACATTGTGAAGGGGCGTTCCATCACGATGACGCGGGTCAAGGACTGGTGGGCGAAGGACATGAAGTACTCGCGCTATCGCTTCAACGCGGATCGAATCAAGTATCACCTGATCCGGAACGACGACAAGGTCTTCGAGTTGTTCAAGAAGGGGATTATTGACATGTTCCCGCTGAATCTTCCCGAACGCTGGTACGAACAGATGGAGATTGAAGCGCTCTTCAACGGCTACATCCAGAAGCGGACCTTTTACAACGTGTATCCGCGGGTTCCCCGCGGGCTCTACATGAATCACTCCAGGCCCTTCCTTGACAAACTTGAGGTCCGGATCGGATTGCAGCACGCCACCAATTGGCAGAAGGTGATCGACTTCGATCTGCGTGGCGATGCCAGCCGACTGAACCTGTACAACGACGGGTATGGGAAGTTCAGCAACCCCGACATCAAGGCACGCGAGTTTTCACCGGAAAAGGCGCGGGAGCACTTTGAGAAGGGGGGCTTCACGAAGCAGGGGAACGACGGTGTGCTGCAGAATGCAGCCGGGCAGCGGCTCTCCTTTACGATCACGCACACGGCCAGTCCCGTGCTCGACAAGATCCTGCAGCGGCTCAAGGAGGAGGCACTCCTGGCAGGGGTGGAATACAAGCTGGAAGGAATGGATGGCACCGCCAGCTACGAAAAGGTGATGCAGAAGAAGCACGACATCACGATGTGGGGATGGGGAACGATCCCGCCATTCCCGCGGTTTTTCGAAGGAATCCATTCTTCCAATGCCCATGAACCCGGCACGACCACGCCGCGGGTGATGACCAATAATATTTCGGTCTACAGCAATCCGGAAGCCGATCCACTTGCAGTGCAGGTGCGATTCGCGACTTCGGAGGAGGAGATCAAGGAGGCTTCCTGGAAGTTGGAACAGATCCTGCACGACACCGCCTTTTGGATTCCCGGCTACAAGCGCCAGTTTTATCGCATTGGTCACTGGCGATGGATGAAGTGGCCGGAAGATTTCAATGTGAAGGTGACGCGGGAGGCGCAGGAAAGTTTCGTCTATTGGATAGATGTTGACGAGAAGGAGAGGACCTTCGAAGCGAAGAAGGAGGGAGTCGAGTTTCCGGAGGTGGACGTGATCTATGACCAGTACCGAGCCAAGCAATGAGTGAGGCGGGAACGAGCGAGACCGAAACGGTGCTCGAGGTGAGGGGCCTCATGAGCGCGTTCGACACCGAGCAGGGACTGCTGCGCGCGGTGGACCGCGTGTCCTTTTCGGTGGACCGGGGCAAGACGCTCGGGATTGTGGGGGAGTCCGGGTGCGGGAAAAGCGTCACGGCGATGTCGTTGATCCGGTTGCTTCCGCAACCGGCCGGCCGGATCCTGGGAGGAGAGGTCTGGTTCAAGGGTGAGGACCTGCTGAAGGTATCCGACACGCGGTTGCACGAAGTGCGGGGCGGGGAGATCGGCGTGATTTTCCAGGAGCCGATGACCGCCCTGAACCCGGTGCACCGGATCGGCCGGCAAGTCAGCGAGGTTTATCGCCTGCACCGCAAGATGTCGAAGAAGGAAGCCTGGGAAGCGTCGATCGAGGCGCTCAGGAGGACGCGGATTCCCTCGCCCGAGGTGCGAATTGGTGACTACCCGCACCAGCTTTCCGGCGGGATGCGGCAGCGGGTCGTGATTGCAATGGCCCTGGCCTGCCGCCCGGATTTGCTCATTGCGGATGAACCGTCGACGGCGCTGGACGTGACGGTGCAGGCCCAGATCCTGGACCTGATCCAACGGCTGCAGGCCGAGATGGGAATGGCGGCAATCTTCATCACGCACGATCTCGGGGTGATCGCCGAGAACTGTGACGACGTGGTGGTCATGTATGCGGGGCGGGTGGTGGAACGCACCTCGGTGCGGGAACTTTTTGCCAATCCTTTGCATGCCTATACGCGCGGCTTACTCGACTCGATTCCGCGACTCTCGTTGCCCCCGAAATCGAGGCTCAACACGATTCCGGGAATGGTGGCCTCGCTGTCGGAGTTGGTCCACGGGTGCCGGTTTTGCCAGCGGATGGATCGTGAGGGGCCACTCCTGCAGGAGCGGCCGCCATTCCAGGAAGTGTCGGCCGGACACTGGGTCGAGGCATGTCCGGAGTGTTACGGGGGGGAGGCCCATCGCGCGGCATGACGGATGGCAAGCCCGCATACCTGCTTTCGGCAGAGGAGGTAAAGGTCTACTTCCCGCTGCGGGGCGGGTTGCTTCTCCGCCAGACTGCAACGGTCAAGGCGGTTGACGGGGTCTCGATGAACATCGGGGAAGGCGAGACGGTCGGTCTGGTGGGGGAATCCGGCTGCGGCAAGTCGACCTTTGCCAAGGCGGTGGTGCGGCTGCTGACTCCGAACGCGGGATCGATACATTTCGAGGGGGAAGATATCACGCACCGTTCGCCGCGCGGCTTGCGTCCGTTGCGGGGGGACATGCAGATGGTGTTTCAGGACCCGGTCGAGTCGCTCAATCCGAGGCAGAGCGTGCGCCAGATCATCGAGGAACCGCTCATCATCCACCGCCGGGGAAAGAGCGTGGAGCGGCGGAGGCGGGTGGACGAGCTCCTGGAACGGGTGGGACTCCCCCGGAACTCGGGAGAAAAGTACGCCTTCGAGTTTTCCGGCGGCCAGCGGCAGCGGATCGGCATCGCACGCGCCCTGGCCCTGAACCCGAAGCTCATCGTCTGCGACGAACCCGTTTCCGCTCTCGATGTCTCGGTGCAAAGCCAGATCATCAATCTCCTCTTGGAACTGCAGAGCGAGATGGGAATCTCGTATCTGTTCATCGCGCATGACCTGGCGGTGGTCCAGCACGTGAGCGACCGGGTCGCCGTGATGTACCTGGGCAAGATTGTGGAGTTGGCCGATGCCGAAACGATCTACAAGAAGCCGCGGCACGCCTACACCAAGGCCCTGCTGTCGGCGATTCCCGAGCCGGATCCCACCATCGAGCGGGAGCGCATTCTGCTCGAGGGCGACGTCCCTTCGCCGATCAACCCTCCCGCGGGCAGCGCCTTTGGCCACCGCATCAGCCATCCGAAGTACGAGGAGACGATCGGGATGGATCTCAGCCTGGTCGAGATAGAGCCCGGGCACTGGGTGGCGAGGGATCCGACGTGTCTGAGTGAGGAGGATTGGGTGAGGGTTTCGGGTTAGGGTCGATGAGGCGGGAGGGGGCCGGGTTATTCACAGTGGTTGGAATGGCTCGAAGCGCGTTGCGCTTGCGGGACGGTTGGATTCTTTTCTTACTGCGCCCATGCGCATCGTGGTTGTTGGCAAGGGCGGAAGGGAGCACGCCCTGATTCGGGCCCTGAGCGAGTCGCGGTCGCAGCCGGAGTTGTTCTGCTTTCCGGGGAGCGACGCGATTTTCGAGCTGGCGCAGCCGGTGGCGGCGGATGGATTGAGTTCGCTGATTGGGTGGATGAAGGCCAATGCGATCGATCTCTGCGTGGCAGGTGAAGAGAGTTACCTCTTGAAGGAAGAGGGATTGGCCAACCTCTGTGGGAAGAATGGGATCCCGTGCTGGGGACCGCCCAGGGAGGCGGCCCAACTGGAGGGGAGCAAGGAGTTCGCGAAGCAGTTCATGGAGCGGCACGGCATCCCGACCGGAAAGGCCAGGGCGGTGGAGAGTGCGGAAGAAGCCTTCGAAGTGATCGGGAAGAAGTATCCGACCGTGCTGAAGTTCGACGGGCTGGCGGCGGGGAAGGGGGTGGCGGTGTGCCCGGATGAGGCCAGGGCCGCCGCGTTTCTCGACGAGGTCTTCGGGCAAAAGCGGTTTGGTGAAGGGAGCCTGCTGGTGGAGGAATTCTTGCAGGGGCCCGAGGTCTCAATCTTTGCGGCGGTAGTCGGCGGGGAGTTTCTCATCTTCACCCCGGCGCGGGACTACAAGTTGATCGGCGAGGGCGACACCGGTGCCAATACGGGTGGAATGGGAGCGGTGGCGAGCCGGCGGCTCCTGGACCCCGACCTGATGGCCCGCATTGAGGCGGAAATCGTGGCGCCCACCATCGAGGGGCTCGAATCCGACCGACTCGGCTACGTGGGCTTCCTCTACTTCGGGTTGATGCTGACGGCGGAAGGTCCGAAGGTGATCGAGTACAATTGCCGATTTGGTGATCCGGAATGCCAGGCCGTGATGCCGCTGGTCCTGGGGGACTTCGCGACGTTCTGCCTGGAAGGGGCGCGGGGGAATCTCCGTCCGGACTTGCTCACCTTCGACGAAGGCTGGAGCGTGGGCGTGATCCTGGCCTCGGCGGGCTATCCGGCCTCCTCGCACCGCGGGGACGTGATTTCCGGACTGGATCAGGTGGCGGGAGCGCGCGTCTATCATGCCGGGACGCGCAAAAATGCCGCCGGGCAGTGGGAGACCAATGGGGGGCGAGTCCTGGCGGTGGTTGCCGGCGGGTCGGATCGCGTGGCGGCGGTGGACAAGGCCCATGGCGAGGCGGCAAAGGTGGATTTCGACGGATCCCAGCGAAGGCACGATATCGGAAGGCTGCACTTCTGAATCCGAATCGCAGAGCCAAATCGCAAAGGTCTTCTCAGCCGTTCCCCCCCCACTTTCCCTGTGGAGAGACTTGTGGCCCCTGGGATCATCGCCTAGGAACACCTCGTTCATGACAGTCTACCTGATTTATGGAAGTGCGAACGACAAGCCCTTCATGCAACCAGCCCGGGACTATCTGGAGGGCGAAGGAGTGGACTACGTGGAGGAAGTTCTGTCCGCGCACCGGAATCTCTCGGAGCTGATCGAGTATCTCGGCAAGCTGGAGGAGAGTGGCGAAAAGGGGGTGATTCTGGCGATTGCGGGGCTGGCAGCCGCCTTACCGGGAGTGGTGGTGATGAAGACCTCGCTGCCAGTGATCGGGGTGCCGGTTCCGGGCGGGCCGCTGAGCGGGGTGGATGCCTTGTTATCGATTTCTCAGCTGCCGGGCGGAGTGCCGGCCACCACGGTGGGGCTGCACAAGAAGGCGCCGATGAATGCCGCGATGGCGGCGCACCGGATCCTGAAGCTGGCGGGGGCCTGAACGGACCGCTGAGAGCGCTGAGAGAGCAGAGAGTTATTGATGAGTGTTGTGCTAGATGAAACGGCGATCGGCGAGGCGGTGGACAGCCTCATCGGGCAGATTCGTGTCACCGCAGAGCGGGGACGGGTGGCGATTGTCGGGATTCGGAGCCGCGGGGACGAGGTGGCGGAACGGGTCTGTGCCGCACTGGAGGAGGCTGGAATCGAGCACCACTACGGCATGCTGGACATCTCGCTCTATCGCGATGACCTCTCGCACCTGGCGGAGAATCCGAAACTGCAGACCAGCGAAATTCCGTTCCAGATGGACGGGGCGCACATCATCCTGGTGGATGACGTTCTTTTCACGGGCCGGACGATCCGGGCTGCCCTCGATGCCCTGACCGACTACGGCCGGCCGGCCCGGATTCAGTTGGCGTGCCTGATTGACCGCGGGCACCGGGAGCTGCCGGTTCAGCCGGATTACGTGGGAGCAACCCTTGAAACGGCCCGGATGGACCACGTCCTGGTCCGGCTGAAAAATACTGATGGCGAAGACGCCGTCGAATTGGTAAAGTACAGCTAGCGGATGGTGCCCAAGGACTTCCTCGATATCGCCTCGTTGAGCCGAGAGGAGGTGGAACTTTTGCTGGAGCAGGCGGTACCGTTCAAAGAGCTTTTCACGCGCTCGGTGAAGAAGGTACCCGCCCTGAAGGGTAAATCGGTGCTGATGCTCTTTTACGAGCCGAGCACGCGGACGCACTCGTCGTTCGAGGTGGCGGCCAAGCGGCTCTCCGCGGATGTGATCGATCTGGATGTGCCCCATTCTTCTACGGTGAAGGGCGAGACGGTGAAGGACACGGTTGATACGCTGCAGGCCATGCGGGCGGATTACATCGTGGTGCGGCACAAGATGTCGGGGATGCCGATGGCGATCGCGCGTCAGACGAAGGCCTCGGTGATCAATGCGGGGGACGGGGCGCACGCGCACCCGACCCAGGCTCTGCTGGACGCCTTCACGCTGAAGGAGGTCTTTCCGGATCCGGCGGGGCGGAAGGTGCTCATCGCGGGGGATATTCTGCACAGCCGGGTGGCGCGCTCGACGAGCACGCTTTTTGGGAAGCTGGGCGTGGAGGTGGGATTCCTGGGGCCGGGTTCCCTGGTGCCGCGCCTGGGGCCGGAAGGGATCGTGCGTTTCACGGATTTTGACGAGGCACTCCAATGGGGTCCGGACGCGCTCTACCTGTTGCGGGTGCAAATGGAGCGGCAGGACGTGCAGTATTTTCCGAGCCTGCACGAGTATCACCGGGTTTACGGGGTGACGCAGGAGCGTTTCGAGCGGATCAAGGGGGAGGGGATCTACATCATGCACCCGGGACCGGTGAACCGCGGAGTGGAACTTTGTCACGAAGTGATGGACTACGAGCGCAGTCTCATCAACCAGCAGGTCGAGAACGGCATCGCGGCGCGCATGGCGGTGTTGTATTGGCTGAAGCCGGGAACCCTTCTTCGCCAAGGCAAGGAAGGGAAAGCGGGGGGGAAGGGAAACCGGCGATGACTTCCGGTTGACGCAGATGAGAATCTTGATTCGAGGGGGAGCAGTTGCAGCGGAGGACGGGGATCCGGTGCGGGGGGACGTCCTGATCGAGGAGGGGGTCATCACGGCGGTGGCGGAGGGATTGAAGGCCGCAAAGGGGGTGCGAGTGGTGGAGGCGGGCGGAAAGATCGTGGCGCCCGCGATGTTCGACGCCCACGTGCACTTCCGGGAGCCCGGCCAAGAGCACAAGGAGGACCTCGCGCACGGGACGGAGGCCGCCATCAACGGCGGGGTGACGGGAGTGGTGATGATGCCGAACACCAGCCCGGCGATAGATTCGGCGGCAGTGGTGCGCACGCTCTATGACAAGGCGGCGGAGGTGTCGCGCCTTCCGGTCTACACGTCGGGGTGCATCACGAAAAGTCGTGCCGGGAAGGAGCTGGCGGGGATCGACGGGATGCGGAAGCTGGGGGTCACGATGCTGACGGATGACGGCGATTCGGTGGCGGATCCGGCGCTGCTGATGCATGCGATGGAGTATGCGACCGATTTCGGGATGTTTTTCGCGAGTCACTGCGAGGTTCCGGAGCTGGCAGGGCCGCGAGCGTTGAACGACGGGAAGGTGAGCTACCAGCTCGGGATCGTGGGGAGCCCGGCCTGCAGCGAGGAGATCTGCATGGACCGGGACATCCGGCTGGCCCACGCCGCGGGAGCGCATGTGCATATTCAACACGTGTCCTCCGCTCTCGGGATGGAGACGATCCGCTGGTGGAAGGAGCGCGGGGTGCGCGTGACGGCGGAGGTGTCTCCCCATCATCTCATCTTCAATGAAGGGGACATCGGGGAGTACAACACACACTACAAGATGAACCCGCCACTCCGGACCGCGGAAGACAATGCAGCGCTGCTGGCGGGACTTAAGGAAGGGGTGTTCGACCTGATTGCGACCGACCACGCGCCGCACAGCGAGTTTGAGAAGGGGCAGGATTTTGTTTCGGCGCCGAATGGCATCACCGGACTTGAGACCGCGCTGGTCTCGCTCTTCGACCGCTTCGTCGTAACCGGTGAATTTGGGTGGGACCTGCTGGTGAGGCGGTACTCGGCGGAACCTCGGCGGCTGATGGGACTGGAACCGGTGCCGGTTGCAGAGGGGAAGCGGGCCGACTTGATCGTCTTCGATCCGGCGGGAGAGACCACCTTTACGCGTCAATTCATGAAGTCGAAGAGCGTGAACACGCCGTTTTTGGACCAGACCCTTCAGGGGAGAGTGGAGATGGTGGTGCGGGGGGAGGAGGTGTTGTTGGAGCGGTGAGGCGCGACTGCAGAGGGCGCCGAGAAAGCAGAGAGATGAGGAAGATGACCGAGATTGGGGGGAAGATCGATCTCTACACGGAGTACTACCGGCCGGCCGCGATCAAGACCTACCTGAAATTGGGTTGGGTCCCGGCGGTGCAGGATGAAGAGCGGGAAGAGATGTGGCGGGAATGTTGTGAAGAGGTGGGATGGGAGTTCGCGCCGGAGGAGTGGCGCGCGCGGGCGGGGAGCGGGCGATGAGGAGTTGCACGACGCGGCCGCGGGGACGGACTGCCGCGCGGGGACACCACCCTACGAGGAGCAAAGCCGAAGGCCGGCCCAGACCGCCGCGACACTGAGAAGCACGGAGAGCAGGATATTCGCGAGAGCAAGGGCGGGGAGGCCGTCGTTGAAGGCTTCGAAGGTATCCCGGCCAAAGGTCGAGAAAGTCGTGAAGCCACCGAGGAAGCCCGTGACGAGAAGGGGGAAGACCCAGGCGGGGTGCTTCTGGGCGAAGTAGCCGAAGACGCAACCGATCAGGAAGCAGCCGAGGAGGTTGCAGGCCAGGATCCCCAGCGGGAATTTGTGGATGGCGGTCTTGAGAGTGAGCTTTTCGATGCCGGTGGCGAGTCCCCAGCGGGAGACGGCGCCGAGGCCGCCACCAATAAAAATGAGAAACGTGTTCACGGGAATCGGTCGGCAGTTGGCGGTTCGTTTGAAGTTCCAACCCACAAGCTCCAGATAAACTTCAGCCACCAGGAAGCCAAATCTCAAAGGCGGAATGCTTGGAACCTGAGATTTGGAATATGAGATTTATTTGGAACTTGTGGGTTGGAGCTTTTTCCGGTGGGGAAGGGTGGCGAGCAGTCCGTATCGAGGAGAGAGAAGGAAGGCCAGTAGGAAGAGAGCGCCCAGCACGATCACAATGGCGGGACCGGCGGCGAGATTGGTCCAGTAGGCGAGAATGAGGGCGCCCACAGAGCCGAGGGCACCGAGGAGGCCGCCACCCCAGAAGAGGAGGGGGGTGCGGTTGGTGAGGAGGGAGAGGGTGGCGGCGGGCGCGACTAGGAGCCCGACGCTGAGCACGCAGCCGACGGCCTGGAGGGAGGTGACGAGAGCGAGGATGAGGAGGCCGAAGAGGAGGTAGTTCATGCTCCGGACCGGGACCCCCTGGGCGGCCGCAACGTTGGATTCGAAGAGAGTGAGGAGGAGGGGGCGAATGAAGATGTTGGAGACCAGGAGGATGACGCAGCCGATGCCGAAGGCGAGCCAGAGGTCGGTAGCGCCCACCGCCATGATGTTGCCGAAGAGCCAGTGTTCGAGTTCCCCGAAGTTTCCGAGGCGCTTGAGGGCGGCCACGCCGAGGGCGAAGGCGGTGGTGTAGAGCACGGCGAGGGCGGTTCCCTGCGCGATGCGGGAGGTTCGCGAGACGACGACCGATCCGAGTCCGACGAAGAGGGCGGCGGCGAGGGCGCCGATGAAGGCGTTGGCCTGGGTGAGAGCGCCGGTGACGAGGATGCCGAGGGCGATTCCAGGCAGCATGGTGTGGGAGAGGGCGCTGACGGAAAGAGCGGTGCGTTGCAGGACGACGAAGCCGCTGAAGAATCCGTTCGTGAACCCGATCAGGAGCCCGGCGAGGAGGGCTCGCTGGGTGAAGGGGTCCTGGAAGGGTTCGAGCATGGGGGATCAGTGTTCAGTATTCAGTGTTCAGTGTTCAGAGGGGCGGAAAACGGACCACTGACAACCAAGAGTTCCTTACGCAGCGAAGGCTTGTTGGATGGAGGCGGGAGTGAGGACCTCGGGGGTGGGACCGAAGGCGAGTTGGGTGCGGTTGAGGAGGAGGCACTGGTTGAAGAGATCGGGAGCGGTCTCGAGGTCGTGGTGGGAGGAGATGATGAGGCGTCCCTCCTCGGAGAGATCGGAAAGGAGGGTGGCGAGAGAACTGGAGGCGTTGCGGTCGAGTCCGGTGAAGGGTTCGTCGAGGAGGAGGACGTGGGCTTCCTGGGCGAGGGCGCGGGCCAGGAAGGCGCGCTGCTGCTGGCCGCCGGATAGTTCGCAAATCTGGCGGCTTTGGAGGTCGGTGATGGCGAGGGTATCGAGGGCGGCCGTGACGGCTTCGTGGTCCCCAGGGGCAAAGCGTTTCCACAGTCCGAGATGTGGATAGCGGCCCATTTCGACCAAACCGCGCACCGTGATGGGAAAGGACCAGTCGACCTCTTCGCGCTGGGGGAGGTAGGCGAACTCGCGGGACCACTTTTGCACGGCGGAGCCGCGCCACTGGATGGACCCGCGGAGGCGCGGCACGAGACCCGCGATGGCCTTGAGGAGGGTAGATTTGCCCGCGCCGTTGGGACCGATGAGAGCGACGCGGTTTCCGCAAGAGGTGGCGAGGGAGATGTCGGCGAGGGCAGAGACGGTGCGGTACGAGACGCTGAGCCCGTCGATCACCAACTCGTGATGGAGGTCGTGGTGAGCGCAGCAGTCGTGGTCGGAATGGGAGTGGGAAGTCAAAGGCCGGAAGGTCGGAAAGTCGAAGGGCGAAGGGCGCTCGCCAGTGCGGAGGGGAACGAAGACGGGCGGATCAGTTGGGATCGAAGCTGGTTGTGATGGGTCGCTCGGTGGCGTTGCGGCGGAAGTCGAGGGTGAGGCTGGTGGACTTGAGATGAAGAGGTTCGAAATCGAGGCGCAAGAAATTGTGACGGGAGGGATCCTGCCAGTCGACGGTGAGGAGGGCCGTCCAGGAATGGTCTGTCACGGCGAGATCGGCCTCGTGTTCGAGAGAGAGTCCGTCGCGGAGGGGGACCGCGATGGTGCGGCCGGAGGGCTCGGTGAAGGTCAGGGCGTTGGCCGGAGCGGAAAGCGTGATGGTGAGGAGGGTGGAGACCAGGGTCGGCGCAGGGGGAGGAGGAGCGGAATCCTGGACCGGGTCCGGGCGCCGGGCCTTGCCGGCCACGGCGGCCACGAGGACCCCGACCAGGCAGAGGGCGGCGAGGAGAAGGCCGGCCCGGAGGAGTGGATTTCCGCGCATGGTTGGTGGTGGGCAGTGTAGAGGACCGGGGACTTATTGCAACTAATTTGCGTTAATGGCGCGGGGGAAAAGGGCGTCCCCGCCGGCAGGATCGGAATTTGGCCACGGTGATTTCGACCACCACCGGTCCCCGGCGGGCTAGGGCCTGCACGGCGGCCGGGACGCTGCGATCCACCTGCTAGGGATTGATCGCAGCGAGGAGAGCTTCGACTTTTTGGAAGTCCTTCACTCCGGGAGCGGACTCGGCGCCGGAAGCGACGTCGAGGGCGGCGGGACCAACCGTCGTAAGGGCTTCGGCGGCGTTGTCGGGAGTGATCCCGCCGGCGAGAATGACAGGAATTTCGGGGGTGGTGGAAACGAACTCGGCCGCGACCATCCAATCGATGACACGGCCGGTGCCGCCGTAGAGCTCCGGGGCGTGGGCGTCGAGGAGGAGACCGCGGGCATGGAAGGCGGCGGCCTCCTCGAGGCCGATGTGCCGGGTGACCCCGATCGCCTTGATGAATGGCAATCGGTCGTGAGCGAAGGGGCCGCAATAGTCGACGGTCTCGTCGCCGTGGAACTGGGCGAGGTCGATGAGATCACCCTCTAACAATTGACGGGGCAGATCCGGCTCGGCATTGACGAAGACCCCGACACGGAGGATCCGGTCCTTGAGGGCAGGGAGGAAAGCGCGGGCGGACTGGACCGGGCAGAACCGCTTCGACTTGTCCCAGAAATTGATGCCGAGGGCGTGCACGCCGAGTTCGACGAGGCGCTCGGCGTCGGCGGAGGTGGTGACGCCGCAGATTTTCAGCGAGGGACGGGCCGGGGAGAGGAAGGTGTCCAGGAGCGACGGCACGAGGAGATTGAACCGTGAAGGCGCGAAGGGCGCGAAGGTTTTTTTCATCGTGGCGGGACCCCGCAGGGGCGGACAGCTGCAAGCTGGGACAGGGACGGGTCGATTTCAGATTTCAGAATTCAGATTTCAGGATAAAGACTTGGGCCGTGGATGTGATCCGGATCAGGGGGGCGCGGCAGCATAATCTGCGAAATGTCGATGTGGACATCCCGCGGGGGAAACTGGTGGTGGTGACGGGTCTGAGCGGGAGCGGGAAATCGAGCCTGGCCTTTCACACCCTGTATGCGGAGGGGCAGCGCCGCTATGTCGAGAGCCTGAGCACCTATGCGCGGCAGTTCCTGGACCAGCTGGACAAGCCGGAGGTGGATTCGATCGAGGGACTGAGTCCCGCCATCGCGATCGAGCAGCGCGGGGCGGGAGCGAATCCGCGGTCGATTATTGCGACCGCCACGGAGATTCACGACTACCTGCGGATTCTCTACGCGGCGGCGGGGGATCCGCATGATCCAGAGACTGGGGAGCGGCTGGAGCGCATGAGGAGCGCGGACGTGGTGGCGAGCCTGGCGGGGCGTCCGGAGGGGACGAAGGTGGTGCTGCTGGCGCCGATCGGGCCGGAGGCGGCGGCGGATGTGGCGGCCCTCTTGCGGGATCTGCAGCGGCAGGGATTTGTGCGGTTGCGGGTGAACGGGGAGATGCTGGAGGTGGAGGAAGCGGAGGAGCGCTGGCCGGAGGTCGTGGAGCACCTGGAGGTGGTGGTGGATCGGCTCGCGATTCGGGCGGGCGGGGAGAGCCGGTTGGCGGATTCGGTGGAGACCGCCTTGCGGATTTGCGGGGCAGAGGCCAAGGCCCTGCTCCAGTTGCCGGGTACGGAGGGGTGGGACGAGTTGTCGTTTTTGACCAGCTATCGGAATCCGAAGAGTGGGTTTGAACTGCCGGAGTTGACGCCGCGGCACTTCTCGTTCAACAGCCATTTTGGGGCCTGTGAGGCCTGTCACGGATTGGGGACGGAGTTGTTTTGCGATCCCGACCTGGTGGTGCCCGATCCCTCGCTGAGTTTGAACGAGAAGGCGATCAAGCTCTCGAGGGGTGGCGCGAAGCGGCGGAGTTGGTATGAGCGCCAGATCGAGGCCGTGGCGGAGTACTTCGGGGTGTCCGGCGAGGCCCCCTTCCGGGAACTGCCGGAGGAGTATCGCAGCGCGGTGTTTTTCGGGACCGGCGGGATGAAGATCCCGATGATGTGGGTGAAGGAAGGAAGAGAGATGTGGTGGGAGCGGGAATTCGAGGGAATCTGCCGCATCGCGGAGCGGCTCTTTCACGAAACGGAGAGCGAGAGTGTGAAGCGCAAGATGGGAAGATTCATGGCCTCGCGGAGATGTGAGAGTTGTGCGGGGAAGAGGTTGAAGCGCGAGTTCCTGGCAGTGACCTTGTCTTCGCAGACGAGACCGGAGAGCGGAGGCCGGAGACCGAGTCGCGGAGCCCCGCACCCGGAATCCGGAACACGGGAGGAAAAACGGGCGGAGCTTGGAATCGACGATTTTTGTGCGCTGCCGATCGAGGAGGCGGTGGAGTGGATGAAGGGGGTCACGGTGGCGGCGGACCGCGAAGAGGCGGTGCGGCCGGTGGTGGAGGAGATCCGGAAGCGCCTGCGGTTTCTGAACGAAGTCGGCCTGGGTTACCTCACCCTGAATCGTGGAAGCGGGACGCTGTCCGCGGGGGAGTTTCAGAGGATTCGCCTGGCGACTCAGCTGGGAGCCGGGCTGGCGGGCGTGATCTACGTGCTGGATGAGCCAAGTATCGGGCTGCATCCGGAGGACAACGCGCGCCTGATCGGGGCCCTGGAGCGGTTGCGCGAGTCGGGAAATACGATCGTGGTGGTGGAGCACGACGAGGCCATGATTCGCGCGGCGGACCACCTCATCGAGTTGGGGCCGGGGGCGGGGACGCACGGCGGGGAAGTGATTGCGGAGGGGACGGTGGAGGACGTGATGAAAGTGGAGGTCTCCCCGACGGGCCGGTGGTTGCGGGGCGGAGCCCGGGTCACGCCGCCCGCGGCCCGGATGAGTGCGTTGTGCGCGGCTGCGATGCTCGTGATCCGGGGGGCGCGGGAGCACAACTTGAGGGGAATCGATGTGGAAATTCCCCTGGGGCAACTGGTGTGCGTGTCGGGGCCGAGCGGGAGCGGAAAATCGACCTTGGTGGATGAGATCCTGCGCAAGGCCCTGGCACGGACCCTGCACGGGGCGAAGGAGGCCCCCGGCGCGCACGATGGGATCGAGGGGGCCGAGTATATCACGAAGTTGGTGGTGGTGGACCAGAGTCCCCTGGGACGCTCGCCGCGCTCGAACCCGGCGACCTACACGGGCGCCTATGATCACATTCGCAAGCTGTTCGCCCAGCTTCCACTGGCGCGACAACGGGGCTATGCGGCCGGGCGATTCAGTTTCAATGTCAAGGGGGGACGCTGCGAGAAGTGCCAGGGCGGTGGAGCGGTTCGGATCGACATGCACTTCCTGAACGACGTTTACGTGACCTGCGACTCGTGTGCAGGGCGGCGTTACAATCGCGAGACGCTGGAAGTGACCTACAAGGGACGCAGCATTGCGGACGTGCTCGAACTGACGGCGGAAGAGGGCGCGGAGTTGTTTGGCAAGGTCCCCAAGTTGAGTGTGTTGCTCAAGTCGCTCTGCGAAGTGGGACTCGGCTATATCAAGTTGGGCCAGGCTGCGAACACATTGTCGGGAGGCGAGGCGCAGCGGGTGAAGCTCGCCACCGAGTTGGCCAAGAGGTCGACGGAGGCGGTGCTGTATCTTCTCGACGAGCCGACCACCGGCCTGCACCACGACGATGTGCAGGTGTTGCTGGGGGTGCTGGTGCAGCTGCGGGAGGCGGGGCACTCGCTGGTGGTGATCGAGCACAATCTGGATGTGATCCGGGCCGCGGACTGGGTGATCGACCTCGGTCCGGGCGGCGGAATTCACGGCGGAGAAGTGGTCGCAGCGGGTTCTCCGGCCGAATTGGCCGCGGCGGGGGCCTCTCTGACCGCAAAATGGCTTGCCAGAGCGACAAGAGGCATTGAGAACTCGGGAGTTATCGGGTAAACTACCCCTGACTCCCATGCGGAATCCCGGCAACCAGGCCATGAAACACCCGACCTCGCGCTGGCGCGACTGGCTCTCCGAACATGGTCCCAAACTTCTGTTGTTCGCGCGCCAGCAGACGCGGCGCCAGGAAGATGCGGAGGATATCCTGCAGGAAGCGCTCGTGAAGCTGGCCCGCAAATTGGAAGAAAAGAGCTTCGTCGGCGGCCAGGAGGCATGGCTGCCGTTTCTTTACACGCAGATCCGGCGGGAGGCGATCGACCTGGGCCGCCGCAACGATCGCCGGAAGAAGCGGGAAGAGACGGTGGTGGAGGACGAGAGGTGCCAGGGGGGGGGCGAGGACGCATGGTTTGAGAGTGCCGGCTACGATGAGGAACGGCGGGAGATGCTGGAGGGGGCTCTCCGGGAGCTGCCCAAAAAGTTTTCAGAGGTGATCGTAATGAAAATCTGGGCCGGGCGGACCTTCGCGGAGATCGGCGAAATTTTGGGTATTTCCCTGAACACAGCGGCCTCGCGGTATCGCTACGGAATTGAAGCCCTGCGGAAGGGACTCACTGGCGCCCGAATTCGTGGGGACCTCTGAAACCAACCCAATGGGAGCGCAACGACTATGGATTCAGAACTGATGCGATTTGAGGAGGAGCTCGAGCGGCTCTCTCCGGGGAGCCTGCCGGAAGGGCTCATCGCCCGCATGGAAGCCGCGATGGAAGGCTGGGAGCAGGTCTCCGCGGAGGTCTCGGAAGAGATCGACAAGGTGGTGCCCTTTCCGCACCTCGAGGATGAGGAAAGAGCCGTGGAGAAGCGCGGTCGAGCCGGAGTGTGGGCGGCGGCGGCGTGCGTGGGTATGCTGGGGGCGGTGGCAGGACTGCTTCTCACGGCCAACCCGGAGAAGAACGAAGTCGCGGACAGCCCAAGCCGCGTCGCATCGGAAGCCGTGAGAAAGGCGGAGTTTGCGCCGCGGACCGCGAGGCGGACGATTTTGGATTCGTCGAATCGGGGTGTAATCGTCGCGAACGGCTCGGAACCGTTGCGCGTGATGCGCCTGAATTACGTCGATCGCGTCGAGTTTCGAAATGCGGCGGGTGAAGAAGTGCACCTGGAGATTCCGACGGTGAATTACCACGTGGTCCCCCTCCCGACCGACTAGGACATGATTACTAGTTCTGCCGCAGCACGGATCAAGCCTGCCCGCAGGCATCCAGAAACGATCCATGCGAGCCACGGGGAGGCGAGGCGGGCCAAAAACTTTGCGAGCAGATCCCGTTGAGATGAACAAACATTGACAGGCCTGTCGCTCTCCGGGCAGACCAAACAATCATGCAGATGAAAGTTCCAGTTCTTGGTTCACTGATACTTCTGTTAGGGCTCTCTACCCACCTTCCGGCGATCGAGCGGCCGAAAACCCTCGATGGCGATGAGCTCAGGGAGCGCCCTGCGAACCGCGAGGCCGAGCAGGTCCGGGAGCCGGAAGCCATCCCGCAGGTTGCCCGGCAGGACAGTGCCTGGCTGGGAGTGGCAAGCGAGGCTGCCGATGAGACCCTCTCGATCCACCTCGGCATCGAGTGCGGGGTGATCCTGAGATTCATTGTCCCGGGCAGCCCTGCGGCGAAATCGGGACTCATGAAGCACGACGTTGTGACGAAAGTGAATGGAAGAGCCATTGCGAACCAAATCGAATTGCGCGAAGAAATCCAGTCCCACGGGCCCGGCGACGAAGTGACTCTGTCGATGGTGAACAAGGGGCAGGCCGTGGAGCGCAAAGTCGTTCTCGGGGAGCGCCCGGCTGCAGCCCCGGCCTTGCCGGGTCGCGATGATGTGCAAGCGGTTCCGAAGCTTCCGGGTCTTGGCGAATTGGGGAAGCGGTTCCCCGACCTGGCCGGCCGGATGAAGGATCTGGAAGGGCTGGTGCCGGGAGGAGAGGACCTCCAGAAAAAACTGGATGGCCATATGAAGCGCCTCGAAAATCAGCTCCGTGAGATGGAGAAAGGCGGCGGCGGGTTGAAACTGGACTTCAATCTGTTCGACAAACTCCCCAATGCGGAAAAGGGCGGGTTCAATTTCAATTTCAAGGCATCGAGCAGCTTCAAGTTCTTCGACAATGACGGGAGCGTGGAAATGAAGATGAAGGACGGCGGCAAGGAAGTCGTGGTACGTGACAAGGGCGGCGAGGTTCTCTTCGAAGGTCCGTGGGACACGGACCAGGACAAGGCCGCAGCCCCGGAAGAAATTCGAGAGCGCGTCGAGAAAATGAATGACGGCGATCGCTTCCACTTCCGACTTGAAGATCTTCCGGAGCCCCACCTGGAGTTCCCGGAGGAAAAGAAGCCCGATCTTGAGTAGAGAAACCCATTTTGACTGTGAAAAAACCCGGGCCGCGAGGTCCGGGTTTTTTTTGAAGGTGGCAGGCGGACATCCGCTACGTGATTGCGAGGAGGGTTTTCAGGTAGGGCTCCCCGGTAAAATCCGGGGGCATGGGGTAGGAGTTGAGTCGGGAGGCCTGGGGAAGAGCCTTGAGCACGGTACGTTCGAAGGTGGCGTGGGGGAGGCGGCGGCAGTTGGTGGTGCAGAGGATCCAACCGTGTGGGGCGAGGCAGGCCGAAGCGAGTTCGACCAGCCGGCCGTAGTCTTCCTCGGCGCGGAAGACCTTTCCCTCGTCGTCGCGGGAGAAGGTGGGGGGATCGAGAATGATGCCGCGGAAGGTGCGGCCCTGCTTGGCGAAGCGCTGGAGCCAGTGGAAGGTGTCTCCCTTGCAGAAGTGCTGGGTGGCGGGGTCGATCTGATTGAGTTGGAAATTTTCGCGGGCCCAGTCGAGGTAGGTCTGGGAGAGATCGAGGGTGGTGGTGAGGGCGCCGGCGAGGGCGGCGCAGACCGAGAAGGCGCCGGTGTAGGCGAAGGTGTTGAGAATGGCGTCACCGGGCTGGCAGCGATGGCGGACCCGGAGGCGATTGTCCCGTTGGTCCAGGAAGATTCCCTGCGAATAGCCGGCCTGGAAACTGACGCGGAATCGAATTCCGTGTTCGAGGATGTTGAACGGTTCGGATTGTTGCCGGTCGGCGAGATGGGCGGGGGGGTCCATCTCGTGCTGGTCGAGGTGTTTCCAGTAGGCGGTGAGACCAATTTCGCGGGCCCAGGTTTGCAGGTCGGGTGGCAGTTCGGGTTCGGAGGTGGAGAGGAGGCGGCGGCCCGCGAACTCGTCGATAGTGAGGCCCGGAAGGTCATCGCCGGATCCATCGACCAGACGCAAGGCGTTGGTGTCGAGAAGTTCCAGGGGGGTACGGCGCTGGATCGCACGGTCGAGGAGTTGTATCAATGAGGGCATTGCAAAGCCGGCATCGACTCCTATCATCCCGCGCGGCATGAGCGAATGGAAAAGCAGCTTGGCGCAGGCGGTGGAGGCCGGGGAGGTGCTGAAGGAATCGCAGGAACACATTGCGCTTCTCCTGAAGGGGACGAGAGACCCGCTGGCGGAGGAGGCGATTCGGGAGTTGGTGGAGCAGGAAGAGTGGGCGGAGCTGAACGATCGTTTTTACAAGACCCTGGCGTTCGGGACGGGGGGCTTGCGGGGCAGGACGATCGGGAAGGTGGTCACGAGCGGGGAGCAGGGACGAGGTGGTCCGTTGGGGCGGCCGGAATATCCGTGTGTGGGGACGGCTGCGATGAACTATTACAATTTGGGGCGGGCGATCCAGGGCTTCGTGGCCTACGTGAAGAAGCATCTCGCTGCGCAGGGGGAGGAGCGCAAGCCGGTCTTCGTGTTTGCGCAGGACACCCGGCATTTCTCTGACGAGTTTGCGCGATATTGCGCGAAGGTTTGCGCCGACCTCGGTTGCGACGCTTACCTGTTCGACGGTCCGCGGTCCACGCCGCAGTTGTCGTTTGCGGTGCGGGCCCTGCGAGCTGATGCGGGAACGGTTCTGACCGCCAGCCACAATCCGCCCCACGACAACGGCTTCAAGGCCTACTTCAGCGACGGGGCCCAGATCGTGGAGCCGCATGCGAGCGGGATTATTGCGGAGTTGAACGCGCTTGCGAGCGACGCCTACGAACCGGTGCCGAAGGCGGAGCAGGGGAGGATCGAGGTGCTCGGAGCCGAGATGGACGACCGGTACAAGACCATGCTGCGGACCCTCCTGCTGCGGCCGGAACTACTGGAGGGGCGCTCCGCAAAAGTGATCTACACCAACCTGCACGGGACGGGAGGCCGGATCGTGGTTCCGATGTTGCGGGAACTGGGATTCGAGGTTCTGACCGTGCCTGGTCAGGACGAGCCGGACGGGCGTTTTCCGACCGTGGCCTCGCCGAACCCGGAGAACGCGGCGGCCTTGCAAATGGCGATGGATCTGGCGGAAGCGGCAGGGGCGGAGGTGGTGATCGGGACCGATCCGGACTGCGATCGGATGGGCGTGGCGGTCCGGAATGCGGAGGGAGAGATGGAGCTCCTGACCGGCAACCAGATCGGGACCCTGATGGCGTGGTATCGCATCAAGACCCTGGTCGACCAGGGTGTGATCACGGAGTCGAACCGAAGCCGGGCAACGTTGATCAAGACCTACGTGACGACCGAATTCCAGACCGCGGTGGCGCAGCGTTACGGGATCGGCGTGGTGAACACGCTGACCGGTTTCAAGTATATAGGCGAGAAACTGAAGAAGTACGAGTTGGCGATTCCCGCCGGGAAGCGGGGCGATTACCGGCGAATGAGCGAGTTGGAGACGCGGGCTCTGCGGCTGGAGTATTCCAAGTTCTTCGTCTTCGGGGGTGAGGAGAGCTACGGCTACCTCGGGGCGGACTTTGTGCGGGACAAGGACGGCAACGGCTCGGTAGTGATGTTTGCGGAATTGGCGGCCTACGCCATGAGCGGAGGAAAGAAGGTCACGGACCTTTTGGACGATCTCTTTCGGGAGTATGGAGTGCATCTCGAGATCAACAAGAGCCTCGTGATGGAAGGGGCGGAAGGGGCCGCCAAGATCGCGGCGCTGACGGCGTCGTACTCCGAACACCCGCCGAGCACGGTCGCCGGCTCCGCGGTGGTGAAGGTACAGGACTTCAACAAGGAAGATATCTACGACGAAGAGGGTGACCTGGTTCCGAAGGCAGGAATGATCATCGTGCGATTGGAAGATGGGCGTCGATTCGCGGTGCGGCCCTCGGGAACGGAGCCGAAAATCAAGTATTACCTCTTCGGGAAGGATGACGCCGGGGCGGGGGACCTGGAAGCGAGCAAGGCGAAAGGACAGGAAGCATTGGAAGCGCTTTGGCGGTGGGTGGAGCGGGATGCCAAGGAGCGGATGGTTGCCCCGAGTAAAGTCTGAGGGCTGATCAGACCCAGCGCCACGTGGCGGCATAGCCGCGGGTATCGATGTGAATGAAGGTGGAGTAGAGGCCGACTCCGCCCCGGAAGAAGCCCTCGTTGCGAAGCTTGAGCGCCATCTGATAGGCCTTGCGGGAGGAGCAATAGTAGACGAGGTCGAGCGCTTGGTTGCGCGTGTGATAGGAACGGCGGACGGCGCCTGGGATGACGGCGTTGTACTTTGGGCAGCGATAGGCGGAGGTGATGCGGCAGAGCGGTAACGCGAGGCGTTCGCGAATTTCGTCCGCGACCTTCAGGGTAGGCGCCAACTTTTCCCAAATCTCCTTGGGAGGAAGGGCGTTGGGAACGCCCTCCACCACCCCGCGGTGCGGATCGATGATCTCGTGCGGGGAAAGGTGACGCAGCTCGAGGCTGGCGAGAAACTCGGCATAGGCGTCTTCGTCCTGCAAGGGGCGCAGCGGGGGCGGATCGGGAGTGGGCGGGACGGCGGGAGCGACGTGGAGTTCAGGCCCCGGAGGAGCGGGGGCAGGGTGCTGCGAAGCAATCTGGCCGCGGCTTTTCTCACGCAGGGAGGTAAAAAGCCGACGGCTGGCGAAAGCGGTCGTGACGGCACCGAGGGCAAAAATAGAGCCAGATTCGATGAACCGCCGCCGCTGCAGGGGCACACG
>CAUZKZ010000027.1:0-22068 GCA_963580345.1 Verrucomicrobiia bacterium | reverse complement strand
ACAGCGGCGTCTACTACCAGGGGCGCTGGGAAACACAGGTGCTCGATTCGTTCGGGCTCGAAGGGCTGATGAACGAGTGCGGCGGCATCTACTCGATTGCCAAGTCCAGGGTCAACATGTGCCTGCCCCCGCTCACCTGGCAAACCTACGACGTCGACTACACCCACGCCAAGTTTGACAAGGACGGCAAGCGGACGGCCTGGCCGCGCATGACGGTGAAGCTAAACGGGGTGATCGTGCACGATAACCAGGAAATGGCCAAAACCCATACAACCGCCGCTCCGGTGCACGGGCCGCTGAAGAGCGACGAGGGTGGCCCCATCTTCCTGCAGGCCCACGGAAATCCGGTCTTCTACCGGCACATCTGGGTGCTGCCCAAAAAGTAAGGAGTTGTGGCACCGTCCCGGTCGTGATTCGTGACCGAGATGGTCATGCCACTTATTTCTCGACGAAGATCTGACAACCGATCGCCTTCGTTTTCGGCGTGGGGACTTTTTTTCCGGCGAGCACGGCGGTGAGGGCCGCCTCGAGGTCGCGCTTGGTCGGCTTCGGGCGTCGCTTTCCAAAGGTCGTGTAGGTATTGTCGATGCGGCCGCGGTAGGCGACGGCGTGGTCGCGAGTGAGAACGAAGGCCTCCGGGGTGACCTCGGCGTCGAGGCGCCGCACCAGGGCTTGCCCGGCATCGATGATTACGGGGACGCTGAGGCCGTACTCCGCGGCGTGCTTTTTGGCGTCGGCCGCCTCGAGATCCGGATCGGGGTGGACCTGGAAGAAGACGACGCCGCGCGCTCCGAACTTGGCGGCCAGCTTGCGGAGGGACGGTTGGTAAAAGTTCGCGATCGGACAATCCACGCTGACGAAGACGAGGACGGCCGCCACGGTGTCCTTCGCGGCGAAGGGATCGTGTTTGCGGCCGGTGAGGTCCGTGAGGACCAGTTTCTCCACCTGCTCGCCCGCCGCGAAGAGCGCGGAGAGCAGGAGAAGGCCGGTAAGGCGCGAGATCATATGAAATCTGGCGCCTAGCGTTTCGGCCGAGGGATGCCGCCTGTCAGGGAATCGAGGTGGGTCTGCAAGGCGGGCTGCTCCTTTTCGTCGAGGATCTTGTCCTTGTTCTTGTCAAAGCGGCCGAAGATGTCGGCCCGCGAGTAGGCCGGGACTTCCTGGAACTGAATCAGGCCGTCTTTGTTCCGGTCATAGAACTTGACGTTGAGCAAAGTCTTGCGGGCCCGCTCGATGAATTCAGCCGCGCCCGGCACGGCCTGGACCACACCTGTTATCATTTGCGCGCTCTGGGCGTCTGTGAGCCTCTGGGCGTCTCTTTTGTACTTCGGGACAACGACCAGGGTGATGCTGCCCATCTCATCGTCGGATTCCGGTCCCCACTTGATTTGCCTGGGCGGATCGAAGGGATTCTCGGTGTTGCCGGTGGAATTATCGTAGACGAGGCGCGTCTTGAGGACGGTGCCGGCGGGGAGAGAGATCGGTTTTTTGAACTGATAACTGTCCTGCCAGTCGAGGTCCCAGTCCTGGATGTCGAGCAGGACGCCCTCCTTCCCGTTGGGCAGGGTGGCGGTCATCTTCATCTTACGGCAAATGTAGTGGGCGTGGCCGTTGACCTGAATCGCGTCGACCGGCACGGGAAAGGTGAAGCTGTCTTCCACGACGTAGTTCTTCTCGTCGGCCGGGATCGGTCTGGGGTTCATCTTGGTGAATCCGAACGCGGGTGGGACTTGAATGGCGACGAGATTTTTTTCCGGGGCCTTGTCGGCAAAGTAGAGCGCAAGCTCCGCCTGTTCGGTCTCCTTCTTGCCGGAAGGATGAAAGTGCGTCTGCATCACGACGTCCGACCCTTTGGGAAGGAACATGGCGAGGTCGCCCGGAAGCTTGGCGGGAGTGGCCCCGGGAACGTGCCCTCCCAGTCCGTCCGAACCATCGAAGGCGGCCGAGCTGAATCCTGCTCCGGCACGCTGCCTGGGCCGGAATCCCATGCCACGGATGCCGGCCTTGCCGTCGCGCCCATCCCGCCTGCGGGCATCTCCGCTGGGGTCGATGAAGAAGAGGGCGTGATGGACCGCGGACCTGGCCTTGGGACGCAGTTCCACGGCCTTGACTCATTTGTCCTCGGAAAGTTGGAGCGGAAAGACAAAGGAGCGGTAGATGTCGCGCCCTTCGGCCGGAACCTCGAACTTGCCATTCATGGTGACGACCAGATCGGGCTCGCCCAGATACCAGCCGCTGGGAAATTCCGGGGCCTTGGGCTTCTTCTTGGGATCGCCCTCGGGGCAATCCGCTTCCACCCACTTGGTGAAGAGCGCGATCTCCTGCTTACTCAGGCGGCGATCGTTGGCAAAGTGGATGTTGGTATTGGTCGGCTTCCACGGCGGCATGTAGCGGTCGAGGAGGACCTCCTCGATGGTGCCGGAGCGCTTCTTCACCTGGGGGTAGGTGATGAGGGAGAACGGTCCGGATTGCTCCGGCCGGTGGCAACCGGTGCAGTTTTCGTGGATCAACGGCGCGATGTGCTCGTTGAAGGTCACCCCGGCGGAGAGGGGCGCGGCAAGGGCGATCAGATAGAGGGGAATTCGGCTCATGGCGGCTGCAGGCGGAATCGTTAGCACAGAAACCCGGCGATGGCCACCGAGTTGCGCCGGGATACACATCGATACGAAAGGGGTCGCACCATGGCGGGATTGGTGGGCCCACCCAGGCAAGAGGGTTTGCCGGAAGCAGTCCGGCCGCCCCGGCCCGCTTCGACGTGGGGAGATCAGCGAGAACCGCCCGCGCGTATCCCTGGCCGGTTCGATTTTGGCCTTGTCGCGGGGAAGCCCCGAGTTACGGCGCGACAACCGAGTTGCAATATTATAGGGTTTTGTTTTCCCAAAGAATTAATCCCCAAAATGAGATCCCCCCACGCGTGCTGCGCACTCCTGGCGGCTGCGGTTGTCGTCGTGCCGATCCTGATTTCCCGCGCGCTGGATGGATCGGCCGCCGGCGATGGGGACGGTTCGGTGGGCCATCCGAAGGCCCCTCCGGGGCATTTCTGTGACGGATCTTGTCTTCATTCGAATCCGCCTCCCCGGGATCGCCGAGCGGTCGCGGAGACTCGCTCGGTAACGCGAACCATTGCTTCAAAAGAGGGAGAAGTCGTGACCCTCGAACTGGTGCCGGGGGAACGACGGACGGTGCGAGTAGTGAAACGAAGTGTGAAGGCGGACGGGAGAGTCACGATCTCGGGGCAACTACGGGGAGGAGGGCGGCTCTTCCTCGTTTCCGATGGCGAGCGGTGGGAAGGGCGCCTGGAAAACGACGAATTTGGCAAGGTGTGGGTGTTATCCGGAAACAGCGATGGCGGAACGATGGAAGAGCGTGAAAGGAGCGCGGTGCTCTGTGTCTCTGCTCGTGACGCGCGTGTCGCAGCGGGGCTGCCCCCAATCTCGGTGCCTGGTTCGCCGGATCCCGACCCCGGGGCGGATTCCACCCTGGAAGTTGCGGAGGCCCAACCGATCTTCAACAGCCTGCCCGGGGCCAACGGTGTGATCTATCTCGATTTCGACGGGGAAACGGTTTCGGGCACGCAGTGGAATGCCTCCTACACGAACAACGCCGACATCGTGGCGGGCGGGGCCGGTTATTCGAACGCACAGATCCAACTGGTGTGGGAAACGATGTCGGAGGACTACCGGCCCTTCAACGTCAACGTCACCACGGATCGAAGCGTCTACGATTCGTATGCCACCAATCGCAAGGCGATGGTGATCTTCACGCCCGACAACGAGTGGTACGGGGTAGCGGGAGGAGTGGCCTACATCGACATTTTCGGGAGTTCCCTGTACGACGAACCGGCCTGGGTGTTCACGGATCAACTGCTCTCCGGCGGAAATCCCCACGCACCGTTCGCGGCGGAGGCGGGCTCGCACGAGGTTGGACATAACCTCGGCCTGCGCCACGACGGCGACAGCGGGGCAGACTATTACAGCGGTCACGGCAGCGGCGCGACCAGCTGGGGGCCCATCATGGGAGCTGCCTACCAGGTGACCGTTTCGCACTTTGGCAAGGGCGAGTATACGGACGCCAACAATACCGAGGATGACCTCGCCATCATCGCGGCCAGCCGCAACGGGCTCGGTTACCAGGTCGATGACCATTCCGGATCGACCGGTTCGGCGACGCCCGTGACGCGGCCCGGCGGCGACGCCGTGACAGCGAGCGGCTTGATCGAGCGCACTGCCGACGTGGACGTCTTTTCGTTCGACACGGAGGGTGGTGCCCTCTCGATCACGGGGACAAACTTCACGACCGACCCGAACCTGGACATCCGCCTGCGTCTGCTCGATTCCCAGGGGGGACAAGTCGCAATCGCAGACCCGCTGACGAGTCTGGACGCCACCCTCAACGGCACGGTGGCGGCTGGGACCTACTACCTGGAAGTGGACGGAGTGGGCACGGGGGATCCAACCACGGGGTGGAGCGACTACGGGAGTCTGGGAACCTATACGCTGAGCGGAACCGTCCCGGTGGTGAGCACTCTCACGGCGGAGATCCTCTCGCCCGCCGATGCGGGGGTGAGCCTCCCGGAGAACGTGGGACTTGTCATTGAGGGCAGCGCGGCGGGAGGGACGATTTCGTGGCAGGTGTTGCAGGCGCCGCCGGGGGAGACCGCGACCTTCTCGTCTCCCGGTACGGCATCGACCCGGTGCGAGTTCAGCGGCGCCGGGCTGTATCAGCTGCGCCTGCAGGCCGATTCCGGTGCCGCCACGGCGGAGGACGACCTCTTCGTCTCGGTAGAGGCAAGCGGAGCCGCGAAGGTCTATGCGAATCGCGGAGCGGCGATCGATCTCGGGCCCGACCGCAATATTTACGACATCGCGCTGACGCTGAGTCCGGCCATCACCGACGACGGGGTGCCCGCTCCGCCGTCCCTCGCGTATGACTGGACCGTTCTGTCCGGCAACGGCCAGCTTTCGGATGCCAGTGCGGCGCAGCCCGATCTGACCTTCGGAGGCCCCGAGGCGGTGTCGCTTCGGCTGGTGGTCGATGACGGAGGCGTGCAGACCTTTGCGGAAGTCGAATTGACGGCTCGATTTCAGCAGGAGGTTCTCGTGGTGTCCGGAGCCGCCATCACGGCCCACGCTCCGCTGGATGGTCTGGCGGATGGATTGTGGCAGGCGATCGGATTCGACGACACCGGCTGGCAGAGCGGCGTGCAGGGGGTGGGCTATGATGCCAACAACGGCCCTTCGAGCCGCCGCATCTACCTGCCGTTGATTGGGATGGACGTGGAGAACGCGATGTATGAAGTGGCGGCCGGATGTTACGTGCGAATCCCGTTTAATCTCAGCCAGGTGGGACGCGTCCTCGGCCTCACCCTGCGGATGAAGTACGACGACGGGTTCGTGGCCTGCATCAATGGAATCGAAGTGGCCCGAGGCAATGTCCCGAATGGAACCTTGGCATGGAATTCGCTGGCGCTCACGGATCGTCCCGATGAGGCCGCGCTTTCCTTCCAGACCACTGAATTCTCCCTCCCGCCCGGCGTGCTGGTGGACGGGACGAACATCCTGGCCCTGCACGGATTGAACTCCAGCATCGGCAAGAACGAACGCGAGTTCGTGATGGTGGGCGAACTGGAAGCGACCCTCAAGGAGTCGCCCTTCCTGCAGACCGTGTCGGTGGTGGGCGATCCTCTGCAGCGGGACCCCGGGGACGACCCGGACGGGGATGGGGGGGACAACCTCACCGAGCATGGGCTCGGGACGGACCCGAGCGTGGTGGGGGGAGCCGCGGCGCTCACCGTGGAGCCGGGCGTGGAGGTGCGCCTGCAGCTTCCGGAGACCCCGCCCGACGATGTGCGCTACGAGATCGAGGAGACGCATGATCTGGCCGCCGGGCCCTGGCAGGTAGTCGCCATCCGCGATGGCGCCGGGCCGTGGACGGGGCAAGCTCCATCTTCGACCACGCCGGCAGGACCGGGCTATGTCCTGGTCGTATTCCCGAGGAGCACTCACCCCCGGGCCTTCTATCGCCTCCACCTGACGCTCATCACGCCCTGACCTGGCGGCCAGCCGGAAGGATTGTCATTGATTGCGCGCCGGGAGCGTGGATGATGAATGGCCCTTTTCGTTGCTTCACCCTTCAATGAAACGAATTGTCTGTTCGGCAATGGTGCTGCTGTCGGTGCCCCTGCCCGCCTTCGGGGCGGACGGATTGCTTGGCTACTATCGCCAGCCGGCGTTGCACGGAGACACGCTGGTGTTTCACGCGGAGGGGGACCTGTGGAAGGTGCCGGCGGCGGGAGGGGCGGCGCAGCGGCTCACGACCCACCTGGAGCGCGAACGTTTCCCGGAGATTTCGCCCGAGGGATCGACGATCGCCTTCACGGCGTCGTACGAGGGGCCTACCGAGATATACATCATGTCGATCGCGGGCGGGAAACCGGTTCGGCTGACCTACGAAGGTGTGAGCGGACGCCGCGCGCCGTATCCGGTCGGTTGGAAGTCGCGGACGGAACTGGTTTACGCGACGTGGTATTTTGCGCGGCGCGACACGCACCAGCTGGCAGTGATCGATATCGAGAGCGGCAGGAAGACGGTGGTTCCGCTCGAGCAGGCGAGCGACGGGGTGTATTCGCCGGATGGAAAGACGATCTACTTCACGCGACTGCCGCGGCAGGGGAGCCATGCGAAGCGCTACAAGGGAGGGCTGATCGAGAATCTCTGGCGCTACACGGCGGGGGAAGAGGAAGCGTTGCCGCTGACGGGCGACTACGACGGCACGAGCCGCGCCCCGATGTTGTGGAACGGCCGGCTCTACTTTGCCACCGACCGGGACGGCACGATGAACCTGTGGTCGATGGACCTGGATGGGAAAGACCTGAAGCAACACACGAAGTTTTCCGGATGGGATGTGCTTACGCCCTCCCTGCAGGCCGGCCGGATCGTTTTCCAGAACCGGGCCGACCTGTGGATTTACGATGTCGAGAGAGACGAAACGCGGGTGGTGCCGATCCGGCTCGCCTCGGACTTCGACCAGACCCGGGAGCGCTGGGTGGCGAATCCGTTTCGCTATCTGGGGAGCTATTACCTGTCGCCCGACGGAAAGGAAGTGGCGGTGACGGTGCGGGGGCGGGGGTTTGTGGTTCCGGTGAAGCCGGGGCGGGTGGTTCGGATTCCGCAAGATCCAGCGACGCGCTATCGGGATCTCCAATTTTTTCCGGGCTCCGACGAGGTGTTCTTTCTCTCCGACCAGAGCGGGGAGATCGAATTCTGGCGGCACGCGGCGAACGGGTTGGGAGAATCCACGAGGCTCACGAGAGGGAGCACGACCACGCGCCACAAAGGAATCCTCTCGCCGAACGGAAAGCTCCTGGCGCACACCGATCGCAACCAGGTGCTGTGGCTGTTGGATCTTGCGAGCGGTAAAAGCCGGGAGGTGGCGCGCTCCTACGAGGGCAACGAGTGGGACTCCATCGATCTGGCGTGGTCGCCGGACAGCCGTTGGATGGCGTTCGTGGATGTCGGGGAGAACCGGGTGAGGCGGATCTTCCTCCATGACACGCAAAGCGAGGACCCGCCGGTGGCCGTGACGACCGACCGACTCGACAGTTACAACCCGTCCTTCGGCGCGGCTGGCAAATGGCTCTACTGTCTCTCGGACCGGACCTTCCGGTCGGTGCAGGGCTCTCCGTGGGGGGCGCGGCAGCCGGAGGCTTTGCTGGACAAGACGACCAGCCTCTTCCTGCTGGACCTGGTGGGTGGGCAGCGCTCCCCTTTCGGACCTGACGACGAGCTGAGTTCCGTGAAGGAAGTCGAGCCCAAGAAGCCGGCGGCGGGAGCGAACGGGGAGAAGAAGGAGGAAAAGAAGAACGAGGAGAAGAAGGAGCAGGTGGTCGTCAAGGTGGACGGCCTGGCGGGACGATTGCATGCCGCTCCCCTCGAGGCCGGAAATTACCGGGGCCTCTCCGTGGCGAAGGAAAATCTGTATTACCTCCGATCCGAACTGGAACTGGGCCGCGACTGGCACCTTACGACCTTCCCGATCACACGCGATGGCGAGAAGCAGAAGTGGGCCAACGTGGTCAGCGATGTTGGTGGTTACGAGATATCGGGCGATGGGACGACCTGCCTGGTCCGGAAAGGGGACGACTTTCACGTCTTCCCTGCCAACGGGAAAGCGCCTGCAAATTTCGCCCAGGCCAAGGTGAGCTTTGCGGGACTGTCGCTCAATGTCAGTCCGGCCGACGAATGGCGGCAGATGTTTGCCGATGCGTGGCGGATGCACCGGGATTACTTTTACGACCCTGCCATGCACCAGGTCGACTGGGACGGGGTGCGCCGGAAGCACGAGGTTCTGCTGCGGCGCCTCACGAGCCGCTGGGAACTGGACGACTTGATTGGCCAAATGGTGGGCGAGCTGTCTGCGATGCACACCGACATCTGGTCGGGAGATGTGCGGGACGCGACGGATGGAGCGTCCCAGGGCTATCTCGGGGCCCGCCTGGAGCGGGGAGAGGAGGGATACGTTGTCAGGCACATTTACGAAACCGATCCCGATTACCCGGCTGACCTGTCCCCGCTTCTCGCTCCGGGGGTCGAACTGCGGGTGGGCGACGTCATCTTGTCGATCGATGGGACCGCCACGATCTCGGTTCCGGATATCGCGATTCTGTTGCGCAACAAGGCGGGCCAGAGGGTCCTCCTGGAGTCGCGCCGGCTGGAAGTGCCGGGAACCCGGAAGTCGATCGTGGTGCCGCTCAGCCTGGGCGGCTTTCGGAACCTGAAGACGAGCAACTGGGAGCACACGCGGCGGATGGAGACCGAGAAACTCGGCGACGGGGAGATCGGCTACTTCCATATGCGCGGCATGTCGGCCTCCAACTACTCCGAGTTCGTGAAGGGCTACTATCCCGTGTTCAATCGCAAGGGGCTCGTGATCGACATGCGGCAGAATTACGGCGGGAACATCGACAGCTGGATCCTGGGGCGCCTGAGCCGCAAGCCGTGGATGTTCTGGAAATCGCGAACCGGGCGGCCTTTCGCGAACATGCAGTACGCCTTTAACGGCCACATGGTGGTTGTCATTGACGCTTACACGATTTCGGACGGGGAGGCCTTCGCGGAGGGATTCCGCAGGTTGGGGCTTGGTCCCCTGGTGGGGACCCGGACGTGGGGCGGAGGAATCTGGCTGCGTGGCAACACGCGGCTGGTGGACGGCGGTATGGCGCGCAGCCCCGAAACCGGGATGTACTCGCCCTCCAAGGTCTGGTTGGTGGAAGGGCGGGGGGTGCAGCCCGACATCGTGGTCGATAATCTTCCCCACCAGGCATTTCTTGGAAAGGACGCGCAACTGGAAGCGGCCGTCGCCTACCTGCGAAAGAAGATCGAGGAGGATCCCCCGAAGATTCCCGAGCCGCCGCCGCGGCCGGACAAGGCCTTTGACTATCCGCCGAGGAAGTGAAGACGGCGGCAGGGCCCTTGTTCTGGACTTCCGGCCGCGACAGGCGCTAGGGTCCTGCGCGCCATGATGCAACGCTCTTAGCGCGCAGGACACCAGGGTGGCGTGGTGGGTCGTGGCCTTGCGTGCGCCCCGCTCCCCATGAACGCCGTAATCGAATTCCTGAAGTCCGCCTGGATCAATTTGCAGGGTCTCTGGGAGGGGCCGGTGCAATACTGGCAGTGGGGATGGATTGGCGGAGCGCTGATTCTTGCGGCCGTGATGAGCCTCCTCATGGCCCGGACCCTGTTTGCCGAGGGCAGCAAGTGCCGGGGAGCCTGTGAGCGATTCTTCAGCCCGACCCGGCGGATTGGAGGATTCCCGGTCAGCGCGTCCGTGATCCTGTGGATGGCGTATCTATGCGCGCGGCAGTCCCTGGATGGTGCGGCCCTCCTGCGCGATGCCGCCCTGATCGCGACTGCCTACGCGGTGTATCGCCTTGCGGTCTCGCTCTCCAAGGGCAGGTGGGTTCCCCGCCTGGTCGGAGCCGCGATGGTGATCGTGATCACTCTGCAATTGAGCGGGAGGCTGGAGACGGTCCTGGCCGCCCTGCAGAATTACAATCTGCCTCTCGGCGATCTGCGGGTGAATCCGTGGGCGATCTTGTCCGGGGTGGTGGCCCTCTTCCTTCTCCTGTGGCTGGCAAATCTCTCGTCGCGTTTCCTCGATGCCGGACTCGGCCATGAACCGAACCTCCCGGCCTCGATGAAGGTGCTGGTGGCGAAGCTGGCCCGCTTCATCTTTTATGCGGCTGCAATCCTGATTGCGCTCAAGATCGGCGGTTTCGACCTGGGCGTTTTGACGGTGTTCTCGGGAGCGCTCGGGCTTGGGATCGGCTTCGGCCTGCAGAAAGTGGTCTCGAACCTGGTGAGCGGGATCATCATCCTGCTCGACAAGTCCATCAAACCCGGTGACGTGATCGAGATCGAAGACGCATACGGAAGTATCAACTCCCTGCGGACTCGTTACGTTTCGGTCATCACGCGGGATCGGAAGGAGTACTTGATTCCCAACGAGGACTTCATCACCAGTCCGGTGATCAACTGGTCGTTCACGGGGAAGGAAATTCGAATTCGGGCGGACGTGGGAGTCGCCTACGGGACAGACTTGCGCAAGGCGACGGAACTGTGCGTGGAGGCGGCCGAGTCGGAGGAGCGCGTCCTCAAGGATCCGGAACCGAAGTGTCTTCTGCGGGGGTTTGGAGACTCCGCGGTCGACCTGCAGCTCCGCTTTTGGATCCGCGACGCGCACAACGGCGTGAGCAATATCAAGTCCGCGGTGCTGCTCGGAGTGTGGGACCTCTTCCAGGAGCACGGCATCGAGATTCCCTTCCCGCAAGTGGATCTGCACGTCAAGTCAGGCGCGGACGAGAAGCCCTGAACCGGAGATCCTGCAAGAAATCAGGGCCAAGCGCGGGGCCCGCAGGCCGGAAGGGGTGCCAGCTCCTCAGCCCGTGAGAAAAAGGGGGTGGGCGCAACTCCGCATTGCTTCATTCCGGGCCCTCTGCTACGCCCGTGCCATGAGAATCTCTCCCCTCGCCGCCGTGTTGTGCTGCCTGGTGGCGGCGTGCTCGTCGAGCGGCGTATTTCTGGAGCCCCCCCGTGCCAACCCGGGGGCGGGCCTCGCGGCGCCGAACCAGTACGGGAAAATGGTATCGCTGAAGGAGGCCTGTGCGGGTCCCTGGGCGGTGATTTTCTTTTATCCGCAGGCGGACACCCCGGGATGAATCGCGCAAGTGAAGGTCCTGCGGTCCAGCAGGGCGGATTGGAAGGCGAGGGGAGTGCGCATCATCGGGATTTCGAAGGATCTGATTGAGGAGCAGCGGGCCTTTTCCAACAAGTACTACCTGCCCTTCGACCTGCTCTCCGATCCGGACCGGATCATTATCGGAGCCTTCGGGGTGGCGACCGAGGCGGACGGCCGCGCCAAGCGGGAGACCTTCATCTTCCGCAAGGGGCGGATGGTCTGGCATGATCCGGACGTCACGCCCTTGAACCAGGCCTTCGATATCCAGAAGGTGATCAAGGAAGTCGAGGGGAGGTAGTTACCAGTTGTCCCGTCTTCGCCTCTCGGCTTCACGGTGGCCGGCAGTCGTGGGTGGGGATGAGCCCGGCTCACTGATAACGGACAGCTCAAAGGCGGTAGGCAGCCTGGCACGTGGTCGAGAGGATCGCGGCCTGTTCGTCTTCCGACAGCTCCGAAACGTAGCCTCTCACCGAATCCGCCCAGTCCTTGTAGGAGTCGATGCGCAGGAGGCAGACCGGCCAATCGGTGCCGAAGCAGAGGCGTTGGGGGCCGAAGAGTTCGAGGGTTTCCTTGAAATAATTTTCTAGGGTAGCCTCGTCGAGATGGTCGTCGGTGACCTCGGTAACCATGCCGGAGATTTTTACGGCGGTGACGTTGTCGCGCTCCGCGAGGGCGGCCATGCCTTTCTTCCAGTCGTCCTCGATCCGGCCGTTATGGATGACGGGCTTGGCAATGTGGTCGAGGACAAAGGGCTGGTCGGGGTGGCGGTCGACGAACTCGATGGTGGGCGGGAGGTGCTTTTGGAAAATGAGAATGTCGTAGATCAGGCCGAAATCCCGTAATTTGCCGATCCCGCGGTTGAAGGCCTCCCCGAGGATGAAGTTGTCGTCGGGTTCGTCCTGCACCACGTGCCGCACCGCCTTGAATTTTTTTCCTGCGTGGGCGCTCAGGCGTTGCAGATGTTCCTCGACATTCGGATCGGCGAGGGGAACCCAGCCTACCACGCCGTGGATGCGGTCGCACTGGTCGGACAGCGAGAGGAGCCGGTCGGATTCTTCGAGAGTCTGCCGGGCCTGCACCGCGACCGTGCCGGTGACTCCGGCGGCGTCGGTGTTTTCGATGAGTTCGGGGAGCAGGTAATCCTGCGCGAGAGCGGAGCCGGGGGGGATCCAGGGATATTGTGCGGGGTCGTAGGTCCAGAGGTGGTGGTGGGAATCGAGCATGAGAGGGAGTTACCAGCCGGCAACAATTCGTGTCGAGAGTCCAGGGGAGACCGGAAGTGGCCGGCGGCGCTGGCGGGGTGGTGATCGGGGCGGGCGGCGGCTCCGCCGGTTGTGGAGAACCGGAGAGATACCCGTGCTGAATTCTCTGGTCCGGACGGGAAGGGAATCAGATCCCCTTGTAGCGGACCTTTTTTCCATCCGGGCCGAGGGGCCGGTCGTCGACGCGCTCGATCTTGTCGAGTTTCATCGAGGGTCGGGGCGGACGCTCGCCCGAGGGGCGTTGGGGGCGGCGCTCCTCGGCTTCCGTGGCCCGCAATTCCCGTCCTCCCAGCTTCGTGCCATCCAGGGCCTTCAGGGCTTTCTCGCCGGCCTCGCGGGTTCCGAAGGTGACAAAGGCGAAGCCGCGCGGCTGCCCGGTCTCCCGGTCTTGCGGGCGGATAATTTCAAGGATGGGTTCGTGTCCGGCCAGGGCATCCCGGAGTTCCTGTTCAGTGGTGTCGTAGGACAAGTTTCCAATATACAATTTCATCGTCGCTGTTCAGTCGATTCGAGCCTGGCCGCGCCTCCGCACCGCTGTCCTCGAGGCATGAATCGGCGGCAAAGTGCGCTGGCGCCAAGCGCATGGTTGGCAATAAAGGCAGCGGGTCGAACTCGTTCCGGCCTCCGCTGCACCGTAGCGGCGGCTCCGTGCCGATGAGAGGAGCCAAGCGTACCAAGGACCGGGTGCAAAGGATTTCCGGATTTTCTTTTTTTTCCCAACGAGAGCCCGGGGCCGGAACGGGGGGCCCTAGCCCACAAATAGAGGTACCATGTGGCGCTGGTAGATGTTCTCGGTGACGTTTTTGCCGATGACCTCGGCATTGGCAACAAGGGCGTCGAGGTAGGTGTCGCCGAGTTGGGCGGCGACCTTGAAGCCGACGTGGAGGAGTTGGCGGAAGTGCCGGTTGTAGGCCGGGTTGCTTTGGTCGTGGCGGAGGGCGCCGGTGTATTGCTCGCCGGTCCAGCCCTTGACCTCCTCGGCGCCGGGGAGCCTGCGGTCGTCGATGTCGATGACGGTGGCGTAGGGTTCGCAGAGGGCCTCCTTCTTTTCGTGGGCGGTGGCGTAGATCTGTTTGGCGAGATCGAGGGCCTCCCCGCCGGCTTCGGCGAGGCCGATGAGTTCCTCCAGCCAGGTAGTGCCGGCGGTCTTGAGGTGGAGACCGGCACCGGTGCGTGCCAGGGCGCGCTTGATGGGCTCGTAGATCGAGAACTTGTCGGATCCGGAGTGCACGCTGAGCTTGAGCGTTTCGGGGAGGCCGTAGGTCTTGACGGTGTGGGCGATGACGGCGAGGTCGTCGTCGAATTCCTTTTCGAACTGGGCGAGGTCGCCGACGTAGTCGACGCCCTTGTTGAAGCGGCCCGTGAACTTGGGGGCGATGGTCTGGATCGGGAAGCCCTGGTCCGCGATGGCGGCGAGAATGACGAGCATCTCGGGAGGAGTCTGCGGGGCGTCGGTTTCGTCCATGGAGACCTCCGCGATGAATTCTTCGTGGCCTTTTTTGTCTGCGATGTAGCGGTAGATCCGGCCCGCCAGTTCGCAGGCCTTGAGGAACTGGTTGGCGGTCTTCTCGACGTCTTCGCGGGTGATCTCGAGCGGGGTATCGAGGCCCTCGATGGCGATGGTGCCGATCAGTTCGGGGTGCTTGTCGATGAAGGCGTCGATCTCGGCGGGCTGGGCGGGGGTGCCGATGTCGTCGGCGACGTCGATGGTGTAGAAGTCGCAGTGGGGGAGGTAGCGATCGACGGTGTCGAGGTTTATGTGATCGGCGTCGAGGAGGTAGTGGGAGGACCAGCCAAGGGACGAGACCGCGGCCTCGGCGGCGGCGCGGGTGCCGGCCGGTTCGGAGCCCACGATGAGGTGCTCGCGGTTGGACTTGTTCCAGACGGGGGTGACGTGGACACCTTGCCCGGCGAGTTGCTGGAAGGCCCGTAGTTGGGCCTCGGCCTGGTGCGCGAAGCGGTCGCCGACGCCGAAAGTGAATTTGTCGATTGGTTTCATGCGCTAAAGTTCAAAGATTCAGGTTCAAAGTTGATCATCCCTGCGTCTGATTACTGAACACTGGACACTAATGATTATCCGGCAGACCCTCGAGGTGGCCGATGTTTTTGACGGGTTCGAAGATCCTGAGGACTTCGGCGAGGAGGTCTTCGGGGATCGGTTTTTCCAGCCACTCGGCCCACTTGCGGACGTTGTCGGGATTGGCGGAGCCGGCCACGCAGGTGGCGATGTCCTGGTGGGCGCACGAGAACTGGAGGGCGAGTTGGGCGATGTCGATGCCCTGGTCGTCGCAGAGCTTGGCGGCGCGGCGTGCGGCGGCTTTGACCTCCTCGGGCTCCTTGAGCCAGGCCGGGAGGGGGGCGTTGGTGAGGAGGCGGGCGGAGAAGGGGCCGGCATTCATGACCCCGATGTTCTTGGCGAGGAGCCGCGGAAGGAGGTCGTCGGCGAGGCGGGTGTTCTGGAGTGTGTACTGATTGTAGGAGAGGATGCAGTCCAGTTCGTCTTCGGCGTGGTCGAGGACGGTGTGAAAGGATTTCATGGGATAACAGGAAAAGCCCACGGCGCGCACGAGGCCCTTTTTCTTGAGTTCGAGGGCAGCCGGGATGGTTTCCTCCCAGATCTGGGGGAGATCGACGAACTCGATGTCGTGGAGGAGGATGATATCGAGGTAGTCGGTTCCGAGGCGGTGGAGGGAGACGTGCACGCTTTCGTCGACGCGCCTGGGGGAAAAGTCGAAGTGGGTCAGAGAGTAGCGGCCGAGCTTGGTGCCGAGCAGGTAGGATTCGCGCGGGACGTCGCGCAGGGCGATTCCGAGGAGGACCTCCGACATGCCGCGTCCGTAGAAGGGGGAGGTGTCGATGAAGTTGATGCCGAGATCGAGGGCGACCTTGACCGACTCGAGGGCCTCCTGGAGGCGCACCTGGCGGAATTCCTGGCCCAGGGAGGAGGCACCGAAGGCGAGGATGGGGAAATCGATGCCGGTCTTGCCGAGGGGTCTTGTTTTCATGGGGAAGGGCGACCTGCGGCCTCAGTGGTTTTAAGAGGAGAAGGCGGGGGAGAGGAGATGTGGTTCTGTTGGTGGGCTTGGCGCTTGGAAAGCGCCGCCACGGTTACATCGTCAGTTCCCTGAAGGCCTTGATGGTCTGCTCTGCGGCGGCGTCGGCCTCGGGGAGGGGAAAGATTTCGGCGGAGAGGTAGCGGTCATAGCCGATCTCGTTGAGCGCGGCGATGACGGGGGGCATGTCGGTGTGGCCGAATCCGATGGCGCGGCGGTTGGAGTCGGCGAAGTGGACATGGCCGACCTTGTCGCCGGCGGCGTGGAGGGCGGCCGGGAGGTTGCTCTCCTCGATGTTCATGTGGAAGAGGTCGGCGAGGAGGACGGTGTTGCCGAGACCCTGGGCGACGAGGTACTCGGCAGCGGGTGCGAGTTGGTTGAACTGGTTTGTTTCGTAGCGGTTGAGGGGCTCGTAGATGAATTGGACGCCGTGACGTCCGGCGCGCTCGTCGCAGGCCTTGAGGGCGGCGGTGAGCCACCCGAGCGATTGCCCCCGGCTGATGTCGCCGCCCCACTTACCCTGCATGGAACCCAGGATGGCGGGGGCCCCGAGCTGCCCGCCGAAGTCGATCATGGAGAGCACGAATTCGAGAGCCTCGGCGCGGTTCGATTCCTCGGGATCGGTGAGGGAGAGGCCGTGTTGCACCATGCCGGCCCCGGTCCCGACCGCCGCGATTTCGAGTCCGTGCTCGGTAGCCATCGAGGTGACCTTCTCGATGTCGATGAAGTGCGGCCCAGGGAGGAAGATTTCGACGGCGTCGAAGCCGAAGGAGGCGGCCTTTGGGAAGCTCTCGAGGAGGGGGTCGTGAAAGACGAAGGGACCGGATTTGGCCGCGGGGACCTGCGCGAGGGTGATTGCGGCTTTCATGGCGGCGAGAGGGGACACCCTCACGGCAAGATGCCCGGGGGGACGGCCTACGGCGAATAGCCGTAGCCACGATTTGTCATATAGATTCGGAGGCGCCGAGAGGTGGGTGGTGGGGCCCGGAGAGTCAAGGGCTTTCAATTCTCCCGCCGGGGAATTCGGGCCAGCCGACAATCGGTGATAAGGCGGGGAGGAGGGGCCGTAAAGTCGGTGTATTTTGGAATGGCTAATGAAGAGAGCGGGATCGGGGCTTCCTTTTGGAAATCTGGGGGTGCTGGCGCTGGTACTGCCGGGCCTGCCCCTCGGGTCCTTGAGGGCGGAAGAGGTGGCGGTGCCGAAGGAGGAGGCGGAGGCGGCCGCCGCGAAGGAATACGAGGAGAAGGTGCAACCTCTGCTGCAGGACTTCTGCTTCGACTGCCACGGGGATGGGAGCGCGAAGGGTGACCTCTCGCTGGACAAGTTCAAGGACCTGGCGGGGCACCTGCAGGATCACGAGCTGTGGATGCGAGTCTGGCAGAACGTCCGGACGCAACTCATGCCACCCGCCAAGGAAAAGTCCCAGCCCACACCGGAAGAGCGCAAGGTGGTCTCGAACTGGATCGAGCGGCAGGTCTTCAAGCTCGATCCGGACAATCCCGATCCGGGCCGCGTCACGATCCGGCGGATGAACCGGGAGGAGTATCGGAACACGATTCGCGATGTGGTGGGGGTGGACTTCGATGTGACGGACAACTTTCCGCCCGACGACACGGGTTTTGGGTTTGATACGATTGGAGATGTTTTGACGCTCTCGCCGTTGCTGATGGAGAAGTACCTCGCGGCCTCGGAGGAAATCGCGGAGAAGGCGTTGCCGTCGGAGGCCGGGAAGCCGGCCCCGGTCGGGATCGACGCCGCGGATTTTCGTGAGGCGGGAAAGGACCAACAGACGGCGCGGTTCATGGAAGCCGAGATCGAGCACACGGTGGGAGCGGAGCGGGAATTCGAGGCGGACGGAAAGCACACCCTGGAGCTGACCTACGAGGTGGAGGGCAAGGGCGGGTCGGCCAAGGGGCTCACCGCGACGTGGCGCGTCCTGGTGGACGGCAACGAACTGGAGAAGCGCGAGATTCGGTGGGACCAGCGGGACAGCCAGACCATCAAGCGAGAGATCGAGCTGTCGAAGGGGCGGCACCGCTTCGAGTTTCACATCGCGCCCGGCGGGGCCTCCGAGAATCCCAACGAGCAGATGGGAGTGCGGGTGGCGAAGTTCGAGCTGCGGCGGGTCGGCGGGAGATCGTGGGACCTCGTCCCGGAGAGCTTCAAGCGGATCTATTTCAAGGGCCCCCCGCCGAAGGACGAGGCGGGACAGGCGGCCTACATGCGCGAGATCGTGGAGCGATTCGCGACCCGGGCCATTCGGCGGCCGGCCGAGAGGGACACGGTGGACCGGCTCACGGCCCTGGCGGTGGCGACGAGCCGGGCCGGGAATTTGAAGTTCCTGGACGGGGTGAGGTTCGCGGTGACCGCCATCCTGACCTCGCCGCGATTTCTCTTTCGGAGTGAAATCCAGCCGGAACCCGACAATCCGGGGAAGGTGGTGCCGATCGACGAGTATGCGCTGGCATCGCGGCTATCGTATTTCCTGTGGAGTTCCGCTCCGGACGAGGAACTGCTGCGCCTCGCCGGGGAAGGAAAGCTGCGTGCCGAATTGCGGGGCCAGGTGGATCGCCTGCTTGCGGACGACAAGTCCCACCGGCTGGTTCGCAACTTCGTGGGGCAGTGGTTGCAGGCGCGCGACGTGCAGGGAGTGAATATCGATGCGCGGCGGATCCTGCGGGAGGACGACGCGCGGGAGGCGAAGCGCATTTTCAACAATGAAATCCGGCGCGACATGCGGATCGAAACCGAGAAGTTCTTCGAGCACGTGCTGCGCGAGAACCGGCCGGTGCTGGAGTTGCTCACCGCGAACTACTCGTTCCTCAATGAGAACCTGGCGAAGTTCTACGGCGTGGAGGGGGTCGGGGGGCGGGAATTCCGGAAGGTCGAGTTTGGTGAAGGGCACCGGGCGCGGGGAGGGATCCTGGCGCAGGGGACCTTCCTGATCGTGACCTCCAACCCGACCCGCACCTCGCCGGTGAAGCGCGGACTCTTTGTGTTGGACAATATCCTGGGAGTTCCAGCCCCTCCAGCGCCGCCCGATGTTCCGGAGCTGGATGAGGCCAGGAAGGGTGCCGAGGAGGCTGCCACCATGCGTCAGCTCATGGAACTGCACCGCGAGAAACCGCTCTGCAAGTCGTGCCACGCCCGGATGGATCCCATCGGGCTGGCCCTGGAAAACTTCAACGCGATCGGACAGTGGCGCGTCGAGGAGGAGGGCAAACCGATCGACACCGCCGGAAAACTCATCACGGGGGAGGAATTCGGCAACGTGATGGAGCTCAAAACGATCCTGGCGACGTCGCGAAAGCAGGACTTCTACCGGTGCCTGACCGAGAAACTGCTGACCTACGCCCTGGGCCGGGGGGTGGAATATTATGACGCGCCGAGCGTGGATAAAATCGTGGAGGGCCTGAACGAGAAGGGGGGAGCGTTGCGCGAACTGGTGTACGGAATCGTGGATAGTGCGCCCTTCCAGAAGCGCCGGGGAGACGGAAGCCGGCTCGGGAAGGAGTGATTCGATCGGGCGGGTATTTGTGCAGGAAATTTCTCCGGAACTCCGTATAATTGTCCAGATGAACGATGCCAAGATGCAGTTCGGCCGCCGGGCCTTTCTCCGTGGGTTGGGTGCCAGCGTGGCCCTGCCGGGCCTGAGTTCCCTCGGGGTGGCCAAGGCGGCGGCGACGGCGCGGGCGGTGACGGCGAGCGGGGCGCCCCTCCGGATGGCGTATCTGTACGTCCCGAACGGGGTCATCATGGACAAGTGGCGCCCGCAGGGGTCCGGAACGGAATTCACGCTCAACGAGTCGATGAAGTCCCTGGAGAACTTCAAGAGCGACCTCCAGGTCATCAAGGGACTCGAGCAGGCCAACGGATGGGCGGGACCGGACGGCGCCGGCGATCATGCCCGCAGCGGGGCAACTTTTCTGACCGGGATGCGGCCGAAGAAGACGGCCGGATCCGACATCCGGCTGGGAATCTCGGTGGACCAGATGGCGGCGAAGTACGTGGGGACCGAAACGCGGCTTCCTTCCCTTGAGCTTTCCTGTGACGGGGTGCGCAAGTCCGGCAACTGCGACTCGGGATATTCGTGCGCCTACCAGTTCAATATGTCGTGGCGATCCGCGACGCAACCGATGACGCCGGAGTCCAATCCTCGCCTCGTGTTCGAACGGCTCTTTGGGGGCGGCTCGGATGAAGAACGGCAGGAGGGACTCGCCAGGCGGCGCACCGAGCGGCGCTCCATCCTCGACTTCGTGATGGAAGACGCCAGGGCGATGGAAATTCGGCTGGGCGGGAACGACCGGCAGAAGCTGGACGAGTACATGACGGGGGTGCGTGAGATCGAGCAGCGCATCGAGATGGCGGAGAGCATTGGCCCGCCCCCCGAACCCGGCGTTCCGGCCCCGGAGTCCGGAATCCCTCCGGAGTACCAGGCGCACATCCGCCTCATGTTCGACATGCTGGTGCTGGCGTTCAAGACGGACCAAACCCGGATTTCGACCTTCCTGCTCGCGCACGACGGGAGCAACCGCAATTTCCCGACGGTGGGGGTCGGTGACGGTCATCACAACCTGTCCCACCACCGGAGTGACCAGGCCAAGATCGACAAGCTGGCGAAGATCGACGGATTCTACAACGAGCAGCTCGCCTACTTCCTGGAACGGATGCGCAGCACGCAGGACGTGGACGGAAAGTCGCTCCTGCACAACTCGATGATCGTGTGGGGCAGCGGACTCTCCGATGCGGACCGCCACACCCACAACGACCTGCCGATCGTGGTGGCGGGCCATGCCGGCGGCAAGTTCCGGCCCGGGAAGCACCTCGATCTCGGCACCGACCTTCCGCTCAACAACCTTTACGTGCGGATGCTGGAGGAAGCGGGCGCTCCGGTTGGGCGGCTGGGAGACTCGACCGGCCCCTTGAAGACGGTTTGAGCTGCGAGGGCGCCCGGATTTCTACGGCGGGCCGGGCCCCCGGGGGCGGAAGCGGCAGATTGCTGGCCGGGAGACCGGTCCCGTGGTATTGGTAATGGGACTGCACTTGCTCAGGCCACCGGCCGAGGCAGGATGGAGGCCCCCGACAAGTCATGAGGCTCTCGTCCAAGCTGCTCCTCACTACCTGTGTCCCGCCCGTTCTGATCGTGGCGGTGGGATACTATGTGGAGCGGATTTCGGAAGATACCCTGCGGAAGGTGATTGCGGATGGGGCGGCGAGCGAGGTGCGGGCGGTGCAGGACGAGGTTGACCGGCTCCTGCGCACGCGGGTCGCCAACTGGCAGGCTTACGCGCGGAGTTCCCCCGTGCGGAAGGCGCTGAAGGAGTCGAATGCGGAGTTTGCGAAACTCGAGGATCCCGCCGCCGTCGTGTCTGAACGCAATCGGATCTGGACCGAGGGAGATTCGGCCGAGTTAAAGGGGCTGACACGAACCCTGAGGGAAAATCCCGTGTCGGTCGATCTCGCAACGATCCTGGACACTCTCACGGAGGTATCCAGCTATCCGGTTTTCGGGGAGGTGTTTGTGACGAATTCCTACGGCGCCAACGTGGCGCAGAGCGGCGTGACGTCGGACTACGAACAGAGCGACGAGCACTGGTGGACGATCGCAAAACGCGACGGCCTCTATATAGGGGATGTGGCGGAGGATGAGAGCGCCAAGATGTACGCGATGGAGCTCTGCATCAGGATCGAGGACGAGGACGAGAACTTCCTTGGAGTTCTGAAGGCGGTGATGAATGTGCGGGAGATCTTCGCGATCGTGGATTCGAACGCGAGCCGGGACGATACGGGATTGATCCTGGCGTTGCTCACGAGTGATGGGCGGCTGATTCGGATCGGCAACCGGGACACGCGGCCCCTCGCGGACGGGAGACGTTACCTGGTGCATCGCGAGAAAATGGCGTCGCCCGAGGCGCTGATGCAGGTGGAGGATGAAACGGGCCGGGAGGTGATGTACACCTACGCCGAGCCGGATGAGAAGAGCATGGTCGCGCGCCTGGGCTGGATAGCGGTGCAGGTGGCCGAGGCAGAGCAGGCCCTGGCGCCGGTGAGGCGATTGCGCTACACGGTGATCCTGGTCTCGGTGACCGCGACCGCGGTCGGGATGGTGGTGATGGGCTGGATCGTCTGGCCGGTATCGCGAAGAATCGGCCGGATGGCGGAGGCCACCCAGGAGATCGGGCGGGGGAATCTCGAGACGCGCATCGAAGTGACCCATCGCGACGAGCTTTCCGAGCTGAGCCGTGAGTTCAACCGGATGACCCGGCGCCTGAGAGAGGCCCGGAGTGAACTGGTGGTTGCGATGCAGCAAGCGGAGGATGCCAGCCAGGCCAAGGGCGAGTTCCTGGCCAATATGAGTCATGAGATCCGGACCCCGATGAACGCGATCATGGGCATGACGGAGCTGACCCTGGGCACCAAGCTCACCGCGGAGCAACGGGAGTACCAGACCCTGGTCGAGCATTCGGCGGAAGCGCTCCTCCTGCTTTTGAACGACATTCTCGACTACTCGAAGATC
>CAUZKZ010000026.1:0-22260 GCA_963580345.1 Verrucomicrobiia bacterium | reverse complement strand
CATGCGAAGAAGTTTGGCACGCTGACTGGCGGTCAACTCGATCACTTGGGCCACTCTCATACTACAAGTATAGTAGTTTCAGATTAAAGGTCAATCTGTAAGGCGGACTACACTAGCATCATGGCCGCCAGGGCCACAAAGCTCTTCGAGATCGATCCGATGCGAAAAACGGTATCGGCCGTCACAGGATCCGAGGACTCCCGGTCGGCCAGTCCGAGACCGGCCGTCCACACGACGCGATCCTGCATCACGAGCGCTATCCCCAGGCCGGGTGTCCCGCTCGCCTCCAAAATGTTCTCCAACTCATTCCGAAAACTGGCGAGGCGCCCCGGGGTGTCATCGTCGCCGGCCTGCCCGAATGCGGACCCGCCCCAGATGACGAGAAGGTAAAAGAGCAGGGCGCGCACGACGCGAAGCTACGCGGCTTCGAGTCCCGGTCAAGCGGACCGGTTTCTCACGCCCCCGGGATGCACCCCATCGAGCTCTGCACCTCGGGCCGGGAGTTCGAAGAAGCGGCGATCTTCGAATGACGCAACAATCCCTTACATGGCGCGAATTGACGAAATCCCGATTCATGACAAAGGTAAGGCAACGAATGATGCGTGCCGTCGTCCTACTGTTGCTCGGGGTGTCCCTCGCGGGAGCCGCGCCCGGAGACTACAAGAAGGAGATCCGTCCCCTCCTGGAACAATACTGCTTTGACTGCCACGGAGACGGGTCTTCCAAGGGCGACCTCTCGATGGACAAGTTCAAGGAGTTGTCCGCCCACCTGAAGGACCGGGACCACTGGATGGCCATCTGGCGCAATGTCCGCAGCCAGATCATGCCTCCCTCCGACAAGAAACAGCTTCCCACCACCGGAAAGCGAAAGCTCCTGGCGTGGATCGAACGGGACATCTTCAAGCTCGACCCCGACAATCCGGACCCGGGCCGCGTCACAATCCGGCGCCTCAACCGGGAAGAATACAAGAATGCCGTCTTCGATTTGCTCGGAGTGGAGTACGACACCACCGAGGCGTTTCCGCCCGACGACACGGGTTACGGGTTCGACAACATCGGTGACGTCCTGAGCATCTCTCCGATCCTGATGGAGAAGTACCTCACCGCCGCCGAAAAGGTCGTGAATCTCGCGCTCCCGGAGGGGGCCGCCGCGCAGGTCCCGCGCTTCGACATCGACGGGAAGGAATTCAAGGCTTCCGGCGACCCCAAGAAGACGGGGCGCTGGCTGCGGTTCGCCGAAAACCAGCGGGTGGCGGCCCAACTCGAGATCCCGTGGGATGGCGACTATCAGGTGCAGCTGGACTACGCCATCCAGGGGGCCATGGAAGCGACCGACCACAGTGCGGATCTCGAGCTGGTGGCGGGGGGAGCGCGCGTGAATCGCGAGCGCCTGGGATGGGACCAGCGCCGCGTGATCGAGCTCACCGGGAAAGCGCATCTCAAGAAAGGATCGCAGAAATTCGAAGTGGCGCTGACTCCCAACCGGCCACCCTCCCGGGGCGAGGAGGAACTCTCGCTGGTGGTGCGGCGGGTCATCGTGCGGGGACCGCTGGATGGGAGCCAGACCGAGTACTCGAAAGGCTACCGCATGATCTTCGTGGACGGGCCGGCCCCCGAGAAGGAGGAAGAGCGCGAGCAGTACGCGCGACGCATCATGCGCAGCTTCGTGAGCCGCGCCTTCCGCAAGCCGCTCGATCGCAGCACCATCGACCGGCTGGTGAGAATCGTGAAGGAAGTCGACAACCATCCCGCCAAGTCGTTCGAAGACGGCCTCAAGCAAGCGATTGCGACCTGCCTTGCCTCACCGCGCTTCCTGTTCCGGATCGAGATCCAGCCGGAACCGAACAACCCGGGCAAGGTCGTGCGGCTCGACGAGTACTCGCTGGCGGCCCGGCTCTCGTTTTTCCTGTGGGGATCGGTCCCCGACGACGAGATCCTGAGTCTTGCTTTCAACCGGAAGCTTCGCGAGAACCTGCGCGCACAGGTCGACCGCATGCTGGCCGACCCTCGCTCGCAACGCCTCGTGAAGAACTTCGTGGGCCAGTGGTTGCAGGCCCGTGACGTCGAGACGGCCGCGGTGGACCCCAAAGTCATTCTCGGGATGGCTTCCAACCAGGAGGCCGCCCGTGTCTTCGACCCCCGCCTGCGGGGGGACATGCGGACCGAGACCGAGATGCTCTTCGACTTCATCCTGCGCAAGGGCCGTCCCGCGGAGGAACTGATCTCGGCGCGCTACACCTTCCTGAACGAGCGCCTCGCTAAGTTCTACGGAATCGGCGGAGTGGAGGGCGAAGAATTCCGTCCGGTCGACCTCACCGAGCATCCCGAGCGAGGGGGAATCCTGACCCAGGGAACCTTCCTGATCGTCAGTTCCAATCCCACCCGCACCTCGCCGGTCAAGCGCGGGCTCTTTGTCCTCGACAACATCCTGGGCACACCCGCTCCCCCGGCGCCGGGCAACGTGCCGGAACTGAAGGACGCCAAGACCGCTGGCAAGAACCCAACCATGCGGGAGATGATGGAGATCCACCGCGTCAAGCCGGCCTGCAAGGGATGTCACGCCCGCATGGATCCCATCGGGCTGGGCCTGGAAAACTTCAACGCCCTGGGCCAGTTCCGGAAGCGGGAGCACGGGAAGCGCATCGACACCGGCGGAAAGCTGATCACGGGCGAGACCTTCACCGACGTGGCGAGCCTGAAACGCATCCTGGCAAACGGCCGCCGCGAGGATTTCTACCGCCGGCTCGCCGAGAAGATGCTCACCTTCGCGACCGGCCGGGGGGTCGAGTACTACGACTCCCCCACCATCCACCAGTTGGTGAGCCGGATGGAGAAAAATGACGGAAATCTCCGCGAGCTGATCTACGGCATCATCGAAAGTGCGCCCTTCCAAAGACGGCGCGGGTCCCGGTAGCAGCGCCCCGGCCGGCGTAAAACGCTCACCTTCCCTCCAATACATTCATCCGGACCGCCCCCCGGCTCGATTTTTTTTGCATGCATCGGCCCCGTTTTCGCGTATTTATTTTGATATGAGTTCCGAGACTTATGGCGTCAACAGGCGGAAGTTCCTGCGCGGACTGGGAACGGCGGTGAGCCTGCCGGCCCTCGAAGCATTCCGTCCCGCCCACGCCGCGGGCATCGCCAAGACGGCTGTGACCGCCAGCGGCGCGCCTCTCCGCATGGCCTATCTCTACATCCCGAATGGCGTGAACCTGTCGCAGTGGCGGCCCAAGGGGGACACTCCCGAGTACCAGATGGGACCGACCTTCGAATCGATGGAACCGCACCGCAAGGAGTTCCAGATCTTCACCGGCTTCGAGCACAAGAACGCCACCTCCGGCGGTGACGGCCCGGGCGATCACGCCCGCAGCAATGCCACCTTCCTCACCGGACAGCGGGCCAGGAAGACGGCCGGTTCGGACATCCACCTCGGGATTTCCGTCGACCAGACCGCCGCGAACGCCGTGAGCGACCTCACCCGCCTGCCGTCCCTCGAGCTTTCCTCCGACGGAGTGCGCAAGTCCGGCTCCTGCGACTCGGGTTACTCATGCGCCTACCAGTTCAATCTCTCGTGGCGGTCCGAGACGCAACCCATGACCCCCGAAAACAATCCGCGGGCCGTCTTCGAGCGTCTCTTCGGGGCGGGGAGCGCCAAGGAGCGGGCCGAGAGTTTCGCGCGGCGCTTCGCTTCCAAGAAGTCGATGCTCGATTTCATCCAGCACGACGCGAGGTCGCTGCGCAGGCATCTCGGGCGCAACGACCAGCAGAAGCTCCACGAATACCTGACCGGCGTGCGCGAGATTGAGCGCCAGATCGAGAAGATCGAGGCCATGGGTCTCCCGCCGGACCCGGGGATTCCCGCCCCGGCTGGCATTCCCGGTGACTACGGCGAGCACCTGCGCCTCATGATGGACATGATCGTGCTGGGCTTCATGACGGATTCGACCCGTATCGCGAGTTTCCTGCTGGCGCACGACGGCAGCAACCGCAACTTCAAATCCATCGGCGTCTCGGAGGGTCACCACAGCATTTCCCACCACCAGGGGAAAGAGGACAACCTCGCCAAGATTGCCAAGATCGACAAGTTCTACATGGAGCAGTTCGCCTACTTCATCGACAAGATGAAGAAGACCAAGGACGTGGACGGCAAGTCCCTCCTGCACAACTCCATGATCGTTTACGGCGGCGCCATTTCGGATGGCAACCGCCACAACCATAACGACCTCCCGATCGTGGTGGCCGGCCACGCGGGCGGAAAATTCAAGCCGGGGCGGCACGTCAATCTCGGCGGCAATGTCCCCCTCTCGAACCTTTACGTGCGCATGCTCAACGAGTTCGGCGTGGCGGCTGCACGCTTCGGCGATTCGACCGGGGCGCTGAAGAGAGTCTGAAGCCCAAAGCCTATAGTCACGGCATGGCGCCCGGTCTGCTCAACAGCCTGATGCCGGCGCGCCCTTCGTCCCTCGCGGCGCTGATGGTGGCGGGCCTGGCCTGCGGCCCGGCCCTGGCAGCCGATTGGCCGATGTGGCGATACGACGCGGCACGAGGTGCCTCCTCCCCCGAGGCGCTGCCCGAAACCATGGATTTCTTGTGGTCGCGGGAATTCCCTGCGGCCCGCACCGCCTGGCCCGAGAATCAAAACAAGCTCCAATTTGATGCGGTCCCGCAACCGATCGTGATGGGCAAGCGCCTCTACGTTCCGTCCACGGTAAACGACAGCGTCTCCGCCTATGACACGCAAAGAGGCGAACTACAGTGGCGGTTCTTTGCGGATGGACCGGTGAGATTTTCTCCGGCCGGCTACCAGGGCCATCTCTACTTCGTTTCCGACGACGGGTTTCTCTACTGCCTCCGCGCGGACTCCGGTGAGCTGGTGTGGAAAGTCAATGGCGGGCCCGCGGAGCGGAAAGTGATCGGAAATCACCGTCTGGTCTCGAGTTGGCCGGCACGGGGTGGTCCGGTGGTGCACGAAGGGCGGGTGTACTTCGCCGCCAGCATCTGGCCATTTATGGGAATCTTCATTCACGCCGTGGATGCAACGAGCGGCAAGTTCATTTGGACTAACAGCGGAGACGGAACGAACTACACGGTCCAGCCGCACGGCGCGCCGTCCTTCGCGGCGGTGGTTCCACAGGGTCACCTCGCAATCTCGGGCGACAACCTCGTGGTGCCGGGAGGGCGCTCCACTCCGGCCGTCTTCGACCTCGCCACGGGCCGTCTGAAACATTTCCTCTTTGATAACAAGAACGGCGGTCACCATGTGATGGCGGCAGGCGGTTCCTACTTCGTGGCCGGTGGCTCCTACAGCATGGCGAACGGAAAACGGATCTCAAACCAGAACCCCCGGCTTGTGGACGGAGAGGTGCTGGTATTTGAAGAGAGAGGTTCGATCTACGGGCGCAGCGAAAAGAAAAAGGAATCCCTCTTCGCCATCGGTCCAAAGGGTGGACCCAGCCGCCTCTTCCTCAAGGCGGGGAGCCGCGTCTATACGGCCGGTGACGGCAAGGTGGCCGCCTTCGACATCACCGGCGACAAGGGAGAACGCAAGCCAACCTGGATGGAGAACATCGAGGGGAAGGTTCATCACATGCTCGCCGGAGACGGGAAGCTCTTCGTCGTGACGGAAAGCGCCCGCGTCTACTGCTTCGGCATCCGTAAATCGGGCGCTCCGGCCGGAGTCGCACACCCGAATCAGGAGGCCGAACCACTGGGAGAGTCATCCAACGAGCACTTCGCCAAGCTGGTGGAAGAATTCATGACCAATCCGGCCCTCCGAGATGGGTTCGGACTGTCACTGGGGATCGGATCGGGGGGCCTGATCGCAGAAGTCCTTGAAAAGTCCAACCTGCACATGGTCGTCCTGGACCGGTCTGCCGAAAAGGTCGACCTGATTCGGCAGCGCTGCGACCGCGCGGGGATTTACGGAATCCGAATGTCGGCCCTGGTCGGCGACGTGGGCACAGCTTCCCTCCCACCGTATCTGGCCAGCTTAATTATCTGCGAGGATCTGGACGCGGCGGGCATCGCAGACGGCGGCCAGGCGATGATCGAAAAGACCTTTCAGTCCCTGCGTCCCTATGGCGGAACCGCGATCCTCCTGACTTCGCGCCGGCAACACGATGCGCTTGCGGCCCTCCTGGAATCGTCAGCACTCCGGAAGCAAGCGCGCCTCGCGTGGAAAGATGGTGCCACTCGCCTGACCCGGCACGGCGCCCTGCCGGATACCGACGATTGGACGCACCAGTACGGCAACTCGGCACAGACCGGCATCTCGAAGGACAAAGTGGTCAAGGCGCCGCTGGGGTTGCTCTGGTTTGGAGGTCCCAGTCACGAAGGAATCCTTCCGCGTCACGGGCACGGTCCGTCCCCGCAGGTGGCCGGAGGACGTCTCTTCATCGAGGGGCCGCACATGCTGCGCTCCGTCGATGTCTACACCGGTCGGGTGATCTGGGAAAAGGAGATGAAGGACTTCGGGCGATTCTACGACACTACCAGGCACTTCTCCGGCGCGGGAGAGATCGGCAGCAATTACGTTTCGTTGCCCGATCGCGTCTACGCGGTTCACGGCGAGAAAATCCTGGCACTCGATGCCGCTACCGGAAAAACCTTGAAGACGCTGACCCTGGGCCAAGCAAGGGACGAGGACGAGCGAGCCCCTTACTGGGGATACATCGGGGCACAGGGTGATTTCCTCATCGCAAGCTCATCCCCGGTCAGGGTGACGGTCGGCAAGGGGAAGGATGCGAAGAAACCAAAATCGCGGCCGCAGGGACGCCCTAGCTTCTGGGACAAGCTCGAGGAGAACCGGTACTCCTCGGGCAGCAAGCGCCTGGTCGTGTTCGACCGGCACAGCGGCACGGTGCTGTGGAAACGCGATGCCGCCCTCAACTTCCGCCACAACAACATCGCCGTCAGTGAGACCACGCTCTTCTGCATTGATGCCATCACGGCCGGTAAGCTTTCACGAGCCGGATCGAATCGAGAGGGGCTCGAGATCGAGCCTACCCTTTACGCGCTAGATCTTAAAACTGGACGCGAACTCTGGCACTCCATCGAAAACATTTTCGGGACGTTCCTCAATTACTCGGCGGAGCACGACATTTTGCTCCAGGCCGGCAGCAAGTACCGGGACCGCGCCAAGGACGAGATCGGTGAAGGAATGGTCGCCTACCGGGGAGAGTCGGGAAAAGTCCTCTGGCACAATGAGGATGTCGACTACGGCGGGCCCTGCCTGCTCTGGCGGAATCGCATCATCACGAACGGAGGCGGCGGCTTCTCGCTGGATCTGCTCACCGGGAAGAGAACCGGTTGGTCCTACAAGCGAAACTACGGATGCAATACCGCCATCGGCAGCGAATACCTCCTGACCTTCCGATCCGGTGCGGCCGGATTCTACGACCTGGCCAATGACGGCGGGACAGGAAACATCGGCGGTTTTCGCTCCAGTTGCACCAACAACCTGATCGTTGCCAACGGGGTTCTCAACGCCCCGGACTACACGCGCACCTGCAACTGCGCCTACCAGAACCAAACCTCCCTGGCCCTGATCCACATGCCGGAAGCGGAGTTCTGGACCTTTGGGGCCAAGCACGCCACCAATGCATTCGGAGTGAACTTCGGCGCACCGGGCGATCGCCGGGATTCGGAGGGCACGCTCTGGACCGAGTTCCCGAGCGTGGGAGGTCCCTCGGACGACGTGAAGGTCTCGATCGCGCCCGCCGATCCGGAGATCTTCCGCCTCCACTCCTCAACCATCAGTGGAGCGGGACCCAGGTGGGTCACCGCCTCCGGCCTCCTCGGCGTGGAGACAATCACACTTTCCGTGAAAGGAGACGGAGCGTATCGAGTCCGCCTCCTCTTGGCGGATCCGCATCAAACCAAGGGAGAGCGGTCGATGACGGTCACGCTCCAGGGCCGGGAAGTCCTGAAAGAGCTCGATGTCGCCAGGGAAGCCGGTGGGCCGCGCCGTCTCCTCGCGCGGGAGTTCGATGCGAAGGCCAAGGACGGCAAGATCGTCATCGGGCTCATCGCCGAGGGACCACGTCCGACCCTCATCAATGGAGTGGCGGTGGTGCGGAAATGACGCGCCGCTAGGCCGCCGCCGGCTTGCGGTGCCGGAGAAACACCACCAGGAATCCCAGGACCCCGCCCATCGCGAATCCGAAGACGTGTCCGAGGACGTCGGTGTTCGGCCCACCGGCGCCGAACCACCCGAGCAGGACGGCGCCCGCCACGATGGGAATCACCGCTCCGCCCAGCTTGCGGAACGATCGGGAATGCCAGGCGAAGTAGGCGCTGCTTCCCACCAGGATCCCGAGGGCTCCGAAGGTCGCGGTGGAAGCGCCGAGCGACGAGAACTCGCCGGGATAGTGAAAGCGGGCGGTGGCGATATTGCCCAACACCCCGCTGGCAAGGATGATGACCCACCCGAGGATGGGTCCGACCGAATGGGCCACCAGGACGCAGAAGATGCCGCCGATCAGGATATTCCCGATGAGGTGATTGAAATCGCCATGGAGGAAGAGGGAGCTGAAGGGCCGCCACCACTCGCCCTGGTCGAAGAGGGCCCGGCTGGAGTTGCAGAACTTCTCGGTGACGGCCGCGCTCTGGTTGAGGAAGACGAACACGAGGGCGAGGGCCCAGAACAGGGCCAGTTCGATCCCCGACTTGTAGTGCGGCGGCTCGAGGGGCGTGGCGGGTGCTACCTGCTCGGCGTCATAAAGGGCGAACTCCTCCCGAATCGCGAGTTCGAAGGCGGGAGCGGCGTAGATCGCGTAGCGGTCGCGGCCCGCTTCCAGCCTGATCCAACAGTCCAGGTTCATGGCGAGAATGACGAGGGCGTACTCGTTGGCCTCCTGGATCGTGGGGAACTCGCCCACCAGCGCCAGGCCGCCTTCTTCCACCAGCGTGTCTAGGTCGAACATGGAACGGGATCAGTATGGCGGCACATCGCGGCCGGCGCAACTTGGAGGGCGCTGAATCTTACAATCTTGAGAATCTCTCCTGGCAGACACCGGAGCCAGGGAGGCGAAGCAATTTCTCCGAAAAAATCCGGGCCATTCCGGCCGGATCGGGAGTTATGGAGTGGATGGCAGGATCCCGGGACCGGGACGACGAGGAGTTCGTTCGGCGCTTCACCCGCCACGAGCCGGAGCTGCGTGCCTTCGCCCGATCCCTGACCATCGCGAATCGACGATCCCGGGCTTCCCGGATCGCGCCCGATTCACCACGAACTTCGAGGATAAGTCTTCTTCGTAATTATTCCATCACGGACGATCGCACTTGGCGTTCCGCCCGGACCCCGATAGAGTGCCGCAAGCACAGGCGGTCGCCCACTCCCGGTTCCTGAAAGACTTTCTCCACCCTGCACGATATAGTCTCTGATGCTTGAGCTCTTCGGAAGGCGCGACCGCAAGAAATCCCACTGCGACGGATACTCCCGTCGCGACTTTCTCAAGATCGGCGGCATGGCGGCGGGAGGATTGTCGCTGGGCCAGTTGCTGGGAATGGAGGCGCGGGCCGGGACCGGCTCGACGCACAAGGCGGTCATCAACATCTACCTCCCGGGCGGGCCGTCGCATCTCGACATGTTCGACCTCAAGCCGGATGCGCCGTCCGAAATTCGCGGCGAGTTCCGGCCGATCGGCACCAACGTTCCGGGAATCCAGATCTGCGAGCTGTTCCCGCGGCTGGCTAAGATGGCGGACAAGTTTGCGATCATTCGGTCCCTCGCGGACTCCGATGGCGCCCACGACTGTTACCAGTGCATGACGGGTCACAAGCGCCGGGACGTCGCGCCCGCGGGCGGCTGGCCGGCCTGGGGTTCGTGGGTCTCCAAGCTGCAGGGAGCGCAGAATTCCGGCATCCCTCCCAACCTCTCCCTCATGTATCCAACCGGCAACCGGACCTGGGGCGAGGCCGGGACCGGCGGGTTTATCGGCAACACCCACGCCCCGATGGGACTGGTCGACAAGGACCCCGACGCGAAGGCCAAGAGCATGACCCTGCAGGAAATGACGCTCGATCGCCTCCTGGATCGCGTGGCGCTTCGTTCTTCTCTCGATCGCCTCCACAGCGAGATCGACGTCACCGGGCAGATGGAAGGCCTCGACGCCTACAACCGGCAGGCGCTCGAGATCCTGTCGGACGGCAAGCTCGCCGAGGCCCTCGACCTCTCCCGGGAGGATCCGAAGATCGCAGCGCGATACGGAGTGAACGATCCGAAGTATCAACGCGATGGCGCGCCGAAAATGATCCGGAACTTCCTGGTCGCGCGGCGGCTGGTGGAAGCGGGTGCCCGCGTCGTTTCCCTGAACTACAGCCGGTGGGACTGGCACGGCGGCGATGGCTTGAACTTTCCGCGCTCGCGGGAGGAGTTCCCGCTCCTCGACCAGGGACTAAGCGCGCTCATTACCGATTTGCACGAGCGTGGACTTCTGAACGACGTGTCGATCGTGATGTGGGGCGAGTTCGGGCGCACTCCCAAGATCAACAAGATGAACAGCCGCGATCACTGGCCCAAGGCGAACTTCGCTTTCCTGGCCGGAGGCGGCATGACCACCGGCCAGGTGATCGGCGCCACCGACCGCGGGGGCCACGAGCCGGTCGAGCGCCCCGTGAAGTTCCAGGAAGTCTTCGCGACGCTGTATCAGAATCTCGGCATCGATCTCTCATCGGCGACGGTGCAGGACACGAGCGGGAGGCCTCACTTCCTCGTCGACCCGGGCATCAAGCCGATCCGGGAGCTGGTGGGTTGAGGATCGGCGCCCGAGCCGGCCGGATTCCCCGTTCCGGCTGGACTGATCATTCACCATCCACCAGCAGAATCTCCGCCTCCGCGACGACAAGTCCGCCCTGGCCGCCTTCACCGCCCCGAAGTCCAGTTCGCCAAAAACCATCCACTTCATCCTCGAGGTGCGGGATGATGCGGAACTCGCCTTGACCGCCTACCGGCGCGTCATCGTTACGGTCGACCCGGCCGCAAAGAATGGGACCCCACCCTAGGCGCTCTCATCGACGCTGATCCCGGCCCTCTCCATGGCTTTCCCGAGTCTTCGGGAGGCCGATTCAAACTTCTTCAGATCGTTTTTCAGGATCCTGAAAGGGCCCGGCTTCAATTCAGAGTAGGCTGTGTAGTAGGCATTGGCCTGGGCATCGAGCCGCTTTCCGAACTTCGATCGAATCCGCTCGCTGGTCGCCTGTTCCGCTTTCTCGAGGGCAATCGTCCTGACCACGAGCTTTTCCACATCCGCTGCGATGGTGCGCACCTTCGGGACTGCAGCCTGGCCGGACGCCTGATCGTCCACCGCTCCGAGGAGTGCCACCATCTTGTCCCCCAGCCGGGCGGCCTCGCTCACCACTTTTTCATACGGATCGGAAGAGGTGCCGTGCCAAAACCGCGAAGCGGACGATTCCGCGCCGTCCGGGCTGGTTTCGCAGGAGAACAGGAGTGCGAGGCCAAGCGCGAACAACCCAAGAACTATTGGTTTCCCCGGTCTCCCAACCATCACCGCCAGCATCCCACACGGCACGCCGGAGTCGAGGACAAATGGGTGCGAGCATCGATGGGACTCGCAGCCGCGACGACCCGGCCGCTAGGCGAGGATGCCGCGAATCACCTGGCCCGCCACATCGGTGAGGCGGAAGTCCCGGCCGGCGTATCGGTAAGTGAACTTTTCGTGATCGAATCCGAGCAAATGCAGGATCGTGGCGTGTAGGTCGTACACCTCCACCGGGTTCTCGGTGGCCTCGAAACCAAACTCGTCGGTCGCGCCGTAGATGGTTCCGCCCTTGATGCCACCACCCGCCATCCACACCGTGAATCCATAGGGATTGTGGTCGCGACCGAGCATCGACTTGCCCGCCTCGCTCAGTTCCACGGTGGGGGTGCGCCCGAATTCACCCCCGAAGATCACCAGGGTGTCCTCCAACATTCCGCGTTGCCTGAGATCGGTCAGGAGGGCCGCCACCGGCCCGTCGAGTTCCCCCGCGAGCCTGGAATGGTTCTCCTTGATCTTGTCGTGATTATCCCACGGCTGGCCGGCGCCGTGCCAGAGCTGCACATACCGCACTCCGCGCTCGATGAGACGGCGCGCAATCAAGGTTTGCCGGCCGTGAACCCCGTCTCCGTACAGATCGCGGATGTGGCCGGGTTCGCCCTCGAGGTCGAAGGCATCGGTGGCGTCCATTTGCATCCGGTAGGCGAGTTCGAAGCTCTGGATGCGCGCCTGCAGGTTGGGGTCTTCGCCGCCCCGTCTCTTGAGATGGCCCTGGTTCAGCGCCTGCAGGAAGTCGAGCTGCTGCCGTTGGCGCGGGAGAGACTGCCCGGCATTGCGGATATTCTCGATCAGCTTCTCCACCTGCGAATGCTTGCTGTCGATGAAGGTTCCCTGGAACACTCCGGGCAGAAATCCCGCTTGCCAGTTCTGCGCTCCCTTGATCGGGTAACCACCCGGACACATGGCGATGAAGGCGGGCAGATTGGCGTTCTCCGACCCCAGGCCATAGGTGGCCCACGCCCCGACACTTGGCCGGCTCAGGATCGCATCGCCGCAGTTCATCAACATGAGCGACGGTTCGTGATTGGGCAGCTTGGCTTTCATGGAGCGAATCACCGCGATGTCGTCGATGCAGGCACCCACCTTCGGGAAAAGACTGCTCACTTCGATGCCGCTCTGGCCGCAAGGCTTGAACTCGAATGGTGAGGGAAAGGCCGCCCCGGTCTTGCGCTCGGTGCGCAGCTTGCCCCGGGGCAACTCCTTCCCGGCGAACTTATGCAGGGCGGGCTTGGGGTCGAAGGTGTCGAGGTGCGAGGGCCCGCCATTGAGGAAGAAGTGCACGACGCGTTTTGCCCGGCCCGGAAAATGGGGAGCGGGGGTTGCAGCCCCGGCCTGCGCGTGCAAGAGCTCGCCCAGTCCCAGCGCACCCAGACCCATCCCGCTGCGCCGCAGGAATTGGCGTCGCGCGAAGCTCGGGAGATGGTCGTCAGGATTCATGCTGCGCCTGGGATTCAATCAAGGAACATCGCTTCGTTCGAGATCAGGAGCGCCTGGGCGAAGCGCTCCCAGGAATCGAGTTCCTCCGCTTGGGTCACGACGCCCCCGAAGTTCCGGGTAGCATCCCACCCCTCCGCACCACTGCTCCTTTGCAGGCGCGGGGCCCAACGAAATCCGTCGCATTGGAAATTGTTGGCTTCCCCGCAGTCGATCACGAAGTCGAGCAGTTCACCGGCTTCGACTTCGACCGCAGCGAGTTCGGCGGGCTGGTCCTTCCCAAACTCGATCCGCCAGGAAGCCAGCACTCCCTGGCGGCTGCTCGACACCCAGGCCCGCAGGCCGTCGCCGCACTTCTCGATCTGGGCGATGGTTCCCGACAAATCGATCGATCCGGCCACTGGAGAGGTCCAGCGCCGGACTGCCGCGTGGTTCGCATCGTGGCCTGCGTGCCCGCCCACGTCCGTGAGCCGCAGCCAGCCAAGGGCCCCATCCGGCCAACTGCTTCCTCCGCCCCAGGCCTTGCCGTCGAAGTGCGGCAGGACATGAAAATCCGCGATCCGTCCCCTGGTCTCATCGAAGCGCCCGTACCCGTACGACCAGGTCTTCGTGGCTGGATCGGCTGCGGTCTTTTCCACCGGACGGGGCCTTGCCTCCACGAAACGCAGGCTCCCGGCCATTTCCTCCCCGCTTGGTTCCCGCCCGTAGACGTGCTGAAAGAGACGCCGCACCCTTGGCTCCGCGGCGGGGTCCGGAAGCTCCTTTTTAAGGCGGGCCGCGAGGGCCCGGGCGCGGGTCACGGTGAAGGGCGCGTTCATCAGAAACAGCGCCTGTTGTGGAACGTTGGTGCGATAGCGCCGCGGGGTGTGCAGTTCCGGATTCGCGAAGTCGAACACCCGCAGCGTGGAGGGCAGGAACTGCCGGTCGATGCGCCCGTAAATGCTGCGACGCGTCGAGGCTCCCGCTCCGAACAACTCGCCGGGCAGGCCACCCATGCGCAGATCCAGTTCACCGGTAGCCGCCAGCATCGTGTCGCGCATCGCTTCGAAGTCGAGACGCCGGCGCGGATAGACCGAGAGCAGGCGGTTCTCGGGATCGGAAGCCGGGGGCGGGCCGGCTCGTCTCCGGTTGACCGCGGAGGTCGCAATGAGCCGCTGCACATGCTTGATCGACCATCCGCTGTCCACCAGTTCAGCGGCGAGATAATCGAGCAGGGCGGGATGGCTCGGCGGATCGGAGCGCAGTCCGAAGTCGCTCTCGGTGCGCACCAGGCCCTGGCCAAAGTGCACGCGCCAGAGGCGATTGACAATCACCCGCGCCGTCAGCGGATTCTTCGCAGAAGTGATTTCCCGGGCGAACTCGAGCCGCCCGGAACCGTTCCGGTAGCCGGGCCGGTGTCCGGCGTGCAAGACCGCAATCGACCCGCGGTTCACCTCGGCGCCCTGTTCAGGATACTGCCCGCGCTTGAAGATATGCACGTTCTGCGGGACGGCACGATCGACCAGCACGAGGGCGTGGGGAGCCTTTTCACCGAGCTTGACGATCTCCCGATCAAGCTCCGCCAGTTTCTTCTTCAGGGATTTGTTTGTGTCCGTATCGAACAGCCACTCGACGTCGTGAACGTACTCTCGCGGGACGCGGATCGGCGAACCGGGTCCGGCCACGACCTCCCGAAGCTGTCGCCACTCCGGAGCGTCGTTCTCCCCATCCTTTCCGCCGGCGCGCTTGAACAATTCCGCGTAGCACCGGGCTGCAACCGCAACGTCTTTGACCGGTCCACTGAGCGCCTCCCGCACCAGTGGGTTCGCATCGGAGGCGGCCTCGGCCCTGCCTTCCGAGAGCGCCAGCCACGGGGCGAAGACCGGGTCGTCACGCCGCGCCTCCTGCGAGAGATACTCGTACCAACGACGGATCTGGGCCGGATTGAGATCGTCCTTCTGGAGGATTTCAGAAAAATCAGGCGGCGGCACCTTGGAAATGTCCAGGGCGGCGAGCATGTATTCCGCCGCGCGATCGAGAAACCGTTTCTCCAGCTCGGCGGCCTGCTTTTCGAACTCGGCCGCGAGGGCGGCCTTCTTCTTCTCGAGCTCCGCGTGGGCGTGCACCGCCTCCGGATCGCGTGGAATCAACTCTTCCCGCGAACTCTTGAACATGCCGTAGAGGGCGTAGTAGTCGGCAGTCGGAACGGGATCGAACTTGTGATCATGGCAACGCGCACAGGACACGGTCAGGCCCAGAAGCCCGCGCGTCGCGACATCGATGCGATCGTCGATGATCTCCGGTTCGACGCCGAGGAAGCGCCGGCCGAGAGTGAGAAAGCCCATCGCGGCCAGATCGCGGCGGTCGCAGAGACCGCGCTCCAACAGCAGGTCGCCCGCCAGTTGACGCTGTACAAACTGATCGTAGGGCATGTCGTCATTAAAGGCGCCGATGACCCAGTCGCGATAGAGCCAGGCGTGCGGAAAATTTGACTCTTCGTCCGAGTAAGCGTAGCCCTTGGTGTCCGAGTAGCGGGCCACGTCCAACCAGTGCCGCGCCCACCGCTCACCATAGCGCGGAGAGGTAAGCAGATTCTCGACCAACCACTTGGCCAAGGCGGGGTCGTCTTCCTTGGAAGCACACAGCTTCTCCATCTCGGAGAAGGCGGGAGGAAGACCGATGAAGTTGTAGTGCAGGCGGCGAATCCAGTCCCGCCGTGCGGCCGGAGGGGCAGCCGGAAGGCCGGCCTCCTCGAGACGCCGGTCGATGAACCACCGGACCGGATCGGCCGCGGCGCTTTCCGGAACGATGGACCGCCGAATCGGTTGGAAGGCCCAGTGGTCTTCCCCCCGGGCAACCAGCGCGGGCATCGACGACCCGAGGGCCGCCCAGAAGATCAAGGCGTTACGCATTCTCCCGGACAGGATGATCTCCAGGACCGACCAATCCAACTCAAAACGAGCGGCCCGGTGTGCCGCCGCAAGACGGCACGACCCACGCCCCAGGTGGTCCTTCGCGGAAGAAAAAAGCAGCTAAATAGAAGGAATCCGTGGGACTGATCCCGCTACATCTCGCCCGGGGCCACGGTTCAGTTTTAGGGTGGTGGCGCGGGCCTTTCATGGAACGGTCACTTCCACGTTTTCGATGTACCAGCCGGCGAAGGCCTCGACCTCGTCGGCCTCGAAGCCGAACTCGATCTTGACCGTCTTGCCGAGAGCGGCGGCCGGGAGAGCCTTGCGGAACGCTCCCCAGTCGGTGGAATCCATTCCGTCGATGGACATCTCGAGAATCGCAAGTTCCGCATCGGCATTGCCGGCGTCCAGCAGCCTGATCGTCCCGAAATCGAAGCCCGTCTCGATGTCCACGTAGTGGTCGAAGTTCAGGGTGGCCCCGACCGCGGTAATCAGGTCGATCGCCGGGGTGCGCAGGAAGATGTCGGTGTGGAGTCCGTAGTCGCCCGCCAGATTGGTGGCGGCGCAGTTGGGCGCGCTCTCGGCGGCGGACGGACCCACAACGGACGGCGTCCCCACCTCCCAGATCGTCGTGCCCGTATCCCCGGCATTGGCGCCGGTAATCCAGTCGGCCGGAAGGGCCGCCGCGGCATCAAAGTTCTCGGAGAACACCACCACCGGTGGCGGAGTGAATTCCTCGATCACGAAAAATCGCCTCGGATCGGCCGGCCGGGATATCGTGAGGGTGTTTTCCGGCGAGGTGGCGGCGATGTCCCCATTCCCATCGAAAACGGACCAAGTGGCCGGGTCGTTCGAGAGGCCGGTCTCGCCGGCGGTGAGATCCGCCACATAGTTCGTCCAGGTGACGTTTCCCGCGCCGATCGAGTAGGAGCCGGAGATATAGTACCAATTCCCGACGTTGAACGATGAGAGAATGGTATTTGTATTGGGGTCGCTGTGACCGTTGCCGATGGAGCTTGCGAATTTCGTGCCGGTGCTCGGGATGGGGCCCCCCTGGGTGAGGAAATATCCGCGGTCGTTCTCGACCCGCGTGGACAAGACGTCTGGTGGATAAGGTCCGGGTTGGCTGCGGCGGCGGCCTGAAACTCTGCGACCGAGGCCTGGGTGGCGGACGTTGTCAGACCGAAAAGTCCGGCGAGGGCGAAGATGTAGGTTTTTGGGTTTATTGAGCGATTCATCGCCCATGACATGGCCAAAACCAAGCCCGCCCCGAAACCCCAATTACTGGCCGGACAATCTCGCCAATCGTCCGCCACGAACCAAGTCGCATCGTTTTCCGCTGCGACTACCGAACTTTCGTGGCGTCTCCTGAGCATTTGAACAAGGGTCGAGGTCACTCCAAAAAATGACACCACGAAGCCACTCCGGGAACGGCCTCCACCCATTTCCTCGGCAACGGGTATTTCCCCACCAGGCGCTACCGGTTGCTGGAACTGGGCTATCGCAGGAGCTCTGCCAGCTCCCCCTTGACTTTATGCACCGCATTCGAACGCCGATAGCAATTGCGCAGCGCTTGGGTGCTTGCGATGATTCCGGCGGTATGGGGTGTCCAATCTTCGTTGGCTGACTTATCGAGCTCTTCGTCGAGAAGCTTGTTGGCAGCCTCGAACCCCGCGATGGTCTGCTCTGAATTCCTTGCCCAGATTTCGGCATTGTAGTGTGCGGAGGAGAGTGCCTTGCAAGCTCGGTAGAAATTTTTTGCGCGGCCCTGGTCCCACCTCCAGACGTCGATACTTCCTTCGGACCCCCATATCGCCCGGATCTTACCATTGAACTTCTCTTTCGCGCGGTCCGAGAGATAGTACATGTTGCTTTGGTTTTTCACGATGGCATCGCTCATGAGAACCCCTCCATCGGCCACCCCAAAGATGTTTCGGGACCGGTCGGACGGCTTTCCCCTCTCGCCAAGTTCATTTCTGACGCCCGCATAGTGATCCCAGAAAAACTGCGAGTACGCGATGAGCGCAATGAGAGTCGTTTGGGCTTGCACGTTGGGATCCTGCGGCTTGCTGGCAATGCCGAAGCCGAGCTCAATGGCAGACCTGATCGACAGCAATTTGAGGGACACATGAAACTCGGCGTTCGTGGCCTTGCGAAGATTGGGATTGATGGCTTCGAGAAGATGCTCGTTCGCACTCTCCGCTGTTTTCAGTCCTTCAAGATGCAAGGTGGCTTCGACGAGGGCCTCACGGTATTCCTTCTGCAGGGCCTCGATGGACGCGTCGCGGTCTTCAAGAAGCTGGTCCCAGGCGGCCCTCCCTCTTGCTCCGAATTCACCAAGATCTTGGTAGACTGCTCTCAGCGCTTCGAGGGTGAACCCTTCGTCATTGGGGCTGTGTCTCAAATTGCGAATCGCGGCCTGGAGCTGCGTCGCTCGACTCTGCAGTTTCCTCTGGCGGGCCTGTTCCAGGATGAGGGTCTTGCGCAGGGCGGGTTTTTCATCCGTCCCGGTTGCCGGGTCCTTAAGAAATTTCGCGTACTCTTCAACCCAGAATTGCGCGTCTTCGGCGCCCACCAGGGCCTCCTGCTTCTTGCCGGCGAGCGCGACCCGCAACGGCGCGTACTTGTCGGGAGTGACGTCGGCACGAACGCAAATTCCGGTGGCAGCCAGAGCCAGCCCAATCGCTCCAAGTCCGATAATTCGTGAATGTTTCATCTCCATGCTCAAACCTGCCTTCCCACTCTCTCCCACGGTCACGTGGAGCGGCCCAGAGAGAAATTCCTGCTGTGGAACTGCCTTGCGGTTTTATGGGAAGCCGGAAAATGCGGAAGACGGCTTTCGCACGCTACGAGAGGAGCGGGGACGAAATTACGGCCATTCGCGGGCCGGAGCCCACGATGGGCTGCAAGCTGGTCGGGTTTCCCGGGCGGGAATCCCCCGGACGTCGCCGTGACTCTGGTGCCGCAAACCAGATATTCTCGCACCTTTGAGTTGATTTTGGACGGGATTCCCGGCTCGCGGGGGCTCGCCTCCGGCGAGGCGGCCTCCGTCATTTTCCCCGATTTTCGCGTTGCTGCAGACGAGGGCCGGGGAGAGCCCGCGGTTTGCCCAGGATGTCACCCCAGGTGCTTGGCAAAGAAGCCCCTGGTCTTCTCCCACATTTCGGGGGAGAGCACATGGCCGGTCTTCGGTTGCAGATAGTGGGTGAAGTTGTCGGCTGTACCGGCGTCGGCGTACGCCTTGGCGATGCGCACAATCCCTTCCCTGGCGTGGTCAATGGGGCTGCCTCCATCCGTTTCACCTAGGTTCAGGTGGAGAGCCCGGGGCGCGATCAGGGCGGCCATCTCGGGGGTGTCGCCGTGCTGGAGCCATCCGGGGACGAAATTCGGGAAGCAGTGCAGGATCTTGTTGTCGTGAATCGCGGCGTAGGTCGGCAGACAGCAGTTGCCAACGAGGGCTTTGAGCCGCGGCTCGTGCGGCCCCACCAGCCAAGTGTGAGTCGATCCCATGGAGTGCCCGTAGCATCCGATTCGTTCGGCATCGACCTCAGGCCGCGAGACGAGGAAGTCAATGGCGCGGCGCATGTCGAGGATGTTCTTCCAGGCCATGCACTGTCCCGCCACGACATAGCGCAGGAATTCGAAGCGCTCATAGTTTCCTCGTTTCAGCCTCTTGTCGGGGTCCTGCCGTTCTTCGAAGCAAAGGGCGTCGGGACAAAGCACGACATAGCCCTCCCTGGCGAGGGCCGCCCCGGTGTGGTGCATGGGGTTGCCTGCGAGGCCGGCGGGCTCGCTCTTTCCGAGATGGTATTCACCGCCGTGCTGATGCCAGAGCGCGACCGCAGCGGCGGGCTTCGTTCCGTCGACGCCGTCGGGAAGGAGAAGCAGGGCGGGAACGCGATCGCCCTTCTCGACTTCGTAGGTCAGCGACTCGATACGGTAGCCGTCCTTCCGAATCGTCTCGCGCTGCGCGGGGTTGAGCGGGCAGGGCTCCGGCCAGGGACCGCCCAGGCAGGTGACGAGATGTTTGCGGAGTTCCTCGGAGCGCTTCATCAGTTCGGTTCTGTCTTTCGGGGATTCGGCCGTCGCGAGCGATGCCACTCCAAGCGCGGCGCCTGCGGTGGATTTCTTGAGAAAATTTCGCCGGGAGAATCTTGTAGAGGGGGCCACGTCTTTCATAGCGCCAAACCTAGATCCTCCCGCGGCGGGCGGCGAGAACTATGGCTCCCTCCTTTGTCCATCACCGTGAGTGGCCGGCCCGGACCGACGCGGGCGGCAGACTGATCGGCTTCCACCCCCATCGTCCGGGCTCCCGAATTTCCCGCCGAGCGGAAATTCAGTTCGCCATGACGCAACGGGTGGCGATAGCTTCACAAACCCATGAGCAAGGTTGCCATCACGGACTACAACTTTCCAAACCTCGACATTGAGCGCGGAATCCTGGAGCCGCTGGGTCACACCGTGGTGCTGGGTCAGTGCAAGACGGAAGAAGAGTTGATCGAGCTGACATGCGATTGTGACCAGGTCATCACCCAATTTGCCTCGATTACAGAACCCGTCATCAGGGCGATGGAAAGGGCCAGGGTCATCGTGCGCTACGGCATCGGGGTCGACAACGTCGATCTCGAAACCGCGGCCAACCGAGGCATCCCCGTTTGCAATGTCCCGGACTACTGCATCGACGAGGTGGCCGACCACACCCTGGCGATGATCCTGGCGCTCACCCGCCGCCTCCTTCCCAATCACCGCCTCATCGCGGAGGGTGATTGGCGCCTGGCGGTGCCGCTCGAATCGATGCAAGCCCTGTGCCGCCTGACGGTCGGCGTGATCGGATTCGGCCGGATCGGCCGGGCGGTGTGTGCCCGGTTGCGGAGCTTCGGCTGCCGGCTGCTGGTCCACGATCCGGTGGCTGACGCGGGCAGCGAAGCCGCCGGCCTGGAACAGGTCCTTGCCGAGTCGGACCTCGTCACGCTCCATTGCCCTTCGACGGCACAAACCCGGCGGCTGATCAACGCCGATGCGATCTCGCGCATGAAGCCGGGGTCGATCCTCGTCAACGCCTCCCGCGGCGACCTCGTCGAGACGACCGCGCTGGAAGAGGCACTCGCCGGCGGGCAGCTTGGCGGGGCCGGTCTCGACGTCTGCGATCCGGAACCGATTCCTCCCGGCAGTCCGCTGCGGACCCTGGACAACGTCATTGTGTCCGCCCACGTTGCCTCTGCCAGCCCCGCCGCGGTGCTAGCCCTGAGAGAAGCCGTTGCTTCCATCGCCGCCCTTTCCGCCCGGAACCAGCCTCTCCCGAACATCGTGAACGGAGTCTCGGAATGAGCACGGCGGTCCGGGTCGGCATCCAGGATCTGCACGCGACGTGCAGCGAGTTGCTGCGAGCGGCCGGGGTCTCGAGCACCCACACGAAGATGGTCGCCGACGTGCTGGTAACCACCGACAGCTGGGGCGTCTTCACCCACGGGACCAAGCTGCTGGGGGGGTATCTCACGCGGGTCCGGGCCGGAGGATTGCGCACCGACGCGGACCCTCGCGTCGTCTCCGAGGGCGGGGCCTGGGCGATTGTCGATGGCGAATCCGTCTTCGGCCAAGTCGTGGCAACCTTCGCCATGAAGACCGCGATCGAGAAGGCCCGCGGCTCGGGGATAGGGTACGTCGGAGTGCGCAACTCCTGCCACTTCGGCGCGGCGGGTTACTACGCCTGGCTGGCGGCAAAGGAAAACATGATCGGGCAGGCGATGGCCAACGATGTGCCGAGCATGGGAGTATTGGGCGCCAAGAATGCCGTGACCGGCACGAACCCGTTCGCCTTTGCGGCGCCGGCCCGCGCGCACGATCCGATCCTGCTCGACATGGCGCTGAGCACCGTGGCGGGCGGAAAGATCTTTGCGGCGCACCAGCGCGGAGAGCCGATTCCCGGCGAATAGCTCATCGGAAAGGATGGTCTGTCGACCACCGAAGGAGGCCTCTACCCCGGCGGGGTTTGGTTGGCCCCCATGGCCGGCTACAAGGGCTACGGGCTCGCCGTGATGAGCGAAATCCTCGCCGGGGTCCTCCCGGGGGCGGGAGTCACCTGGGGGGTCGAAAGCTGGTTGCTCGGTCCACCCGAAAAACCGACCCATCACGGCGCCGCCTTTCTCGCCATCGATGTGGGCGCCATGATGCCCCTCGCACAATTCCACGACCGGATCGATCACCTCATCGGGGAAATCCACGACGTTCCCACCACCAGCGGCACGCCGCTCATGCTTCCCGGGGAACGCGAGTGGCGCCATCGACGAACTGCGCAGGGCGATTGGCTGGTTAGGTCGTGAATGGGCATGCCGTGCGGAGTAGGGCGAGGGCTTTGCCGGGATAGCTGGCGTAGTGGT
>CAUZKZ010000025.1:0-22471 GCA_963580345.1 Verrucomicrobiia bacterium | reverse complement strand
ACCTGCAATTCCTCTCCTTACAATCCCAAGCCATCCCCAGGGTATACCACTGTCCCGCCTGCAGCTTGACGCCGGTTTCGGCAAACCCCGCCTCGCCCTTATCCAGGCTGAGCAGACCGTTGCCCGCAATGCCGACGCCAAACCGGCCTTCTTCCACGTACTCGGGCCACGAGAAGTGGTCTGTCAGGCAGATTCTCGCGCCGTGAAATGAGCCGGGCCGAACCCGCAGCCTCATGGTCAGTTTCCCGCGCACTCCGAACGGAAAATTCAGCGAGGCTCCCGACGGCTGATCGATCTTCGGTTTACCCAACCGCATCACCTTGGCAGCCGGTTTGTCGGGATGGTCGACCACTTCCGGGCCATCCGTGTTCTTGACGATCCAATTGTCGATCCCTTCCGAGAAGTCGTCGTAGATCTCGCTCACCTCCAACCAGTCCGGATCGAGGCGCAAGAGGAATTTTTCGTCATCCACGCCGTGGGTCAAATGGTAGCTGACGAGGACTTTCCCGTCGCTGGCCTCGGTCAGCCACGGATAGGTCGGCCCGTGGCCCATGCCGGGATTGCGGTCGGCGCGCGCTATTTCCCGATAGCCACGCCAGGTCTTTCCCTCGTCGCCAGAAATCGCCGCCGCAATCACGAGGCGGTTCATCACGTGGCGCGGCTTCAGCGAATTGTTCCAGGCAATCACGAGGCGTCCATCCTTAAGGCGAACCACGCCGGCCGGAGCGGAGGGCGAAACGAAGCGGGTTGGTGTGGCCTTCGGCCAACGATCGCCGTCGGGCGAGATCGATTCATACAGGTAACCCCCCCCGGTGCGAAAGAGCAGCCACAACCGGCCGTCCTTCAGTTGGATGCCCGACGCTTCGTCGATCGAGAGTTTATCCAGCGAGGGCTCTTCGCGCGACGGGCGCCAGCTCTTTCCCCCGTCATCGGACAGCGCCATGGTGTTGTTGAACCAGCCGTGCGAACCGCCGCCGAAGTACCCGACCGGCAGCACGATGCGACCGTTGCGCAGCTGGATCACCGAATTCAGGCCGCCGCAGTAGGGGTGTCCGAAAGGGACGTTCTGGGGCCGGGACCAGGCCTTGCCACCGTCTCTCGACATCACGTGGTAGACCGGACTTCTCCAGTCGCCGTATTGGGAGAAGAAGTGCAGGCCGAAGAGGTGGAGAACGCCGTCCTTGTCGCTGAGCACGGCGTTCTGCATGAACTTTCCCCCGCTCCTGGGAAACTCGAACAGCAGCTGGGCCGCCGACCAGGTCGACCCGTCATCCGTGGAGTAGCGGGCATAGGCTTTCTCGATGGTCTCGGTGTCCTTGATCTCCTTGGCGAATTTCTTCCCCTCGCTATGGACCGAAATCAGCCGACCATCAGGCAGGCGAATCGGCCAGCTGAAGGTCCCTTTCACTTCAATCGGCTCGACGCCTTTGTCAATTTCGGCCGCCTCCGCAGGCACCCCACCCAAACCGCAGCCGCCCACCGCAGCCAGGGCGAACCAAAAGCAACACCGTCCATCAACGCCACCACTCATGAGCTTGCTCTCCCAAGTATCCCCATCGCGACGATCGTTTCATTCGATGGGAATGCCAAGCCCGAATCCCGAGAACCTTTCGGGAAACCTGACAGTGAAGGTGAAAATCAATAAAATTGCCCTCTTCTTCCAAAACTGGTTGCCAGATCGTGGGCCAATTTTCTAGCACTCGGGGAGTTCCTATCTCTGCCGATCCGTGCGCCTTGCCCATCCATGCCGTCACAGTTATCTGATCGCCGCCGTTTTCCTGGTAGCGGGCGGTGGGCGCGCCGAGACGTACCATAACTGGTGCACCCTTTACTTCGACGGCGCCCAGACCGCGGCGGGCCTCGCGTCCCCGTTGCGCGACCTCGATGGAGACGGCACCGCCAACGTGATCGAGTACCTGGCGGACACCGACCCGTGGGATCCCAACTCGCGCCTCCGGATCCAGCGGGACACCGCACCCGAAACGGTCTCCTTCTCCCTCGCCCCGGACCGCGAGGACGTCGTGTCCGAGGTGGTGGTCTCCCCCGACCTGCTGGCCTGGAGCGAGGAAGCCGTCCACCTCTGCGCCGGCCCGCAACCGGCCTGGCACCTCAATGGGTTTCCCTTCGTGAAGGTCGGAGTGAAACGTCGGATCGGTTACGTGATCGATTCCGACCAGGACGGCCTCGACGACTACTTCGAAGAAGCCCTCGCGGCGGCCGACGCCGGTGACGGCCTCACGCACATCGGCGAGGTGCTGCCTGCCGACGACTTCGACAACAACGGCACCGCCAACCTCGACGAGAGTGCCAACGCCCCGCCGCCCCTGCCGGGAGGCAGCTTCGCTCCGCCCCCGCTCATCGATCCCACCGCCCTGAACTGCGCCCTCCAGTCCGTTTCTTCCCCTGCCCCGCAATCTCTCAAGGTCCACACTCCCCTGCGATGACCCGCCGATGCTCACCCGTCGTATCTCTCTTCCGTTCCTCCTCATAGTCCTCCTCGCCGCTCCCGTGACGGCGCACCAGGGCGCGCATCCCACGGGCCTGGATCCCTGCCCCGACGCCATCCTCGCCGTCGATTCCTTCCAGCTGGGCGGAGAGGGCGTGGTAGGCTCGCTCCACCAGCCCATCCTCGAACCCCAACAGTACCAGCTCGTCAACATCGGGGCCCCGGGCGAACTCCCCCGCTCGATCGTCAAGATCGGCTTCGCGCTCGGGTCGGGTCACCAGACCGGCTACGGCGATTACACGGTCCGCATCGTCCGCCCCAGCGGCGCTCGCGAATTCAACGCTTCCGACTTTCCCGGGACCTGGCTGATCAATCCCCTCCTGGAGGGCTGGTCGGGATCGATGGTGGTTCACATCACAAACGAAACCTGCGACTTCGCCATGCAGGCCACCGCGACCTGGAACCTCCCGCAGCCGGATTGGATTCGCAATCCCTGTGAGCCCTGCCGCAACCTCACCTGCCGGTCCGGCGCGGCGATCGGCTCGGTCGAACTCAGCATCCCGGCCGGGGTCGTCCAATACGGTCTCGAACCGGTCTCCCTGCTCTACGAGTCCGAGCAACTCGCCAACGAGGGGGCGGCCAGGCTCGAGGTTTCGGGACCCGGCGCCAACGGACCGGTGATCATGAAGACCGGCAACGTCGTGACCTCCGTCGAGTGTGGCGCCCACCTCGCCCGCCTCACCACCGAAGCGAGCCCCGCCGATCCCAATCGCTTCGTGGTGCGGGTCAGCTCCGACAAGTCCGATCCCGACAACACCGTCTACCGCGAATCCATCGTGGAAAACGTGACGCTGGCCGGGGGCGCCACGGCTCTGCGCTTCACCGAAACGGTGGCCGGCAAAACCACCGTCCGCGACTACACCCAGCCCGATCAAAATACCTGGATCCTCGATGAAGAGGCCCTGCGCCGGACCACCAGCACGGTTCTTTCCGAAACCGCCACGACCCGAATCACCCGTTGGCAGGTCGAGGAAATGAACGCCTCCAACGCCTGGAGTACCGTCGCTTTGCGGGAAGACCACGAGACGAAGTACGACTGGGGCTGGACCCTCACGAGACGCATCGTCGACCCCGACGGAGAGGCCCTCACCTCCGAGTGGGATTACTACCAGGACCACGAGTTTTCCGGACCCAACGCCGACACGTCCGGTCGTGGCCGGCTCAAGCGCGCCAGCCTTCCCACCGGCCTGGTGCGCACCTTCGAATACCTCGATTCCGACCCCTTCGACCCGGGCTTCACCCAGGTCGAAATCGTGCGCGAAGCCTTCGCCGGAAACGCGCTCGCTCTCGAGAGACGGCGTCATCTCAGCTCCAGCGATTCCGATCTGTCCGAGCTCGACGAGACCTGGATCGCGGGCACCCTCGTCGAGAAAACCGAGATCACGGCGCACTCCGCAGGTGGCTCGAACTGGCGTAACGAACTCCACCATCCCGCTGCAGGCGGACCGCCCCTGCTCACCCGCTTCGAATACGACCAGTGGACCAACAACCCGCTCCTGCAAAAGGCCATCTTCCCCGACGGCACCATCGAACAGGTCGAAGCGACCGTCTCGGGGGGACTGAAGACTGTCACGATCTACCGCGGTGTCGACAACCCCGGTCCGGGATTCCCCATCCTCACCGACCAGGAGGTCCGCACCGTCCTCAACCAGGTCGGCCAGGTGGTCCAATCCGAGATCTGCGAGATCCGCAGCGGAGCGGTTTATCCGGTCCAGATGCGGGTCGTCACCCAACTCGATTCTCTCGACCGCCCTACCACGACCGAGGTCTTCCACAGCGGCGATGTCATTCCCACCTTCACCGAGACCACGCAGTTCGGGTGCTGCGGAATCGAATCGGTGGAAGGACAGGATCGCCTCCCGGCCACCTATTTCTACGATGACCTCGCGCGCCCGCGCAAAGTGCACCGCAACGGGATTTCCACTGAAACGATCTACGATGGCCTCACGGTCCGGACCCATGTCTATCCGGAAACCGCACCGCCCACGCCTCTCTCCCTCGCCACCCCGCAAACCGAAGCGAGCATCGCGACCCGCAACCTGGCCGGTCACATCGTGGCCGAAGCCACACGCGCCCCGCACGACGGCTCCCTCGTCACCACCACCTACGCCACCACTTACAATCCGGGGGCGGGCACCGGGCGCCGCGTGGTCCAAACCCTGCCCCTCACTCCCGACGACCTGGGTGTCGCTCCCACCATCACCGAGGAATTCTATCTCGACGGCCGGCTCAAGCAACGCACCGGCGCACCCGTTGCCGACCGCCTCATCACCTACGGAGTCAATCCCACCGGCCTCGCTGTTACTTCCGCACTCCTGGACAGCGGCTCCGTTGCCCGCCAGGCCGTCACGACCCAGCTCGACTGGATGGGTCGCGCTCTCAAGGTCACCTATCCCGGCGACGCTGACGGCGATGGCAATCCCGACGAAGAGATCTACGAATACGACGCGGCAGGTCGCCTCGCCAAGCAAGTCGACCCCGACGGGGTGGCGCATCTCTTCGACTACGATCTCGCCAACGAGGTTGCCCGCCGCGCCATCGACCTCAACGGAAACGGGATCATCGATCCCAATACCGACGAGTTGCGCTTCTCCCGCAACGGCATCGGGATTCACGCTGGCGGCGACGTCATCACCTGGTCCGAAATTGTCGCGCGCGATGTCGATGCCATGGGAGCCGGCGTCGATCGGATCCTCTCGCGGCGGGAAACCTCCGCCGATCTCCTTCAAAGCTGGACGCACACCTACCACGACGGCGCGACCGAATCGACCCACGCCGTCACCTCCTATCTCCCCGCCCTGGCCGGCGCCTGGGATGTCACCACCGTAAACCCAGACAGCACCGCGCTGCTCCAGGAATTTCGCGGCGGCCTGCTGGACCGCGAATCGCTCCGCGCTGCCGATGCCACCACCCTCCTCACCCGGACCTACCTCTACGACAGCCACCAGCGCCTCCAGGAACTCCAGGACACCAGCGCTCCCACCATCCTGCGCGCCTACAGTGCGGCGCTGGTCGATGCCCCCGCCAGCGTCACGATCGGCAATCGCATCACTCACTACGAGTACGATGCCCGCGGCCGGCAGACTCTCATCGATGAACCCGACACCCTCGACCACAACGGTCTCCCCGTCGACAACCGCCAACTCGTTTCGTATGTGCCGCACAATGCGGTGCGCGAGATCAGCGGCACGCCCTCCTACCGCCGCTCCTACACCTACGCGCAGCGTCTCGAAACCCTCACGACCTACGGCACAACGCAAACCGTCACGCGTTGGGAATACGACCCGGACCGGGGCTGGCCCACCGGAAAACGCTACGACAGTCCATCCCCCGGCACCGGCGCGGGGGAATCCTTCAGCTTTTCGCCGGGTGGCAGGCTCGTGCAGAGACTTTCGGCCCGCAGCATCACCACCGATTACGCGAGGGGTGCGGACGGACGAATCACTTCCCTCGCCTACAGCGACGGGACTCCTTCGGTCGTCATCGACCAGCGCGACCGGCTCGGCCGGGTCCAGCGCATTACCGACGCGACCGGTCAACGCCTGCTCACCTACACCGACCAGGACAGCCTCGCCTCCACCACCTACCAGCCCGGCTCCTTGCTCGCGGGTTGGAGCGTCTCGCCCCGGCGGGACTCCCACGAGCGCCTTGTGTCGCTCGATCTCCAGCACGGCGGTGCGACCCCCTACCGCCTCGACTACAGCTACGACTCTGCGGGTCGCCTCGCCACCGCCGCTAGCCACGGACTCGTCGCTCACTACCAGTACGACCCGGCCCGCCAGCTCGTCTCGCAGGTGGCGATCGTCGATGACAAGCGCTATCTGCACTTCGCCAGCCGGCAGTACGACGCGCTCAATCGGCTCGAGCGCATCACCTACCACAACGGCAACCTGCAGGGCGCCTTCGCCGCGCACTCCGACTATCGCTACCAGCGCGATGCCTTTGGCCGCATCACGCACGCCACCCTGCGGGACGGCACCCAGTGGCGCTACCTGTACACCTCCGCCGGGGAACTCGCCTCCGCCCGGCGCCATCTAACAGCCACCTCTCCCGCCCTCCTCGAGGGAAACGTCTTCGCGTGGTCCTACGACGGCGTCGGCAACCGCACTTCCTCCGACCGCGGCGGCAACAGCACCGGCGCCAACCTCCGCACCACCACCTACAATTCGAACCCCCTCAACCAGCTCACCTCCGTCCAGGCACCCGGCTTCGCGGACGTCACCGGCACCGCCCCGGCCAGTCCGGCCACCTCCTCGTGCCGCCCGCCACCGCCACCCCTCCGCACGACCTCGACGGCAACCTCGCCTCCGATGGCGTCTACCAATATTCCTGGGACGCCGAGAACCGCCTCACCGGCATCGAGTCCCTCCCCTCCTCCCTCGGCGCCGGCCTCCCCTACCAGCGCGTCGAATTCACCTACGACTCCGACTCCCGGCGGATCCTGCGCCTCCTCTTCGATCAGCCCGCCCCCGCCCCGGCGGTGAAGACCACCCGTTACCTCTACGCCGGCTGGCGCTGCCTTGGCGAACTCGACCACACCGACACCCTTCAGCGCACTTACGCCTGGGGGCTCGACAACGACGACCGCCTCCACCTCGGCGACAGCAACGCCGCCCTCCTCTGGATCCACGACCACGGCACCAACGAAACTCACCTCACCTCCTACGACGGCAACGGCAACCTCACCGGCCTCCTCTCCGCCCAATCAACCGCCAACGAACCCACCGCCACCTACACCTACTCCCCCTTCGGCCAACTCCTCACCGCCACCGGCCCCTACGCCCACCAAAACCCCTACCGCTTCTCCACCAAGCCCCTCGAAGAGGTCGGCCACCTCTACAACTACGGCTTCCGCCACTACAGCCCAATGACCGGAAGATGGCTCAGCCGCGACCCCATCGCGGAAGACGGCGGACTCAATCTCTACGGGTTCGTGCAAAATGAGCCCCTTCGCAGCTGGGACCGCCTCGGCCTGGACAGCTTCACCCGCTCGGGACAGCGCAATCGATTCGGCGCCTTCTTCGGCGATTTCATCACCGTCTTCAACGAGGAGTTCGGAAAGGCCGGTTCCCTCGGTGGCGCCGTCGAACGCCAAATGATCTCGCAAGGCACACACCCCGCCCTCGCCAAACTCAACGGATTCCTCGCCTTCACCGGAGACGCCACCGGCCTCCTCAACTTCGTCGAACTCTCCCCCTGGGCCATCGACGGCAAATTCACCCCCGGTCCCGATGGCGAACTCCAATTGGAACGTTTCGGCAGCACCGCCGACCAACTCGGCCACGCCGCCGTAGGTGGACTGAGGGTGGCAGGGACGGTGTTTGGGGGGCGGACGCTCCGCGGCAAGATTTGCAATTGTAAGAAGAGACAGCGTCCCGGTCCATCACCCAAAGGAAGATTTCCACAAGGGGTTGACCCGAAAGGTGACGTTTACGTTGTTGGGCGTTTGCCGGACACAAACGTCGCTCGGGCTTGGCCAGGACATAACGTGCTGAAGAAAGACGGATGGACTCCAGAAAAAAATATCGCTTGGCTAAAGGATGCCGTGTCTGAGGGACGTACATTCTACATGGCATCACCCGTAAAGCAGAGCAACCTGCTCAATAAACGCGGCCAGTTAAATTGGTATGGTCAAGAGCTTTCCATCCTAATGAAGAGCGGTTATAAACGCGTCGGTAGCTATTTGGTGCCTCCCTGTAGGTAATTTTAAGTATCATTCAAATGTGTCAGATCAGTGGTTTCATACGGGGACTTGTGCAAAAGGTGTTTGCGAATACGGCGGAACAGTCAATCGTCATTGAAAATCTAACAGACAGGTGCTCGGACCAACTACCGTTCGTGGATGAAGATTCGAAATTGGTAGACCGAATTCAAGCAGCGGTTCTCAAGACGTCTGGCGGAGATCTCGCAAAATTGGAAGAGGCAATCGAGGAGGCCAATGAGGACTGGCGGGATGCACTAGAGAGTGCCGGCTTTGCCAACGATCCCAAGGCGCATTTCGGTTGGCATCCGTAAATCGAAGGAAACTTGGATGCGGTGCTCCAAGTCTGAACACCGAATACTCCCGCCAGGAATGTTCCGGTGATTGGGGGGAATGTCATGGCGATTCCCATGCTCCGCATTTGACGCGGGATCAATCCCGCTACCTGTTCGTTCAACCTTACCTGAACTTTATCACGGAGGGAAAAATCAAGCCGGTGCTTCCCAATCCGAAAGACTACCAATTTTACAATCTGCTCTCGCTGGTGGACGCGCAGAAGGAATTGCTGGGGAAGAATCTGTCAGGCGTCATCGACACCATCGCCGAACGGTTCCGTGAACACGGCGGCCATCTCCTTGCGGGCGACAGGGCAAATGCCCGAGCCTGCTGACGATATTTTCGGTTAGGCGGAGCACGGTGGCACGACTGTCTCGGTCGTGAATCAAGAGACCGTCAAGAATGCGACGTGGTCAAGAGCGGCGATCGTTGCTGGCGAAGCGGCGGCAGCCGGAGCGGCTGCCCTACAATTTCGCTTTCATTCAGGCCCAATTGTAGGCCAGGCGCTCCGCCTGGCGGTTGGTTGGTCCACCTTACCTACATGCCATTTGGGACCGGCCATCCGGATTCGCTCAGTCCGATTCGTTCGTGGAGTTGGTACGAGTTCTTGCTCCCAAAAACTCCCGGCTCACCCGATCACCGGAAAGTCACAACAAAAACGTCCCGGTGACTGGGGCAGAATGTGCAGAGTTCGAAGGTCCGCATCTGACGCGGCGTGACCGGGAAACGGGGGTGGCCCGGGGCGGGCAGGTGGAGTCTGCGGGGCGAGGGGGATGGTATGAGAACGGCCGGCTAAATGGCAGTCCATCCGCGGAAAATGTTGAAAACTGCGGGATCCGCACAAACTTGTCATTCCTTTCACTAAAAATAGCGTCCGCCCTGGCACTCCGCAGGTCCCGCCAGCTTTACACCCTGATGGCTTTCTGGTTTGTTCCTTTGATGCCTCGATTCCTGCCCCACGCTCTCCGCGGGGCGAGATTCCTCGTCCTGGTGGTGGTGGCCGTGGCCGTTCTGTGCCCGGAGCCGGCCGGTGGCCAGACCGACACGCTGTCGTATTACGCGCGGCGGGCGCTGCTGCTGCTCGTGACCGGCGAGTATGCGGAGGCGGAGGAGTACTGCGAGCGCGTGATGAGATTCGGGAGCGCCGATGCGAACCTGGCCCGCATTCGCATCGAGGCGGAGATGGCGCAGGGGAAGTACGCGGAGGCGGCGGAGAACGCGCAGAAAGCGTCCCGGCAATTCGAGGGCTACTTCCCGATCCAGGTGGTGGCGATCGAGGCCCTGCGCATCGGAGGCAAGGAGGAGGCTGCGAAAGCGCTCCTGGTGGAGCTGGACGCGCTGGCCAAGAAGGCCAATCCGAAGGCGCTGAATGCGGTGGAGTTGACCGCGCTGGGCAAGGCGGCCCTCCTCCTGGGAGCGGAGCCCAAGATGGTGCTGGCGAATTTCTTTCAGAAGGCGCGCCAGATGGACGCAAAGGTGCTGGACGGCCACCTCGCGGCCGCGGAGGTGGCGCTCTCCAAGGCGGACTACGCCCTGGCGTCGCGCATCCTGAACGAGGCGCGCACCAAGCTCGGTCCCTTCCCGGACATCCTCTACTTGCTGGCCCGCGCCTATTCGCCGTCGGACCGCGCCAGGTCGGAAGCGCTGATCGAGGAACTTCTCGAGCAGAACCCGCGGCACGTCCCGGCCCTCCTGCTGCGGGTCGAGCATGCCATCGACAACGAGGAATATGCGCGGGCCCGCGAGGTGCTGGCCACCGCGCAGGAGATCAATCCCCACCACCCGGTGGCGTGGGCCTTCGACGCGGCCATCGCCTTCATCCTGGATGAGACCGCGAGGGGAACGAAGTCCCGCCAGAAAGCCCTCGAGCCGTGGCCGAAGAATCCGGAGATCGACTACTGGATCGGGCAAAAGATTTCGCAGAACCGCCGCTTCGAGGAAGGCGCGGAGTTCCTGCGCCGCGCCCTCGCGTTCGACGGGGATCACCTCGGCGCCAAGAAGGCGCTCGGGCAGGACCTCCTGCGGCTCGGGAAGGAAGAGGAAGGCTGGAAGCTCATCAGGGAGGTGCAGGCCGTGGACAAGTACGACGTCGAGACCTACAACCTGATGCTTCTCCACGACCAGTTGCAGAAGTTCGTGACGATCGAGTCCGAAAAGTTCGTGGTGCGCATGACGCCGAAGGAGGCCGCGGTCTACGGCCCGCAGGTCATCGCCTTGCTGGAGAAGGCCAACGAGACTTTCGGCAAAAAGTACGGGTATCTCCCGAAGGAGCGGGTGGTGGTCGACTTCTTTCCCGATCAGCAGGACTTCGCGATTCGCACCCTGGGCATCCCGGGCGGGCTCGGGATCCTCGGGGCCTGCTTCGGAAACTCCATCGCCATCAACAGCCCCGGCAGCCCCGGCGCGATGGGAACCAACTGGGAGTCGACCCTCTGGCACGAGTACTGCCACGCCCTGACGCTCGGCGCCACCCGCAACCGCATCCCGCGGTGGCTGACGGAAGGCATCTCGGTTTACGAGGAACGACGACGGGATCCCTCCTGCGGTCACAAGATGACCCCGGACTTCCGGCGCCGCATTCTGGTGGAACCCGCGAAAGAACCAGAGCCCGAACCGGAAGCTGGGGAGGACAAAGAGGTCGACCCCTTTGCGATCGCAGAGGAGGACGCGAAGGAGGAAAAGCGTGCGCCGGCGGACAAGCCGGGGCTGATCCCCATCGCAAAATTGAGCGCCGCTCTCACCGCCTTCAACGACCCCGGGACGATCGACTTCGCCTACTACCAGAGCAGTATCCTGGTGGAGTACCTGCTCGAGGAATACGGCGGAAAGACCTTCCAGCGCGTGCTGGCCGACCTGCGGACGAATGCCGCCGCGGAGAAGGTCCTCGCCAGGCGCATGGCGAGCCTCGAAAAACTTGACGCCGGCTTCGCGAAGTTCGCGCGGGCGAAGGCGAAGAAAGTCGCGCCCAACGCGGACTGGGAACTCCCCGATCCCGACGCCCCGCTGCAGCACAGTCCCGAAGGCGTGGCGGCTCACCTCGAAAAGAATCCCAACAACATCTGGGCTCTCTCGACCCATTGCCGCTTCCTGCTCGCCGAGAAGAAGTGGCAGGAGGCCAAGGCGCCCGCCGCGAAACTGATCGAACTCTACCCGGAATTCGTAGATCCCGGAAACGGATACGCCTACCTGGCAATGGCCTGCCGAAACCTCGAGGAGGCCGAGCAGGAACGCGAGACGTTGCGCGCGTGGACCAGGCGCGACGGCGACGCAGCCGACGCCCTCGACCGCCTCATCGAACTCGACCTCGAGAAAGAGGACTGGCCGGCGGTGGAAGACGACGCGCGGCGCCTGCTCGCGATCAATCCCCTCCTCCGCTCACCGCACCGCGCCCTGGGGCTGGCGGCGCAGGTCCAGGAGAAGCATCCCGAGGCGATCCGCGCCTTCGAGAGTCTCCTCCATCTCGACCCCGTCAATCCGGCCGACGTGCACTTCCGGCTCGGGCAACTCCACCGGCCGACTGACGCCGCGAAGTCGAAACGTCACGTGCTGCTGGCCCTGGAAGAGGCCCCACGCTTCCGGGAGGCACACGGCCTGCTCCTCGAACTGGAGCCCGCCCCGCCTCCTCCCCCCGCGCCCGCCTCCGAACCGTCCCCCGACCCGCCCGCACCGAAGCCATGACCCGCCCCCGCCCCCTTTTCGCCCTCGGCCTCGCAGCGGTGCTGATGGTGGCCGGATTTTCCGTCGCGCAGCGTTTCCGGGAACGCTGGGAGCCCTACGATCCGGATCAGGAAGGTTTTCGTCCCCATCGCTACGGGGTGCCGGATTGGGAGATTCCCAAGCATATGCCGGACGACGTCTTCACCTTCGTCCGCATCCGCTACCAGTCGCAGTGGCGGCGCGGGCGCTGGCGCACCGACTGGCCGTCCAGCGACCTGAACTTCTCCTATCGCCTGCAGGAACTCACCTCCATGGAGGTCAACCCGGACGGAAAGATTCTCGAACTCACCGACCCCAGCCTCTTCGACTATCCCTTTATCTACATCATCGAGCCCGGCGACATCTGGCTGAGCGACGCGGAAGTGGCCGCCCTCCGCAAGTACCTTCTCAATGGCGGCTTCCTGATGGTCGACGACTTCTGGGGATACCGCGAGTGGGAAGGATTCATCACCGAGTTCAAAAAGGTCTTTCCCGATCGCGAGCTGGTGGAACTGGAGCTGGATCATCCCATCTTCCACTGCGTCTTCGACCTCCAGGAAAAACCCCAGGTCCCCGCGATCGGAGAGGCCATTGCCGGCCGCGAGGAAGGCATCACCTGGGAATGGCGCAAGCCCGGTTCCAGGACCGTGCAATACTGGGGACTCTTCGACGACGACGGACGCATGATGAGCATCGTCTGCTTCAATACCGACCTCGGCGACGGCTGGGAACGCGAGGGCGAAAACGAATGGTACTTCAAGGAATTCTCGGAAAAAAAATCATACCCGATGGGGATCAATATCGTGTTCTATGCGCTGACGCATTGATTCGGCAGTATTCAGTATTCAATTTTCAGTCCCGATACCATGTCTCCCTTCCCGTTCACAATCAACAGCAGAGAACGCCAGGTCCACAGCGAAACGCAAGCCTCTGCGAGCAACTCCGTTCAAGCCGGCAACTCTACCCGCCGTCTCGCAATCAATATAGAACAGTCTGAACCCTGAACACTGAATCTCATGGACGCTACCCACACCGAAGAACCCGAACGAGTGCTCCCAGCAGAACTTCCCGAGAGCGAACCCACCGCGTACGAACGCGAACGGGACGCCGTTTCCCGCATCGCCAACGCACGCGACAAGATTCGTTCCGAGCTCTCGAAGGTCATCATCGGCCAGCTGGAGGTGATCGACGAGCTGTTGATCGCGCTGCTGTGCGGCGGTCACTGCCTCATTACCGGCGCCCCGGGGCTGGCCAAGACACTTCTGGTCAAGTCGCTGGCGGAGCTGTTCCACCTGCGGTTCCAGCGGATCCAGTTCACACCCGACCTGATGCCGGCCGACATCACGGGCACCGAAATGATCCAGGAGACCGAGCACGGGCGCGAGATGATGTTCCAGAAGGGCCCAATCTTCGCCAACATGGTTCTCGCCGACGAGATCAACCGGACCCCGCCCAAGACACAGGCCGCCCTGCTCGAGGCGATGCAGGAACACCAGGTCACCGCTGCGGGCGTCAGCCTGCCGCTCGAGGAACCCTTCTTCGTGCTCGCCACCCAGAACCCGATCGAGATGGAGGGCACCTACCCGCTGCCGGAAGCACAACTCGACCGTTTCATGTTCAACATCGTGATCGATTACCTCGATGAAGACGACGAGGTGACGGTGGTGGCGCAGACCACCGGCATGTCGGGCGAGAAGATCGAGGCCCTCTTTGCGGGATCGGAGCTGCGCGAATGCCACGAGGTGGTGCGCCGCGTTCCGGTGGCGGAGGACGTGGTGCGTTACGCGGTGCGTCTCGCCGCAGCTTCCCGTCCCGGCCGCAAGGGAGCGGACCAGTTCGTGAACGACTATATCAACTGGGGTGCGGGCTTGCGGGCCGCGCAGTTCCTCATCCTGGGCGGCAAGACCCGCGCCCTCTTGGACGGCCGGACCCACGTCACGGTGGACGATGTGCAAGCCCTCGCCGCCCCCGTCCTCCGTCACCGCATCCTCCCCAACTACCGCGCCGAAGCGGAAGGCGTGGGGGTGCCGGAAATCATCGATCACCTGCTGGAAAACGTGACGACGACTTTGGGGAGTTGAGCTTAACTTTATGCCGGCAGGGACGCCGGCATCCACCAGACCATGTCCACCAATCCCCGCACCACCCGCCTTCTGGATCCCAAAGCGCTGATGCGTATTCGGTCGCTGGAGCTGCGGGCCCGGGTGGTGGTGGAAGGATTCTGGAGCGGGATCCATCGCAGTCCGTACCACGGCTTCTCGGCGGAGTTCAGCGAGTACCGCCAGTACACCCCGGGCGACGACGTGCGCCATATCGACTGGCGCGTCTACGCCCGCAGCGATCGCTACTACATCAAGAAATTCGAAGACGAAACCAACCTGCGTTGCCAGCTCGTGGTGGATGGAAGCCGGTCCATGATGTACGGCTCGGACCCCGAGTTCACCAAGCACCGCTACGCCGCGACGCTGGCGGCCACCTTGGCCCATTTCCTTTCCCAGCAGGGCGACGCGGTGGGGTTGACGCGTTTTGACGACACGATCCGTGATTACCTCCCGCCCCGCAACAAGCCCGGCCACTTGCGCCGCCTGATGCTGTCCCTCGAGCACCCCGCGGATGGGCGCGCCACCGATTTTGGGGTGCCCCTCGAGCGGGTGGCGCAGATGCACGACCGGCGCGGAATGTTCGTTCTCCTCTCCGATCTCCTCGCTCCGCTCGACGTCCTCGAGACCCGCCTTGGACTCCTGCGGGCACGCGGTCACGAAGTTCTCGTCTTCCAGGTCCTCGATCCGCGCGAACTCGATTTCGAATTCGAGAATGCCGCGCAGTTCACCTCGTTGGAGAGCGGCCGCCAGCATTTCATCGACCCCAATGCAGCCCGCAAGGACTACTGCGCGAAGATCCAGGCCCACCTCGAGGCAGCCGGCGCGATTTGCCAGCGCAACGGGATCGATTACTTCCTGAGTGCGACCGACCGCCCCTTCGACCTCGCCCTCTTCGACTTCCTGACCTCCCGATCGCACCGCGCATTCAGCCCGGTGCGCCGCAACACCAACCTTCGCCGCGCCTCCTGGCAGACCTCGAGATGAACTTCCTGGTTCCACTCTACCTCGCCGGCGCGCTGGCCCTCGCCATTCCGATCTACCTGCACCTGCGGCGCCGGCCGCCGAAGGATTCGGTGGAATTCGGCTCCCTGATGTTCCTGGAGCCCACCAGGCACCAACCGCTCAAGCGCCGCAGCCAGCTCGAGAACATTCCGCTCCTTCTCCTCCGCTGTCTGGCGCTTCTCCTCCTCGCCGCCATGTTCGCGCGGCCCTTCCTGCCCGGCGGTGAGTCCGAGGGTGACGAAGGAAAAATGCGGACCGTGGTGCTCCTCGACACCAGCGCTTCGATGCGACGCCAGGGAGTCTGGAAGGCCGCCAGGCGGGAAACAGAAAAAGTGATCTCGACAATCAAGCCGGAAGGCGCCCTGGCCATCGTGGCGGTGGATCGCGCTCCCCGCACCGTCGCGAGTTTCGAGGACTGGGAAAACGCTGACCTCGCCCGACGACAAGAGATCGCGAACGCTGCGATCGGGACTCTCGAGCCCGGCTGGCAGGGCTCGGACCTGGGATCCGGGCTCATTGCAGCAGCCGAGATGATCGCGGATGCCTCTGCCGACGACGAGTCGCCGCGAGCTGCCAGGGTCGTGATCGTGAGTGACCTGCAAACCGGTGCGGCCCTCGACGCCGTGGCGGATGCTTCGTGGCCCGCCAACCTCCAGGTCGATCTGGCGCCCGTCGAATCGGAGCGGGACACCAACGTCGCCATCGCGGCCGCGGCCACCACCGATCCCAACAAGCCGTCGGTGCGGTTGCGCAACGACCCGGCCTCCGAAGAGAGCCGCTTCACAATCGTGGCCGGCGCAAGCACACTCGCCGCGGTGGTGCCGCCCGGGGAGAGCCGTGTCTTTCAACTGGAGCAACCCGCCCCGCTGGTGACCGTCGCGGGCGACGCTCACGAGTTCGACAACCGCCTCTTTTTGGCGCCCCGCGAACCGGCGCCGGTGAAACTGCACTTCATGGGCGGCGGAAAGCCTGACGACAGCAACCTGCCGGAGTTCTATTTTCGCCGTGCCTTCGGCTTGTCGAGAGTCCTGCATCCGAACTTTGTGGAATCTCTCGACGAGAAGCCCGCCCTGCTCGCCATCGCCCGTGTCCTGTCGAAGCCGGACACTGCCGCGGTGCGCAGCCACCTCGAAGCGGGCGGCGACGCGCTCCTCCTGGTGACTTCGCCCGGGATGGATGCCACCCTCGCCGGGCTGGCCGGATTGCAGAGCATCCCCACCCTCACCGAGCAACCGTCGGGCCGCTCGGAGCGCTACGCGCTTCTGGAACGGATCGACTTCGAGCACCCGGCTCTCCGCGAGTTCCACGATCCCCGCTGGCGCGACTTCACCGACATCCACTTCTGGCGCTATCGCAAGATCGACCCTGCCGCGCTCCCCGCAGAAGCCAGGGTGGTGGCGCACTTCGACACGGGCGACCCGGCCTGGATCGAATTCCCGGTCGGTCGCGGCTCCCTCCTCGTCATGATGTCGGGTTGGCACCCGCACGACAGCCAGCTCAGCCTGTCGTCGAAATTTCTTCCCCTGCTCTTCTCGATCTTTTCGGACCACGGGCCGCAGGTCAGCGGAGCGCGGCAGTTCTTCGTGGGCGATCCCCTCCCGCTCGAGAAAGACGAATCGATGCTCACGCTCCCCTCGGGCCGGCGCGAGAAGTTCTCCCCCGCAGAGGGTTACCGTCCCGCCGAGCCGGGAATCTACCGCGTCAGCGACGGCGCACGCACGCGCTCCTTCGCCGTCAACCTGCGGCCATCCGAATCGGAACTCACCCCGCTTGGCACCGAGCCGCTCGCGGCCCTCGGCGTCCCGATCGAACGAAGCGTTGCCGACGAGCGCGAGGCCACCGAAGACTCGAAGCGCGCCCTCCGCGCAAAGGAAGCGGAAGCCAGTCAGAATCTCTGGCGCTGGGCGGTCGTCATTCTTCTCACCATGCTCGTCGCCGAAGCCTGGCTCGCCACCCGCACCGGTGGCGCCCCAACCCAACTTGAAGGAGCAGTCCCATGATCGAATCCATTCTCCATAGACAACTCACCCCCATCGTTGCCCGGCTCGAAAGGATCCGCCGCCGCCGCTCGCGGACGATCGTTTTCGCGGTGGCGGCCGTGCTGGCGGTGCTGGCGATCCTCGCCGCGGGCGAAGCGGAAGGACCCCGCCTTTCCTGGCTGTGGCTACCGGTCATCGGCGGAATCGTCACCGCCCTGATCCTGAAGGCCACGGCCCCACGGCCCGTGATGAATCTGCGAAAGTTGGCGCGCGAGATTGAGGCCGGGAACCCGGAACTCAAGGCCCTCCTCCTCACCGCGGTGGAGGAAGACGAGAAGGCGGGTGGGGAGAGACCCGGATTCCTCCAGGAGCGCGTGATCATGGAGGCCGCCAGCAAGGCCATTGCCGGACAATGGCGCGAGACCATGGCCGGGAGCACGGCCCGCGGTTGGAAGATTGGACAGGTCCTCGCCTCCCTCGCGATGATGGTGACCTGCACGATGCTGCTCCAGGAAGTCTGGCCGCAGCGGGCCGGGAACCTGGCGCGCAACGCCGCAGTGACGGGCGGGGACGAAGCAGCCGCCTCCGGCCAATGGGTCCTGGAAGTCACCCCCGGAGACGTGGAGCTGGAGCGCGGGTCGAAGTTGGTGATCACGGCCCGCTTCCCGGCCCGGGTGCCGGCCGATGCACAACTCGAGTCTACCCTCGGTGAAGCGGTGCGCCGTGTCCCGATGACGCAAAGCCTCGCCGATCCCATTTTCGCGGCCACCCTCCCGGAGGTCAGCGCGGATGGATCCTACCGCATTTCCTTCGCCGGCCAGGAGAGCCGTGAGTTCAAGATCGCGACCTTTGTCCTGCCGGTGGTGGAGAGCGTGGACGTCGTGATCGATTCTCCGCCGGGTGCAGATTTGCCGACCAAGACGGTCGTGGACACGCGCCGCGTGACCGTCCTGGAGGGCTCAACGGTCCGCCTCGCGGTGCGCACCAACGTGCCGATCGCCTTGGGCAAACTGGTGGCGGACGATGGCACGTTGGCTGCGACGCTCACACCGGACCCCGGCGACGAGACCCTCGCCACCGCGGAACTGGCGCCCGCCGAGAGCACCAAGCTGCGCATTCACCTTGCCGACGCCGGTGGCCGGAAGAATCGGCAACCGCCCCTCTTCCGCATCAACGTGAAGCGGAATGATGCCCCCAAGATCGAACTCGCCTTCCCGGGCGGCGACGCGGAGGTCTCGCCGCTCCAGGAGATCCCGGTCGAAGCCCAGGTGTGGGACGACGTGAAACTGGTTGGCGCCGGGATGGTCTTCAGCTTTGGGCGCGTGAACGAGGAAATCGATTTTGATACTTCCGGGTTCAAGCCCGACAAGAAAAGCCTGGTCTCCACCGTCCTCGACTTCGAGCAACTGGGGGCGCAGCCGAACGACTTGCTGATCTATTTCTTCTGGGCCGAAGATCACGACGCCAGGGGAGAGACGCGCCGCGTCAACAGCGACCTGCGCTTTGCCGAGGTGCGGCACTTCGAAGAAATCTTCCGCGAAGGCATGGCCGGCGAACAACAGCGCCAGAGCCAGCAGCAACAACAGCAGGGACAGCAAGGCCAGAGCGAAGAGCTCCTCAAGCAACAAAAGGAGGTCCTCAACGCGACCTGGAATCTGAAGCGCCTCGCAGAAAACCATCCTCCCCAGCTTCTCGAGGACGGGCCGGTGGTGCAGGCCGGCCAGCAAGCCGTCATCGCCGCGGCGGAGGCGGCCGCCTCGATGGTGGGCGACGCGGAGGCCGGGCAACACCTGCGCAAAGCGATCCAGGCCATGCAATCCGCCGCCGGTGAGCTCGGGGCGATCTCGAACGAGGAGGATTCCGCCCGGCTCGATGCCGCCCTCGGTCACGAACAAGCGGCCTATGCCGCCCTCCTGAAATTGCGGGCCCGGGAGTTCGAAGTCCAGCGGGCCCAGCAGCAAAGCGGCGGCGGTGGCAGCGCCTCGCAGCGGCAGCAGCGCCAGATGGAAAACATGGAGCTCAAGCAGGAGGAAAAGCGTTACGAGACGCAGCGCTTTGCCGAGGAACAACAGCAGGAAGCGCGCCGCGAGGCCACCCGCGAGGACTTGCAAATGCTGAATCGCCTGAAGGAGCTGGCCCGACGACAAGGCAGTATCACCGACAAAATCAAGGAGCTGCAGGCCATGCTGGAGGAAGCTCAGACCGAGGAGGAAAAAGAGGAAATCCGGCGGGAGTTGAAGCGCCTCGAAGAAGAGCAGCGGCAACTCGTGGAGGATCTCGACGAGGTGAACGAGCGCATGGAAAACGAGCAGAACCGCGACCGCACCACCGAGGCGCGCGAGCAGCTGGATGAAGCGCGGGACGAGGCCCGCAAAGCAGCCGAGTCGATACAGAACGAGCGCCTCGATCAAGCCACCAACGCCGGCACGCGGGCCGAACGCCAGTTCGAGGAACTCGCGGACGAGTTTCGCGAGCGCACTTCGAATCAATTCGCCGACGAATTGCAGGAAGCCCGCCGGGACGTGCGGGAACTGGCAGAACAGGAAGAAAAGATTGCCGGGGAACTGGAAAAGCGCCGGCAGGAGGGAAAGCCGGAGGCCAAGAAGAACGATCCGTTTACGCCCGATCCGGTCGAGCGCGATCTCGCGGCGCAGCAAAAAGGGCTGGAGGAATTGTTGGACAGCCTGCGGGAACTCAGCGAACAGGCCGAGGAAGGCGAGCCGGTCCTCTCGCGCAAACTCTACGATGCGGTGCGCGATACCGAAACGGAAGGAGTGAAGGACGCCCTCGAAAACGCGCGGCGCTTTTCGCGCTTCGACCGTCTCCCGGAAGCGGCCGAATTCGAGCGCGCTGCGAGGCAGGGAATCGAGGGCCTCAAGGAAGACGTCGAACAGGCCGCCGAGAGCATCCTGGGCGACGAAGAGGCCGCCCTTCGCATGGCGCGCTCCGAAATCGAAAACCTGATGCGGGAAGTGGAGGAGAGCGAGGGACGCCAAGGCGATCCGGAAGGCCGGCAACCCGGTGAAGGACAGCAACCCGGTGAAGGACAGCAACCCGGTGAAGGACAGCAACCCGGCGAGGGACAACAGCCCGGCGAAGGCCAGCAACCCGGCGAGGGACAACAGCCCGGCGAAGGCCAGCAACCCGGTGAAGGACAGCAACCCGGCGAGGGACAACAGCCCGGCGAAGGCCAGCAACCCGGCGAGGGACAGCAACCCGGCGAGGGACAACAGCCCGGCGAAGGCCAGCAACCCGGGCAAGGTCAGCAGCCCGGGCAAGGTCAGCAGCCCGGAGAAGGTCAGCAGCCCGGAGAAGCGCAGCAGCCCGGACAAGGGCAAGGCGGGCAGCCGGACGGCCAGGTAGGAGGAGGTCACTTCTTCGACAGCTGGGGCGGCGAAGGAGAAAACTTCGGCACCGAGTCTCCCATCTATGGCGGCGGATTTCGCGAGTGGTCGGACCGCCTGCGCGATGTGGAAGAAATGCTCGGCGATGAGGAGTTGCAGCAGGAGGTGGCGCGGGTGCGCGACCGGGCCCGTGAGCTGCGCCGCGACTTCAACCGCACCGGCAAAGGACCGGAGTGGGGTCTCATGAAGGACGACATCATGACGCCCCTCGCCGAGATCAAGGAACACCTCGACGAGGAGATCGCGAAACGGGAAAAACCCGACTCGCGCCTGCCGCTGGACCGCGACCCAGTGCCAGGGCTCTTCGAAGACCTGGTGCGCGAATACTACGAACGTCTGGGGAGCGGCGAATGATCGATTCCCCTACCACCGCCACCATCGTCTTAACCGGCGGCCCCTGGGCGTGGACCGGCGCGGGCCTGGCGGTGGTGGGTGCGATGTGGGCGTTGGCCGGATACCGCCGCCGCGGGACCGGTCTGCGGCCCAGGGCCCTCGCCCCGCTCGTCCTCCGCCTCGTGGCCCTGGCCCTGCTGGCGGTCTCCCTCGCGGAGCCCGCCTGGGTCGGCGAAGAAGCCGAGCCCGGGGCCAATATCGTGGCGGTGATTGCCGACAACAGCGCCGGAATGCAGATCAAGGATGCGGGCCAGAGCATGTCGCGCGCCGAGGCCCTCTCCGAACTCGTGGCGAAGCCATCCGGGGAAGACGCGGACTGGCTCCAGACCATCACGGAAACGTTTTCGGTGCGCCGTTTCGCGCTCGACGGCCGCTTGCGTCGGGTTGGTGAGTTCGATGCCCTCGACTTTGCGGGCACCTCCACTGCGATCGGGTCGTCTCTCCGGAGCATTGCGCGCCGCTTCGCGGGCCGTCCGGTGGCGGCGGTGGTGTTGCTGACCGACGGCAATGCCACCGACACGATCGATCCCGCCGCCCTCGAGGAGCTTCCGCCCATCTTTCCCGTCGTAATGGGAAGCAGCGCTCCGGAGCGCGATCTCGGGATTACGGCCGCGATCGTTTCGCAGTCGTCTTTCGAGGACGCCCCCCTGACGATTCGCACCGACCTCGTGGCGCGGGGCTACCGGGGCAAGAAGGTGACGGTCCGCCTGCTCGGAGAGGACGGGAAGGAAATCGAATCGCGGGAACTTACGGTCGGCTCGGACCGCGAGACGCAGTCGATCCGGTTCCTGCACCGGCCGCCGAAGAGCGGGGTTCAGTTTTACCGGATCGAGGTCGCGGGCGAGGAGGGAGAGGAGGCCACCGATGCCAACAACGCCCGGCTTCTCACGGTGAACCGTGGGAGCGGGCCCTACCGGGTCCTCTACGTGTCGGGACGCCCGAATTGGGAACACAAATTTCTCAACCGCTCGCTCGCGGAAGACACCGAGGTGGAACTCGTGAGCCTGATCCGGGTGGCGCGCCGCGAACCGAAATTCCAGTGGCGGGGGCGCTCGGGCGAAGCGGCCAATCCCCTCTTCCGCGGGTTCAATCCGGACGACGACACCGCCGACTTCGACCGACCGGTCCTGGTGCGTCTCAATACCCGCGACGACCACGAACTCTCGGCCGGCTTTCCGCGCGAGGCGAAGGACCTCTTCGGATACCACGCCATCCTCCTCGACGATCTCGAGCGCTCCTTCTTCACGATCGACCAGATGGAACTGATCGACCAGTTCGTGACGCGGCGCGGCGGCAGTCTCCTCATGCTCGGTGGCGCGGAGAGCTTTGCGCACGGCGGCTACGACAAGACC
>CAUZKZ010000024.1:0-22759 GCA_963580345.1 Verrucomicrobiia bacterium | reverse complement strand
GGTTTACCAACGGAGTAGCCGGAGTAGCCGGAGTAGCCGGAGTAGCCGGAGTAGCCGGAGTAGCCGGGGCTACGGGCCACGCATCGCGCTCCAGCGCCGCAACAACCGCAATATCGGTAATTCACGCGGCCACTCCCGCGGCCGGAGCTGCCGCTAAGATTTAAGTTACCCCCCAACCCCGGGAGAGACGAGGAGGACATCGGTCCTCCTCGTTTCTTTTCCGTCCGGCTCGAGTCCCGAGTCCGGGTCTTCGGTCCTTCCGAAGCGCTCGCCCAGAAATTCACGCCATCTCCGTACGCAAACCCCTTCGCCGCCTTCGCTATTTTCCTAGGAAACCCGGATCGCTCTCCCTTACTCTCCCCGCCATGCTTCGCCTGTTGACCTTCTGTGCTGTCCTCCTGCCCGCGGGCATGGCAGGCGTGGCGCCCAGGGCCAGCGATGAAATCCTTTCCGCGCTCCAGACCCGCCTCGAAACCGGTGCGGGATTCGAAGACCTGATCGGAATGCTCGGAGATCTCGAGCCCGCCGAGCTCAATAGGCTCCAGGCCGACTACGACAAGGTCTGGCCGTCGCTGCGGGACGATTACCTCTCCGCTTTCCGCGACGCCGCTCAGAAGCAGAACTCGGGCGCCCTGCGCCAGGAGAAAAAGAAGAACATCCGGGCCATGAGGGATGCCTTCCACACCGTGCGCGGATTGCCCGAGGGCCCCATGAAGGGCGCCCTCGGTGCCCGGAGCTGGCCCGCCGTGGAAAAGCTCCGTGAACTCCTCCTGCCCAGCGCCGCCCGCATCCTCCAGGGCGCGGGCGATGCGCTGAAGACCAAGCGGGATCAGCTCTTCAAACTCGGCACCTTTCGCGACGGCATTCTCAAGGCCGCGATCGCCGTCGAGGAGCCCGAGTCCGTCAGGAATATCGTGATTGCCGAAACCAGGATTGCGGAGGAATTTTCCGACCTCGATCGCAATGGTCTTCGCGTCATGGCGAATAACCGCAAGACCGCCGAGTCCGCCAAGGTTCCGGAATCGGAGCGGATCGGGATCGAAGACCTCAACCTCATGCGCCTCCTCGTCGGCCTTCCCGCCCTCCACCTCGATCCCAGGCTCTGTGCCGCCTCCCGCGGGCACTCCGAGGACATGAGCAGGATGGGCTTCTTCAGCCACAGCTCCCCGATTCCCGGGAAATCCTCACCCTCCGATCGCGCCCGCCTGGCAGGAACCTCCGGGGGCGCTGAAAACATTTACGTCGGATCCAACAATCCCAAATCCGCCAACAAGGGTTGGTTCTACTCTCCGGGCCACCACAGGAACATGTTCAATGCCGGCCACCGGCGCGTCGGTCTCGGGAATTCCGGCCGGCACTGGACACAGTTGTTCGGAAACTGAGGCCAGTCCTCGGAGGCCATCGCTCCAGCGGGCTCCGGGGGATTTGCCGGGCATGATACAGAACCCGCGGACCCTCTCCGCGCCGCCCATGATGCATCCTCCCTCTCCCCCTCTTCCGAACCTCAGGAATTGTAATCCAGGGACGTCCCGTTACGGGGCGCGACGCTTTCCTCCGAATCCTGGTCCGGTGCGCCTGACCATTCCGCGGGGAATCGCAGGATAAACTCCGTATACTCGCCGGGCCGGCTGTCGACTTCGATGGACGCCTCGTGCTCTTCGACAATCCGGCGGCAAATACTCAATCCGAGGCCCATCCCGCCTCCGCTCTCCTTCGTGGTATAAAACGGTTCGAACATGCGGGAACGGTCCTGGTCGGCGATTCCGCACCCATTGTCCCGCACCCGCAGCACCACTCCGTCGGCCGTTTCCTCGCCGACGATGCGCAGTTCGGCTTCGTCGAGGCTCCGCCCGGCCGACTCGATCGCTTCCACTCCGTTCTTGATCAGGTTCAACATCACCTGGCAGAGATTGTTTTCGTTGCCCCGAACCAGGAGGCCCTCCGGAAGCTGTTGGACAAATTTAAGGTCATTGAGCCGGTTACTGATGAGCCGCGCCGCAATCCCCACCACGTGATGCAAATCGACCTGCTTCACCTTCACGCTCTTGCCATTCAGCGCAAAGCCCCTGAGATCACCCATGATTTGCGCCACCCGTTCGATGCCCTCCGCCGCATCTCCGATCAACTCTTCGAATTCCTCGCGCTGCTCACCTTCTTCCAATTCCTCCGCCATGCGCCGCAGCATAAAGAGAGCCGACTTCGAGTAGTTCAACGGATTGTTGATCTCGTGCACGATCCCCGCACTCATTTCGCCGAGAACCGACATCTTCTCCGCCTGCACCAGCATGGCCTCCGATTCCCGAAGATCCTTGAGGGCTTCCAGAATGACGCCAGTCCTTTCGTGCCAGTTCACGTCGGTGGACGTGGCCGCTCACCAGGTTGCGCACCCGCAACTGCAGTTCCATCGCGGAGAACGGCGTCGGCATCACTTCGCTCGCTCCGGCCTCGATGGCCGCCTCAAACGCCCGCGCATCGGCGGGGATCGTGAGCGCGACCGCCATGCGGCACAGTTTCGGATCATCCCGCATGGCGCGACACATCTCCAGGCCATTCCCTCCCGTCATGTTAATATTCGCGACGACTGCCTCGAAGTCTTCCTCCCGTGCCGCGGCCAAGGCCTCCCTTCCGCCTGCGACCTCGCGCAACCGGTAATTCGACAACTCATCTCCTATCGCCCGCCGGACGGTTTCGTCGGATTGGGCAACGAGAATTCTGGGGCACTCCGGCTCCAGCCCGTCTTCGGGAAACTCTTGGTCCATGGATATCGCTGAAATGTGCCCGGGCCAGCCTTGGTCGCAAGCCCCTACCTGTCCGTTCCACCCTTGAACGTCCGCCCGCGTTTATACGCACTTTGCATTTGCGCGCTGATACAAAAATTTCACATTTCAGGATCCGGTCTCACGGAAGAGTGCACCCGCGTTGCCCTCAGCGGCCCTGCTTCCGAACCTTCCGGGCCCCTTCAGCCACGCCCTCGCAACGAGAACGCCATCAAGCCCCGTCAAAACCGGTGGGGGTCAACTCATCGCCCCGGGGGAGGCTTCCGGTTCGGGGAGGCCCCTCCTTCCCGGTCAGTCCTTCCGGAGCCTCTTCACTTCCTCGATCAGTTCCCGGAGCAACTTCTGCATCTGCTTGTTGTCCTCATGGAGTTTCTCCATCGGGTGCCTGGCCCTTGTCCCTGGCCCTGTCCTCGACCTTGTCCTTGCCCTTCTGGGGCGCGGGGACCGACTCCGGCCGCCCGGGAATCGGCTGCAGCGGTGCTTCCTGGACTGCAGGCGGCTCCTTCCGCGGCTCCTTGTGATCGAACCCGGCTCTTGCCGGAGTGACCCGAATCTCGAGGGTCTTGTCCTTGCGCTTCACCGTCAGGACTACCTCCTGGCCCCCGATGATTTGGAGGAGCCCCGAGAACATCCCCGCGTTCCGAATCTTGATCTGGTTGAGTTTGCTCACCAGGTCCTGGGCCTTCGCTGCCGGCGTGCCCGGGAGGACTCCCGCGATGGAGACCCCTTCTCCCTCCGCTCCCCGGCGTGGCGCCAATTGCACTCCAATCCACCACCGTGGTGACGACAAGTGCGCGGCTCTCGGCTCCTTCTCCGCAAGACCTTGTCCACGGTGGTGCTGGGGCCGCGCAACCGACCCTCCCGGCGGCGGCGCGGGTGGAAGATCAACCAAGGCGTCGGTCGCTCGATCGGCGTGGGCGGGCAGCGCCCCTGTGATCAGTCCGAACCCAAGCGGAATCAGAAAAATGGCTTTCATCACACCTTGAAAGCGCGCCTGTTCTCCCGACTTGTCTGTCCAAAGGATTCAACCGGTCTGCAGCTTGCTGACTTCTCCCATCAGCAGCCTCGGACAGGCCCGGCCTCACTCCATCCACTTGTTCTCCTTCATCCAGTCCTCCAGCCTCGCGGTCCAACCGGCCGAATCTCCCCGCCCGGCGAGTCCGTATCCGTGCCCTCCCCTGGCGTAGAAGTGACAGACGATCGGCACCTTGTTGTCGGCACAGCTGGCCGCGAAGTCGGTCCCGTTGCGAAGGGGGACGGCCCCGTCGTCCGCGGAATGCACGATGAAGATCGGCGGCGTGTTCTTCGTCACGCGCCGGGCCGTGTTGTTGCGCTCGAGCAGTTCTTTGGACGGACTCCCGCCCAGCAAGTTCCGCACCGATCCCCCGTGACAATAGGTCTCGCCCATGGAAATCACGGGATAGCAAAGGATCCCGAAATCGGGCCGGCAGCTCACCTGGTCGATCGGATCTTCCGTCTCCTGCTCGAACTTGTCCTCAAACATCGTGACCGCCGTGGAGCAGAGGTGTCCGCCCGCCGAGAAGCCCATGATCCCGATTTTTTTCGGATCGATGCCCCAGTCCTTGGCTTTGAAGCGCATGATCCGGATCGCGCGCCGGGCATCCATCTGTGGCACCGGAAAGTGGTAGCCAAGGGCCGCGTTGGGACTTACCCGATACTTTACCACGATGGCCGTCACCCCGCGCTTGGCGAAGAACTGGCCGACCTGTCTGCCCTCGCGGCCGGCCGCCAGCATCGCATAGCCACCACCCGGCAGGACTACCACTCCCGTGCCATTCGGCTTCTCGGCCTTGAAGAGGTAATACTGCGGCACCTCGATGTTCGAAAACCTCCAGCTCCCGCCGCTCTCCGTCCCCTTCGCCGGCCGCTTCGCCCCGGGCGCCTCTCCCGGCCACAGGTTCACCCACTCCGCGCCAAACGCCGTGGCCGTCATCACGAGTGCCAACAGAAGTTGTTTCATCGCCGCAGGCTAGGCAGGGGTCTCGGAGAGGAAAAGGATGGAGTGCGGAGACCGCCCATCCCTTCACATCACCCCACCGCCATTGTCAGTTTCAGCCGTGGGGGCGGCCCGCCCGGATCTCCCCATCGTCCACTGAAACTGCGTCACACTCCGAATACGGCCGTCGGACGGTAACCGGCCCGGTAGCCGATCCAGGCCCAGGCCAGGCTGTTCAGTCCGATCACCACCACCAGGGCCGCCAGGCCGAGCAGGGTCTTCACCGGCGGGGTCCCGGTGAGGGCCGGGAGGATCGCGATGACGGAGGCAATCAATCCGATCACCAGGGCCCACCCGATGAAGGACCGCACTTCTTTGAAGATGATGCGCTTTGTGATGCCCTGCGGAATCCCCACCGTGCGCAGGATCCCGAATTCGGCGCGCCGCTCCGCGAGGTTGCGGGCCGTCACGATTCCGATCCCGGCGCTTCCAAGGATCAGGCCGAGCCCGCCGAGGACGTGGAAGATCGCGATGTAGGTGTTCTCCACCCCGTGGAACGCCTCGAGGCGCTCCCTTGTGAAAGTCACGGTGCTCCCCCGATCCGCGGTGGCCTTCTGCAATTCGGCCCGCGTTTTTTCGAGGTCGCCACCCGCATCGGCGAGGAAGAGCCGGTAACCCTCCTGGGAAGGATAGCGTTTCAGGAAGGCCGCCTCATCCACCACCAGGCTACCCTGGAACACGCTGTCGGCCAGCGCCCCGGAGATTTCTACGTCGAACTCGGCGCCCTTTTCATCGGTGTAGGTGATGCGGTCGCCCACCTTCTTTTTAAGAACCCACATCAGGGTGGTCTGGTCGATGAAGGCGGGCAGGACCCGTGGATCGGAGGGCTCCGTGAGCAGATCCCATCCCCGCTGCATGTCGAGCCCGTCCGCCACCTGCTTCAGGTTAAAAGCCCCGCGCCGCTTCAAGGCCGCCACCTCGGTTGCCAGCAGACGCGGCCGGGTGGCCCGGTTCAGGTTGAAACAACTGGCATCGTCCCCCACCCCCATCCGGAAGGGCAGGATCTCGCCCAGGAGGGTGCGCCGGTCGCCGAGTTCGAAGTAGTCCGGGTCTCCCTTCGCCTTCGCGGCGCGATTAACCGGGTTGGTGGTCTCGATCCAGTAGGCATAGCCGCCCGCGCCGCTCGATTTCTTTGCCCATTCGTCGCCCCCGTGCTTTTGAAAAGCGGTCACCGCGATCACGAGGAAGACCCCGCAGGCCAAGGTTCCGACCACCACCAGGCTTCGCGCCGGGCGCCGCCCGCTGTTGAGGGTCGCGAGCGTCCCGGGCGTGAGGCTGCTCTGTTTTTGCGCCCCGCTCCAGCCCAGCCAGGCCCGGTAGTTCAGGAGCCCCGCCACCAGGAAAAACACCCCGGAGAGAAAGAAGGCAGCCTGCGGGCCCATGGACCCCCGGGCGAAGAGACAGCCGAGACCGGCCAGGATGCAGAGGGCTTCCGCCGCGATCAGCCGCCTGGTTCCCGACCTGCCGCGCCGCACTTCTTCAGTGCCCGCCTCCAGCCGCAGGCTCGCACTCTTCTTCGCCTGCTTCCGTGCTGTCAGCCAGATCGCCAGCATCGAGAGCAAGACAAAGCCGGACAGTCCGGTCAGCACGCTGAGGGGATTGAGGTGAAAGGTAAACAGGGAGCCGCTGCTCCCATCGCTCCAGATTGTCTCCAGAAACCGAAGGATTCCGAGGCTGTAGCCAATCGCGACCAGCAGACCGATTACCCCTCCTGCCGTCACGATGCACAGCCCCTCTAACAAGCGCCACCGCAGGACCTTCCTGGCCGGCACCCCGATCGCCGCCAGCAATCCGCTTTCCGTATTGCGCTGCTCTATATTGAAGCGAAACAGCATGGCGGTGAGCGCCACCGAGGCCACGATCAGGAAGAAGCTCATGCTGAGAAAGAGCCCCGCGATATCGACCGGCGACTCGGCCGCCCTCACAGCTTCGGTGCGGAGGTCGCGCAGAAGCAAGCCCGCCATCCCGGGCTTGAGGACCGGTCGCAGACCGGCCTCCAACCCGTCGCGGTGCGCCTCCGCCACCGCGATCCGCAGCGAAGTGAACTCGCCCCAGCGGTTTCCAAACATTCCGCGCCCCGCCTCCAGCGAGACGAAGGCCTTGGGGGTGCCGCGATACTCGTCCCAGTAGTCTTCATCCAGTTGGCGGATGCGGTCGAGGTCGAGGGGCAACCCGGGGGCCCAGTCCTGCGCATTCTCGGCTTCCGCCACCCCCGGAAAGTCGGGCATCCAGAGCCGGTCGGCAGCGAGGCCCTCGAGCGGAACGACCCCCCGGATCTTGAATTTCCGGCTGTCTTCCGCGAGGCGATTGCTCCCGGCCAGTCGGAAGTACTTGAGCTCCAGTTCCTGGCCCGGCTGCGCCACGAGGTCCTTCGCCAGCCAGGAATTGATGATGACCTCGTCCGCGGCCAGGTCGGCGGGAAGGAAGGGCGCGGCCTCCGGACCGGCGGCCGTCACCATCGAATAGGGCGTCTCCTTGCCGTTCACGGCGAGGGTGTTGGCGAGGTAACTCACCACCCGCTGGGTTCCCGGATAGCGGGTCGCGATGGCCTCCACGATTTCCGATTCGAAGAAGATGCGATCGGAACGGATCTCGGTTGCCTTCGCCAACGGGATATCGACCAGGGTGAGGCCGTAGTCCTCCAGGGACATCTCGTTGCGGATAAGCCCCGCCACGACGGACTGGTCGAGGTTCGGGTCCGCCACGTCCAGCAAGATCATGTTGGCCTTGCCCGGATAACCGATGACCTCCTGCAGGCGGGCGAGGGGAACGTAAACGGTCGGCACCGGCAGCTGCGTCGCCTGCAGGCTGAACCGGCCGAACTGCGCGTCGCCGGCAATCGTGCGAATCGCAGCCCGGAAGCTGATCACGTCCTCGGCCTCCCCCGAGAGCGGCGCATCGCGCGAGAGCTTGCCCGGCTCCTGCAAACGCATCACCACCGAGTCGCCCGCCACCAGCTCCAGCGAAGCCGCCAGGTGACTATTGACCGCCACCTCCCGCTCCGGGAGTTCGAGGTCGGTGGCGGAGTCCGGCGCCATTTTCCAGAAGGACTCATCCACTCCCACGATCTGCACGCTCCCGAGCCCGCGGCCCGACTTCCCCGCACTCAGTTGCCCTTTGAGAAACAAGACCGGCGCCGTGCGCAACCCGTCGTGGCGCACCTCCGCCGCGAGCTGGTCGCGGAAGAATCCCTCCCTCGAGGCGAAGACGTAATCGACCTGCCCGATCCGGTATTGCGCCACTTCCCGCAGGGTCCCCTTTACCGAGTCCCCCGCCAGCAGGGCCCCCAGCAGAACCGTGGCGCCCAGGGCCGCCCCTGCCAGCACGCCGAGGTAGGAGACCCGGTAGTGCCAGATTCCGCGCCGGATGAAATTCCAGGCCGTCATCTCTTCTCCAGTTTCCCGCTACGAAGTTCGTAGTAGTTCTGCATTCGCCTCGCGAGGGACGGGTTGTGGGTCACCACCACCAACGTCACTCCCTTTTGTTCGTTCAGATTCGCAAGCAGGTCGGCCACCACCGCGGTCGTTTCCTCGTCGAGGGAGCCGGTCGGCTCGTCCGCCAGGACCAGGTCGGGCCGGTTCACGAGGGCCCGCGCCAGGGCGGTGCGCAGGCGTTCCCCGCCGGACAGCTGGTAGGGAAAGTGCCCGAGCCGCTTCGCCAATCCCACTTCTTCCAGCAGGGCGGTGGCGCGCTCGGCGGTCTCGGATTCGCTCTCCGTCCACCCGCCTGCCAGGCGGGGGAGCACCACGTTTTCGAGCACCGTGCACTGGGGCAGGAGGTGGTGGTGCTGGAAGACAAATCCGAGCGACTTGTTGCGAAAGTCCGCCGCCTCTTTTTGCGAGAATCCCGCGATATCCCGGCTCCCGATCTCGATCCGTCCCTCCGTGGGCCGGTCCAGGGCCCCGAGGAGATTCAGGAGGGTCGTCTTGCCGCTCCCGGAGGGACCCACCACCGAGGCGGTTTCCCCTTTCGCAACCCGGAAGCTGACCCCATCGAGCACCCGCAGCGATTCACCGGGCATCTCGTACACCTTGCTGACATTCTGGACGTCGATCATTCGCGAATCACCTTCCATCGTTTGGCCTTTACTTCGAAGACCGGTAGCGTCCCCGATTCTACCGCCTCCACCGGTATTCGCATCGAAAAGACGGATCGCAGGCGGGTTTCCAGTTCCACCTCGGCCCGCTCACCGGTGGTATTCTCAATTACGAGCCGAATCTCGGGGAGCGCCCCCCGCTCGTCGACCTCCACCCGGTACTCCCCGATCCCGTTGCAGGAGCGCACCACCGCTTCGATCGCGCTGGGGTAGACGTTGACGCCGCGAACCACCACCATGTCGTCGCCCCGCCCGATGATGCCGCCCTCCAGCGCGAAGTGCGCCGGGTCCTCTCCCGGGACCGCCACCCGCTTCACGAGGTCGCCGGTCCGGTAGCGGACCAAGGGCGATCCGTAGCGCCCCAGGGTGGTGAGCACCAGTTCGCCCACTTCCCCCAACTCGACCTCCGCGCCGCTCTCCGGATCGATCACCTCGGCAAAGTAGGACGAGTGATATATGCGCAGCAGGTCCGGATGCTCCCCATCGCTCACGGTCACCGGTCCAATTTCCGTCATGCCGTGGTGATCGATCACCCTGGCCTGCCACTCGCTGGCGATGCGGTCCCGCACTTCCGGGATGCTGCCTCCCGGCTCGCCGCACACCACCAGGCCATCGGTCCCCAGCCCGGAAACCTCCAGTCCCATCCGTTTCCCGACCTCCGCAAGGTGCAGGGCGTAGGTCGGCGTGCAGGCCAGAAAGGAGGGCCGGTGGTCGGCCACCAGCCGCAGGCGGTTCTCGCTGGAGAGCCCGCCTCCGGGGATGGCGCGCATTCCCATCGCGGCGGCGGCCTCGAAAGCAGCCCAGAAGCCAATGAAGGGACCGAACGAGAACGGGAAAAAGGCGCTGTCGCCAGCCTGCGCCCCGGCCTCGCGCCACACCCATTGCCAGGTCTCCAACACCCACTGCCAACCCGCCGGGTCGTCCAGCCACACCAGCGGCTTGCCCCGCGTCCCGCTCGTCTGGTGAAAGCGCGTGTAGCGGTCGAGCGGATAGGTCAGGGTGCTGCCATAGGGGGCATGCGCCTCCTGATCCGCCGCCAGCTCGTCCTTGGTGGTGAAGGGGACTTTGGAGGCAAATTCCTCGAGGCTCTCAAATGGCCCGGCCGCCCCGAGCTTCGCCGCGTAGAAACGGTTTGCGGGGAGAATTTCGGCAAGCAGTCTGTTTATCGAGGCGAGAGACATTTTAGAATGCGCAGGCATGTCTGCGCTTTCCGACGGCGCGACATGTCGCGCCCGGGACAGATTCAAAACTCATCATCACCCTCCACCCGATCAATCGGAAAAGATCATACCGTCTTGTGGAATGCCGGCGCACTCCAAACTATTTCGTCTTCTCCGCGGCTGCGGTCTCCGGCTTTTGCGGTGGCGGACCGGCCCCGGGCTTGAACTTGGTGACGAGGAACCCTCCGAGGGCGGCGAGGAGAATGCCCAGGATGAAGGGTAGAGGAATCGCGCCCATGCCCCCCTTGGGCGGGTGCAAGACCATGGCGACGATCGCGTTCACGATCGGTGCCCCGGCAAAAATGATGGACATCACGGACACCGCCACGATGGCCGGACTCATGCCGCTCTTGGCCCCGGCACCCATGGCGAGGAGCACGCAAAAGGCGCCGATCGCACCGAGGATTCCCGCCAGGAGTGAAAGCCACATCCCCTTGGCAGGCATCGCCCAGCTCATGTTCTTCGACATCACGAGCACGAGCAAAGGAGCGAGAACGGCGGTGATGAAGTAGGCGATCCCGACGAAGAGAAAGGCCTTGTAGCGGCCGAGTTCCTTGTCGGCCATGCCGACCTGGCCGGCGTGCAGGAAGATCCCGTAGAGTCCCCAACAGGCGACTGTCATGAGTGCGAAGAGCAGCCAGTTCATTGATTTTCTTGGTAGTGTCTTGTTCTCGTTCACGAGTTCGTGGAAAAGCTACGTGGTTGCCGCCAGTTGGGCGGCCTCCAGGTCGGTGCGGATCTGGTCCGGGATCGGCACCGCCACGATGCCGCTGTCTTCGAACTTCACACAGACCGCCGCGATGCTGCCGGTTGCGACCGGTGGCTCGTCGAGATCGAGGTAGAACCGGAATCCGTAGCGCACCGAGCGGGTCCGAATCTCCTGGATCGAGAGGCGAATGGTGAGGACGTCATCGTAGCGGGCCGGCTTGCGAAAGTCGCAGGTGGCGCTCACGCGAGGCCAGCCGATCTCGGTCTTCCCCAGTTGCTCGTGGATCGAGTGCCCGAGACTGCGCAGGAAGGAGTGCTCGGCGGTCTCCATGTAGCGGAAGAAATTCGAGAAGTGCACGATTCCGGCCAGGTCGGTCTCGTGAAACTCGACCCGCCGCTGGAACTCGAAACAGTAGCCCTCCCCCTCCTCGCTCATGAAATCAGTTCGCCTTCCTGCGATACGCGGTTCACGGCGCACTGCGCGAGCACCTGTCCGGCGAGCGCCACGAAGCCGTCCTTCATGGCGTCGACACTATACCGCTCCGCCGCCCCCCGGCGACCCCTTTCTCCCATCGCGCGCAACTCGTCGGGACGGTCGAGGAGACGCGCCCAGGCACTGGCCAGTTCCTCGGGATCCCCTGGCGCCACAAGCTCCCCACCGCCGGTTGCTTCGATGATCTCCGGGAACGAGGATGTCCGCGGTTGCACCACCGGCACCCCGCTCGCCATCGCTTCCACCACGTAGAGCCCAAAGGCCTCCGGGTTGGTCACTGGCACCGAAAAGAGGGTCAGGCTGCGCAAGAACTCCTCCTTTTCCTCCCGGGTCAAGTTCGGCCGCCAGTGCACGGCCCCGGAGAGTCCGGCCTGCTCGATCTTGCCCTTCTGGGCTGCCACGAATGCCTCGTCACTGGTCGTGCAGGAGCCCGCGATCTTCAACCGGCAGTGGTCGTGCCCGCCGCGGCTCCGCAGGGCCAGGAAGGCATCCACCAGGTTCCCGAGTCCTTTTTCGCGGCTCATGCGGGCCAGGTAGCCGATGGCGGGCGGCCCCTCCTCTGTAGCCGGGCCGTATCCTTCCAGCTTGATCCCATTGGCGAGGACCTCGATCCGCTCCGGCCCGATTCCGAGCCGTTCCGCCATCAGGTCGGCGTAGAAGCGGCTGGGCGAGACGAGGAGATCCGCTTCCTCGAGCCGCTCCTTCATCTCGTTCCAGCACGCTTCGCGAAACGGATCGGGCAGGCTGTCCAGGAAGGTGTCTTCCCCCTGGAAGAACGCAATCACGGGAAGATTGAGCCGCCGCTTCAGTTCGCGCGTCAGGCCCGCGAGGAGGGCGTTCGAGAGACAGAGCACATCCGGCTTTTCGTGGTGCGCAAGCCAGTCGACCAATTTATCGAGCTCCTTGGTGAGCCGGCTTTCCTCCACCCGCAGCATGGCGAGGGTCATCTCGCCGTGGTCCCGTGCGTTCGTCATGTGGCTGCGCTTCGCCGCCGACCGCAGCAGCCCCGCACCGTTGAAGAGCCGGTCGAGCCAGCGCGGCGTATGGCGAAAAAGCGAGAACTTCTGCTGCAGGTATACGTTGATGCCTCCAAAGAAGATGGGCGCCTTCTTCACCTGCGGCAGGACCTCCTCGTCCAGTATCATGGGAAGATACATCGGGAGCAGCGCCACCTCGTGCCCGTCGCGGTGCAGGGCGGTCACCAGGGTGTTGTCACGCATGCAGGCCCCGCAGTGGTAACTGCCGGTGCCCGCGGTGAGGAAGGTGATTTTCATCCCGCAACCTCCGGCACCCGGCCGTGTATCAACGGCTCGGGCAGGGTGGCAAAGTCGCTCATGGCCGCCGCCAGGTCGCTGTAGTCCTTGCCATCGACATTCCCGATCAGGCAGTCGGTCAGCTTCGGCCGAAGTTCCTTGTACTTCCGGATCAGTTTCCCAAAACTGAAGTCGTCATCGTAGAAGGCGTAGACCAGCTTGCGCATGACCTCGATCATATCGCACAGCTTCTCGCCGTACTCCGCAAACTCCGCGGCCGAGTTGCTCCCCTTCTGGAGGGCCGCCTCGGTGGCGTCGGCCGCCATCTCGCCGCTCTTGAGGGCGAGGAAAACCCCCGACGAGAAGACCGGATCCAAAAAAGCGAAGGCATCCCCCACCAACGCCACTCCGTCCGAGGCGCAGTGCTCCGAGCGGTAGGAATATTCGCCCGTCACCCAGTACTCGCCGAACTGTTCGCCCTCGCGGAGGTGGTCCTTGATCCACTTGTTCTCCCGGATCTCACGCTCGTAAATCTCCTTCGGATCGCGCGTGTCGCGGTAGAGGTATTCGCGCTCCGCCACGATCCCCGAGCTCACGATGTCGTTCTTGAGGGGAATGTTCCAGAACCACCCCTTCTGCGGTATGTAGGCCACGGTGGTGGCGCCCTCGTCGAGGCCTTCGTCGCGCTTGGCCCCTTTGTAAAGGGTCCAGATCGCGATCTTGTTGAGTTTTGGATCGCGCTTGCGCCAACTCTTCTTGCGCTGCCAGAGGGCGTCGCGCCCGGTGCAGTCGAGAGTGAGGGCGGCGTTGATCCTATCCTCGGATCCATCGGCCCGGCCAGCCTTCACGCCCGTCACCACTTCGCCGTCGTAAAGAAAATCGAGGACCTTGGTTTCTTCCCGGACCACGGCACCTTTTTTCTCGGCGTTGCGCAGAAGCATCTCGTCGAAGACGGCCCGCTCCACCTGCCAGGTGGTGGCCGCGGGGTGATCGAGGTGTTGAAAGAAGTAAAACGGAGCCGATACCTTGCCGTCCTGGGACACGAACTGCACGCTTTTCTTCTTCACGAAGGCGTGCTTTTCCATCTCGGCAAGCACTCCAAGACGCTCCAGCGTGAAGTAGCAGAAGGGCATGAGCGACTCGCCGACGTGGTAGCGGGGAAATTTTTCTTTCTCCAGCACCACGACCTGCCGGCCATTTTCGGCGAGGAGGGCCGCAGCAGTCGCTCCGGCGGGGCCGCCACCGATCACAATGGCGTCGAATTTCTCAGTAGATTCCGTCATGGAGAGGGCGGGGTAGGAAGAATTTCGAGAATCCGGGCCAGGCAGATTCCATTTTTCGTGGAAAGCTGATTGTAGCGGCCGAAAAACGTTTCCTCGCTGCCAAGGGCCGACAATTTCGGTGGAAGCAGGTCCCGCACAACCGAAAAATAACCCAGCGGACTGCTCACATACTGCATCCCGCTCTGGTTCAAAATCCCCCCGAGCGGCTGGCGGCCGGATAGGATGGCTTCCCGCAGATCTTCCGGGAATTGCCCGATCTCGATTTCGATCAACCCGAACTCCGCGGACCGGCCTGTCTTGGCGCCCCGGAGGATCACCTCCCGGAAGTAGTACCCGTGCGCCTCGCCATCCGCCAGGACTTCGAGCGTCATGGGTTCCCCGTGGTGCCTCTCGAGCGTCGAGGTCATATCCGCGGCGTGCACCAGGAGCCCGCGGCAGGGTTCCGGGATCTCTTCCGGCCCGCACCACACGAAGGAACCCGCTTTGAGGCCCGCCCGTTGCAGCGACTCGCGGAGAAATTCGGGAAAGGCGGGCTGCTGGAGTTGATCCATCGGCGGCGTAGATTACTTGGGAGTGAGGCCGTCAGTTTCTGGTGGATGCCGGCGTCCCTGCCGGCATGACGTCGACAGGGACGTCGACATCCACCAGGCCTACACGATCCGATCTGTCTTGTGCTGCTCGAGGAAGAAGTCGTGCAGGAGGTTGTCGACGCAGAGCAGCCCGTCGCGTTTGAGGACGATGGAACCCTTCATGACATCGAGGAGGCCTTCCCCGGTGAGCTCGTCGAGCTGGCTGGAGAAGCGTTCCAGGATGTTGACGCCGAATTTTTTCTCGAAGTACCCGGCTTCCACGTGTCCGAGCTTCATCTGGAGGATGAACTCGCGGATCATGCGCTCCTCCTCGTTGGTCTTGAAGGCGCGCTTGATGGGCATTTCACCCGCTTCGACCGCCGTGGTGTAGTCGTCGATCTCGGTGAGGTTCTGGTAGTGTACGCCCTGCACGTGCGAGAACGACGCCACCCCGAGGCCCACCAGGTCGGCCCCACCCCAAAGGGCATCGCGATAGATGAACCTGGTCTTTTCGGGGTCCAGGACCGCCGTGTAGCCGGAGCTGATGGTGTAGCCGTTGCGCTCGAGCTCCGCAAAGGCGTCCTTCACCCAGCGGCGCTTCGTTTCCCAGTCCGCCACCGGTGCGACGAGGGCCCCACTGGCCTGCATGTCCTTGTAGATGGTGGTGTTGTAGGGAATCTCCATCTGGTAGACCGTGATGCTGTCGGGGCGCAGCTTGAGGACCTGCACGATGTTCTTCTGCCAGTTCTCTTCGGTCTCCTCGAGCATACCGGCGATGAGGTCGACGTTGATCTGTTCGAACTCCTCGGCCTGGGCTCGTTCGTAGGCGCGCCACACTTCCTTGCTGCGGTGGGCCCGCCCGTTGATCTCCAGGATGCGGTCGTCGAAGTTCTCGATCCCGAGGCTGACCCGCGTCACCCCGATCTCCTTGATGGCGGCCAGCTTGCCGGCATTGAGGGGTCCGGGCTCGCACTCGAAGGCGACTTCCTCGGCCTCGTCCCAGGGCAGGACCGCCTTCATGCGATCGGTCAGCTCGTGGAGCTGCGCGGCGCTCAGGTAGGAGGGTGTCCCGCCCCCGAAGTAGACGAAGTGCGGCTTGCGCCCGGCCAGGAGCGGCTGGCCGGCGAGCATCTCGAGCTCCCGCATGGTGCAGTCGAGGTACTCCTTGATCTCGTCCGCATTCTTGTCGGTGTAGACGCGGAAGTAACAGAAGTGGCAGCGCTTCCGGCAGAACGGAATGTGGTGATAGAGCCCCAGCGGTGTGCCGGGTGCGGGAGGGTTCTCGAAGGCATTGAGGACCTCCGACTTCTGTTCTTCGGACCAGAACGAAAACGGCGGGTAGTTCGAGATGAAATAGTTCCCGGCCTGGGTGGCTTTTTTCGTTTCGGTGGTGGCGGCGTCACTCATTGATTTGTTTTCCTACGATGCAGAAGAGGGTGGCGTCGGTTCCACCGATGACGATCCGCCCTTTGGCGAAGGCCGGGTCGGTGCTGAGGCCTTCCCCAAGATCGAGACGCCAGATCTCGCGCCCATCTTTCGGATTCAGAGCATACAGCCTTCCGTCCCCGGAGCCAAAGACAACCGCATCGTCGAAGACGATTGCCGATCCATCCACCCGCGACCCGGTTTTTACCTTCCAGGCACGGACGCCCGTTTTCCGCTTGACGGCGTGCAGGTGCTTGTCGCGGGACCCGATGAACACCATTTCGTCGTTCACGGCCGGGGAGGCGAAGAAGGGAAAGTCCTTGTCCTGGTAGATCCAGGCCGGTTTCTTGCCAAAGGCGTCGACCGCCACCAACTGGTTAGCATAATTTGCGGAGTAGGTCATGGAGCCGACCGTGGCGAGTGTGCCGACGATCTCGGCATCGACCTCCACCTTGTTGACATTCTTGCCGTCCGCCAGCCGCACCGCGTGCACCACCATATCGCAGCCCCCGAAGACCACCGTGTCATGATTCACGATGGTGGGGGTGCTGTTGATCTGGTCGTCGGTCTCGTAGGTCCACACCACCGATCCGTCTTTTGCGCGGAGGCAGCGGCAGATACCGTCGTAGCCGTTGACCACCACCCAATCCTCGCTGTCGTCCGCGCTCCGGACGATGAGGGCGCCGCTGATGAACTTGTCCGCTCCCTCGAATTTCCAGATCATCTTTCCGCTTTTCTGGTCGAGGCAGTAGAAGAAGCGATCGTTGGATCCCACGAACACCTTCCCGAGCGCCACGGTGGGAGGCGCCTCGATGGTGTCCTCCGTGACGAATTTCCAGCGCTCCTTGCCGTTGGCGAAATCAAGGGCGTAGAAGGTCCCCATGATCGACCCGATGTAAACGGTCTCATCCGCGATTGCGGCGTCCGCGATGACGGCTCCGTCCAGTTCGACGCTCCACTCGATTTTCGGATCGCGCGGGAGGCGATCGTCGACCCGTCCGCTCAGCGTTTGTCCGCCCCGCGGCAGAGCCCAGGAGGATGTCTTCCACCCAGCCTGCGGGGCCGGCGCGGTATCCGCGGCCCCGCCTTTGGGCTCGTCACCCGTGCGGTGCGATGCGGCCCCCTCGTTGCCGTCGCAGGCGACGAGGAGAAGGGCGCAAGAGAGAACGAGGAGGGCGAATACTTTGGAGTGCGGCGGCATGACGCCGCCTTGAGGGAGGGCGAAGCACGCTTCGCGCGGGCGGAGTGACGCCTTCAATCCCAGCCACGCCAACACCGGTCGGACGAGCCAACCCGCCGCGCCCCGCCCCCTCGGGCCGTGGCTCGGGTTGCAGCAAAGCGCCGGCGGGCCGGCACACTCGAGAGACCACTTCATGTCGCGCTCGGGGTCAACGATTCCATGGCGCTCTCGTAGAGCTGTACGAAGTCGTCCTCGCGCACCGCCCGTGGATTGAACTGCGCGGTCCACTGCATGGTCGCGTCGGACGCGAGAGTGGGAAGGCTGGCGGAATCCACACCGCACTCCTCCAGCGAGGCCAGCTGCACCATGGCGAGCAATCGCTCGACCCAGGTGGTGAGCGGCAATTCCGCATAACCGCGCCGCGCCAGGAGTTCCCGGTAGTGATCGTAGGTCTCGCGCGCGGTGGGGTCCTCGCGGTTGAAGCGCAGGACATGAGGCAACATCAGCGCGACGGCGTGTCCATGCACGAGACCGTGGCGGGCCGTGAGGGGGTTGGCGGAAGCGTGGGCCGCCCCCAGCATGCTGTTCTCGATGGCGAGACCGGAGAAGGCGGCGCCCAGGAGCATTTCGCTGCGGTGCTCGAGGGTGTCGGTCCCGGCCAGGACCGGCTCGATCGACGAGGCGATGCGCAGGAAGGCCTCGCGCGAAAAGGCGGAGGAAAGCGGGTTGCGGCGGGTGCAGACGGCCGTCTCGAGGGCGTGGGCGAGGGCATCGAGGGCGGTGAGAACCGCCACCTGTGGTGGCATCGATTCGGTCAGCTCCGGATCCAGGATCGCAATGCTGGCGAGCGCCTTCGGGTCGCCGCAGGCCATCTTCTCGTGGGATTCGTCGCGGCTGATGACGGCGTAGCTCTGGCACTCGCTGCCGGTGCCGGCGGTGGTGGGAACCGCGATGAAGGGCAGCATCGGATTCCCCGCCAGGTCATACCCCTTGTAGTCGGCCATCGAGCCGCCGTTGGTGAGGAGAAAGTTGCATCCCTTGGCGGTGTCCATGCTGCTGCCGCCGCCCAGTCCCACCAGGCAGTCCAGCTCGATCCCACGCGCAAATTCGGCCACCGCCCCGATGTCTCCCTCGCCGGGATTCGGATGGGTGGAGTCGAAGACGGTAAAATCGATTCCGGCCTTTTCCAGCAGGGAAGTGGCACGAGCCACGTGGCCGGCCGCCACGATGCCCTTGTCGGTCACGATCAGAACGTGCTGCCCCCCGAGTTCCTTCACGCACGTCGGCAACTCCGCCAGCGCGCCGGGCCCGCCCACGAGCCGCGGGCTCGGTCTGGTGACAAAACTATCCATCACTTGACTCCAGCGAGGTTACCCTGGATGGCACGACGCCGGTAAAGGAATTCGAAGAGGTTGCCCTCGTGCGGCTGCTCCCACTGCACGCGGTTGGTCGGGAGCGGCCCGATATTGAGGCGTTCGATATCCGGGGAATTCATGAGCTGCCTGATCCAGCGCGGGTCCCCGGTCCAGGCCGACACCACCAGGGTCTCGCCGATCTCCCGCAGCATGCGCTCCTGCGCAATCTCCACCACGCTTGCAAACGGGAACATGAACTCCGTGTTGGCGAGCGGGTGCGCAGGATCGGAGCAGGAAATCAAGGTAGGCCGCAAATACGTCTGCCCGTGCGCTTCGACCAGGCGCGGGCCGTTGCGATAGCGCGCCGTGACGTCCTCCGCACCTTCCACTTTCAGGTGTTCGTCGATGAGGTCGTTGATGGAGCCCGCCCACTCCGTGTTCGAAAAGCCGCACAGGAGGGCCTCCTCGTGATCGCGGGGCAGCGGTTCGATAGCCGCGAGTTCGCGGGCCAGGGTGTCGGCCAGTTCTTCCTGGCCCGAGGGAACCAGGATGGCGGAGGTGTTGATACAGCTGCGTCCCCCGTTGGCGGAAATCGATTCGACCAGAGTGCGGGTGTGCTCGGTCCACCTCCCGATGTAGTCGTCCCCGATGAGCACCTTGCTCCGGCCGGTGCCGTGGACCTGGATACTCGGGAAGGCGGCATACTTCCGCACCGTGGCGTCGCTCCCGAAGGCAATCCCGCGCCCGCACGTCATCAGGATGGTGTCACCGCCCTCGTGGGTGGTCGGGTAGAACCCGAAGGCTTCCCTGGGGAAGCCCGCCGCAATGAGGGACTGCACAATGCGGAAAGGCGTGAAGGGATCCTCGCGCCCCGGCTTCAGCAAAACCGGAATCTTGAGGACCGGCGCCGGCAGCCAGAGCGAGTTCACGGCCGGGGCATTGCTGGGTAGGGAGACGCCCAACGCCTCCGTGACCGGGAAAAAGTTCACCTGGAGGTCGTCGAGCGAGGAGATCCCGCGGTCGAACAATTCCAGCGGAATACCCCGCGTCAGCCCCCCGATCACGGTCCGGATCTGGGACATGGCGGCATGGATCTTGCCCATGTTCATGCGGACCAGGGTGTAGGGCAGCTTCGTGAGCGCCGAGAGGGACTCGACATACTCCTGCGGCCCCTGCCCCCCGTCCCCAAGCGGCAACTCGTCGTGCATGAAGAGTTCCGCCGCCTTCTCGCAATACCCAGCGAGGGTGTCCGCCGGGACCTCGTTCAGGGCGGCGCGGGATTTCGCAATCTTGAGCAGATCGCGCCGAATGAGCCCGGGATTGGCGGTGTGAGTGCGGACGTTTCCTGCGCCGGCTTCGAGCTCGACTGTATCGAGGCTGCGGTACTCCTCGCCGAGGCGCAGAATGGGAATCTGGACTTCCTTGCTCATGGTCGCTCGCAACTTCCTCCCGTTCTCCGATTAGTAAACCCCTTCGATCACCTTCTTCGTGCCACTCTGGAAGGGCCGCACATCTCCCACCCCGTCCCACGGAAACTCGTCGCAGGGCTCGCGGCGGATCGCTTCGTCCCGTTCCAGGAATCGCGGCACGAAAAACTCCTTGGTCATGGTGGTCAGCTCCACCCGCCCGTAGTCTCCGTACTCCACTTCCTTGGTGGTGTCCTTCGGGTTCATAATCCGAAGCACGGCCCGCGGCTGCGGAGCGTAGTAGGTCAGGCTGTACTCGCCGGGCGCGCGTTTCCGGCTGATGGCGAGCCCCATCAACGTGTTCCCGTAGGTCGGGGCGTAGTTGATCTTTCCTTCCAGCACTTCCTCTTCGATGAAGCGCACATACTGGGGCGTCATGGTGGTCCCGCCTGCGAAAACGCCCATGATCCCGGCGTCCACCAGCGACAGGCGCTCCGCGAGACTCTCCAACAACTTCGGCGTGGTAAAAATACACTTGATGTCACGGTGCCGGATGATGGTGACGGCCTGGTCGATGACGTGTTCCTGGTAACGGCGCGCCATGGCGAGTTCGCCCTCCGAGATGAGGCGCTTCACCCAGCGGGGGTCGAGATCGATGAAGTAGCACGCCCCACCCCGCCGGTTGGCGAGGTGCTCGATCGACAGGCGCAGGCGCCGCGGACCGGTCGGTCCCACCATCAGCCAGTTGCCACCCTGCGGGAAGAAGTCGGAGGGATAGTGATCGCTGAATTCGGAGTAGTCGGTCTTGTAGTCGTCCCACCCGATGCGTTGCTTGGGCATCCCGGTCGTGCCGCCGGTCTCGAAGACGTTGTAGGGTCTTTCCTCGAAAGCCTTCGGGATGAAACGCGCGGGAACTTCCTTGCGGAGCACCTCGTCGTCGAACTTGGGGAACTTCTGGATCTCCGCGAAACAGGTCACCTCTGCAAGCGGATCGAAGTCCAGTCCCGCGGCCCGCTCCAGCCAGTAAGGACAACCGGTTTCGGGCGAAAAATGCCATTTCATGCTTTCGCGCACGTGCTCGTCGAGCGCGGCGCGGGCCTCCTCCACAGTCAAATCACAACTCATTTCAGGTCGCTCCCTTAAGACGGGCGACAATCCCTACCCCTTTCTGGGAATCCCGCAAGCCCCGCGATCGTGGCCGGATCGGCAAAATTCCCCGCATTTCCGGGCCTCTCAGTGGAAAAACTTCGCCACCGTCTCCTCGCTGGGCGGCCTGGTGGCAAGGGAGACGATCACCATCGCCGCCGCGCCGGCCAGCCAGCAGTAGGCGACCGGCATGACGCCGCCCGGCAGGTTCGGCTCGTCGCCGAAACCGGAATTTGCGAAAAACAAGAACCAGGTGATGAGAACTGCAACGACGCTGGCATAGGCCCCCGACTTTGTGGCCCGCTTCCAATAGAGCGCGGCCAGGACCAGGGGCGTGAGTGCGGAAAAGCCCGAGAAACACCAGATCGCGAGGTCAAAGACGTTCTTGTTGAAGAGGACAAGTGAGAGAAGGTAGGTCAACGCCACGATCGCCACCACGAAACTGCGCGCCATCAGGAGAATCTGCCGGTCGGAGAACTTCTTCTTCGAATTGTGGAGGACGATGTCGTTGGTGAAGATGGTGCCGAGGCAGAGGAACTGCGAATCGAGCGACGACATGATGGCGGCCAGGATGCCGGCCGTGACGAGACCCACGATGATGGGGTCGTTCACCAGGATACCCACCATCTTGGCGAGAACCGCCCCGCTGATGGTGTCCCCCGGGAGCTTGCCGGTGGCCCACACTCCGACCAGGACGCAGGGCACCCACACGATCAAAATGCAGATTGGGTGGGCGATCACAGTCAGCTTGAAGGCTCGTGCGTTCCTGGCGGTGAGCCAGTGCTGGAAGATGTGCGGAAACATCCCGACGCTAAGCGGGATGAACATGTAGGTGGCGAACATGAGGGGCGGGATGCCAACCTTCCCATCGTGGGACACGGTGCGCACCAGGTGGTCCTGGTTGGCCTGCTCGAGGGCAGCCCGCAGCCCGCCCAGCTTCTGCGAAATGAGGCAGAGGGCCAGGACCCCCATCGCCATGAAGACGATGGTCTGGAAGGTGTTTGCCCACGCCGCGGCACGCGAGCCGCCCGCGAAAATATAGCAGAGCACCACCCCACAGATGATAAACCCGGTGAGCCAGGCCGGCACCGCCCCCTGCGTGCTTTGGAAAAGCTCCGGGAACATCCCCGGTTCAGGCCCATGGGGACCGGTCACTCCGATCATGGTCTTGGCCGCCCCGATCACCCCGATCAGCAGGTAGGGAATCACGAGCAGGACAAGAATCGGGAAGAGGAGGTAGCCGAGGCGGTTCGAGTCGAAGCGGGCGCGGAAAAACTGGATCTGGGTCACGAAACCGTGGCGCTTTCCGATCGACCAGAGCTTGATCCCGATCAAGAAGAAACAGGCGGCGTGGATCAGGCCCGAAGACGATGCCATCAGTCCGTAGGTGCCCACTCCGCGCTCGAAGGCCTGCCCGGTGGATCCCACCAGCGCGAAGGCCGTCATGGTGGTCCCGAAGACCGACATGAGAAGCATGAAAGGCCCGATCGAGCGGCTCGCCACGAAGTAGTCCGCGCTGGTTCCACGGAAGAAAAGCTTGGACCCCATCGCGAAGGCCAGCAGCCCACCGAGGTAGATGACGATCACCCAGATCGTTGCCATTGGTTCAGTATACAGTCTTCAGTGTAGAGGGTTCGGACTTCCGGGATTGGGCGCCGATGCAGTCGCAGCTGCGATGGTATCTTGGGGCGGTGGCAAGTTGAGTCGTCTGTATACTGTCCACTGTATACCGCTTACTCGGAATCCCCGCCCTTCGCCCACTCCTCCAGTTCGTGCGGCCACGCCACTTTTATCGCCACCGCCCAGAAGACGGCGACCACCAAGGAGTAAG
>CAUZKZ010000023.1:0-22827 GCA_963580345.1 Verrucomicrobiia bacterium | reverse complement strand
TAGGTCAACCTAAAAGTTGGCTTTTCTTCACTTTTATCTCACTGATAACCAATCAGTTCCGACGCTAGATTGACGCGAATGGGAGCCCAGTGCGTCAATCGCGCCCGCTGGGATCTGTGCGGGGGCCGCCGGGCAACCGGCGGTCCTACCGCGACCAACCTAAAGGGTGTTTTCCCGTACGTCGCCGTCGCCGGCGGCGCCCATCTCACCTGGGTCCGGCGAACCCCCTTCCTTGCGAACTGCGACCCGATCCGTGGCACTACACATTTCACATTTCTTCAATAGATTCCGCTTTTTTTTTGGGGGGGGGGTTATAGACCCCTTATAGGACTGAAAAAGTTTCGGCCCGGTGGGTTGCCACCTTCGGAGGGCGATCAGGACAGACCCACAAGAATACCAAGACCAGACCTCAAGATGAAAAATACACTATTGCGCAAGGCAATTGTTTCAAGCCTATCCGGACTTGCCCTCGCCCTGGCCGCCCCGGCCTCCGCCGCGGCCTTCTCCTTTGACGGCGGGCCCGGGGGCGCCGGCACGGATTGGAATACCGTCGCCAACTGGGATCCCGATGGCCCCTTCACGACCAGCCTTGCGTTAGTCGATGATGATCTGAGCGTCGGCGGCAGCTTTTCCACAAACTCGACCACCAACGTGTTCATCGGGGACTCCCCCTCCGGGAGCTTGCTGGTGAATACCACCGGGACGCTGGACTTCGACGTCCTGCTGCTGGTTGGCGAGAACGGCACCGGAACCGTCACGCAGAACAATGGGGCCGTAAACGCCGACGTGGGCCTGCTCATAGCGCACCTGCCCGGCAGTGTCGGCGACTACAACATGAACGGTGGAACCTTTACCTCGGGAAACTGGCTGCAGCTCGCCGACCGCGGTGCAGGAACCGTCACCCAGACAAACGGCACCGTGACCATCAACGGCTGGACCGTCCTCGGCAACCAGAATGCAGCTGCCTTCGGGACCTACACGATCAGCGGCGGCGAAGCGAACTTTGTGGGTGGTGCCGATACCAATAATTCCGCGACTTTCGCGCTGGGCGTAGGCACCGGCGGAGTAGCCGGCGCGGCGGGCCGCTTCGAGGTCGTCGGGACCGGCGGCACCATCAACGTGAGCGACCAGTTGCGGGTGGACGGCGACAGCTTCATGAAATGGACGATGGACGCCACCGGCGTCAGCCCCATCAATGTTGACGGGGCGGTCACCCTCGTGAGCGGGGCCACCCTGGAGCTCGACTTCACCGCCTTGCCCGGTCCGATCGGCAACATCCCCCTCATCAACGTCGGCGGGGTGGCCACCGCCTCGGGCAATTTCGCCAACGCCACGGAAGGGACGACCTACCTGGGGGGGCAATACACGCTCACTTATGCGGGCGGGGACGGCAACGACATCGTGCTGGTGGACGGGGGCACTCCGGTCAACTCCTTCACCGCCACTCCCAACACCATCGACCCGGGCGGGATGTCGACCTTGGCGTGGACAGTTCCCGTCACCGCCAGTGTGGAGATCGACCAGGAGATCGGGAACGTGGACGGCATCACAACCGATGGCACGGGCAGCATCGAGGTCACCCCGGCCGCCACCACCACCTACACCCTGACCGTTACGGACGGGGGAGAGGTCGACCAGCTGCAAGCCACCGTCTCGCTCCTGGTTCCGAACACCTTCGCCTATACGGGCGGTGCGGGCGGCCTGGGAACGAACTGGAACGACACCTCGAACTGGGAGCCGAACACCATCGCCAGCACCACGCGGATCGACGAGGCTCTCATCATGGAAGCGGGGCGGGCCTTGTCCTCCGAGCACATCTTCATCGGGGATACCACCACTGGCAGCCTGCTGGTTGGCGGGACCGCCATGCTGCAGCTCACCAATGCGGTTTTGTTCGTGGGTGAAACGGGGGAGGGGACCGTCACGCAGAATGGCGGGGACGTCATCGTCGATATCGGCCTCAACGTCGCCCACTTGCCCGGCAGTGTGGGCACCTACAACATGAACGGGGGGAGCTTGGCCACCGGGGAGTGGCTGCAACTCGCCGACCGAGGGACCGGCGCCCTCAATCAAACCGGAGGCGTTGTCACGATCAATACCTGGACCGTCCTCGGCAATCAGAACGCGGCCGCCTTCGGGACCTACTCGATCAGCGGCGGGGAGGCCAACTTCGTCGGAGGCGGCAGCGTCCCCGTGACAACCTACGCCCTCGGGGTGGGCACCGGAACGGTGGCCGGGACAACCGGTCGCTTCGAGGTGGTGGGAAGCGCCGGCACCGTCAACGTGGGCGGCGAATTGCGGGTGGACGGCGACAGTTTCCTGCGCTTCGAGATGGGAGCGGGCGGTGTCAGCCCCCTCAACGTGGCCGGGGAGGTCACCCTGGTGGCTGGCTCCACCCTGGAACTCGACTTCTCGAGCCTGAGCGGCGCCTTCGGCGACATCACCCTGATCAACAAGACCAGTGAGGGACCGATCACCGGCAGCTTCGACCTTGCGCCGGAAGGCACCTTTTTCGGCTCCTTCCTTCTCACCTATGAAGGTGGCGACGGAAACGATCTCGTCCTGCAGAGAGGGCTGGGCTCCCAGTTCACCGAGATCAGCTACGCGCGCGGCACCGACGAACTCACCCTCAAGTGGGACAGCAAGACCGCCAAGCTCTACAACCTTCGCAGCGAGGTCGATCCCTCCGCGGCACCCCCTGCCGACTGGCCGATTTTCGCCCCTCACCAGGACATCGCGGCCACCCCGCCGGAGAACACCCTCGTCATTTCGCTCCCGGCCGATCCTTTCCGCCTCTTCGTGATCGAGGAGTTCAATGCTCCGCCGGTCTCGCTGGTCTCCGACGACTTTGAAAGCGGAGCAGGAGACTGGACCACCGGCTCGGACGGACTGGGAGGGACGGCCTGGGAACTGGGAACGCCGACTGTGGTCGGCCCGCCCGCTGCCAACAGCCCCACCAATTGTTTCGGAACCAACCTCGCCGCCGACTACGGATTCGATGCCAACATCTGGCTGCGCTCCCCGAGCGCCGACCTCACCAACGCCGACGGCGCCACCGTGCGCTACTTCCAGTACTTCGAAATCGAAACCGGCTTCGACCTCGGAACTGTCTCGGTCCTCGATGCCGACGACGACTCGGTGCTGGCCGTGCTCGTGCCGGTGGTGGACGACAGCTCGGCCGGCTGGGAGGAAGTCAGCATGCCCCTGCCTGCCGCCGCCCTCGGCAAGAACGTTGTGATCGAGTTCCGCCTCGACACCGACGACGTGACGAATGAAGCGGGATGGTACATCGACGATTTCAACCTGACCGTGCCGTAGGGGTTCAGTATTCAGTATTCAGTGTTCAGTATTCAGTATTCAGTATTCAGTGTTCAGTGTTCAGTGTTGAACGTTGAATGTTGAAGCGGTGCCTTCCCCCAAGGCCAACGGCCTTCTCTCACCGTAGCCTGGGGCACCGCCCCAGGTTCAGGGCATCGCCCCGGGATCGGGGTATCGCCCCGGGATCGGGGTATCGCCCCGGGAACGGGGTATCGGCCCGGGAATGTATTGGCCGGTGCCATGGGAAGGCCAACGGCCTTCCTTCACCGTAGCCTGGGGCATCGCCCCAGGAGGGGCAACGCCCCAGGATCGGGGCATCGCCCCGGGATGTATGGGCCGGTGCCATGGGAAGGCCAACGGCCTTCCTTCACCGTAGCCTGGGGCACCGCCCCAGGAGGGGCATCGCCCCGGGATCGGGGCATCGCCGCACGATCCGCAGGCTGAAGGCCTGCCTCACCCGCACGGTTGTCCCTTCAATCCCACACGTATCGTTCATCGTATTCGATGCCGTAACGCGTCAGAAAAGCCCGATATTCTTCCTGGAACGTTTTCTTGCGATGATGTTCTTCCTGGTTTCGCACATACGCTTCCACTTCGTCCCGAAGGCTCGGACTCACCGAGAACATCCCGTATCCCCGTTGCCAATAAAAATTCGTGTACGGTTCCCCCAGCGTCTTCACGAACTTCGAGGACTCCTTCTTCACATGCTCGACGAACTCAACCGGGGCACGCAGCTTCCCCATGTCGAAAAGGAGATGCACGTGATCTGCCACGCCTCCGACCGCGACGAATGGAGCGTCGTACTCCCGGATCAACGTCGCGAGATACGAGTGAACGCGAGACCGAATCGACGGGGCGAGAAACGCCTCACGATCCTTCGTGCTGAAAATCAGGTGAGCGTAAAGTTGGGTCAACGATTGAGGCACGAGGCGACCTTGCACGACGGTCGGCGGTTGAGGCAATCCTTCTTCGGACTGGGCGCCAGAGGTGGTCCCACCGGTGAGGCAGCCCTTCAGGCTGCGGACTTTGGTGGGACTTGGAATCCTGGGGCGGCGCCCGCGTGCGCGGGCTTGCCCCAGGCTACGGTGAAGGAAGGCCGTTGGCCTTCCCGGTCGGGGACGTCTTGGCATCCCGGGGCGGCGCCCGCGTGCGCGGGCTCGCCCCGGGCTACGGTGAGAGAAGGCCCTTGGCCTTCCCGGTCGGGGACGGCCTGGAATCCCGGGGCGGCGCCCGCGTGCGCGGGCTCGCCCCGGGCTACGGTGAGAGAAGGCCCTTGGCCTTCCCGGTCGAAGTGGCAACATGGGTTCACCTCCCCTTCCCGCGGAGACGATTTCCAGCTCATCCTCGTGCATCGACGAAACATGGGGTATATATTAGCCCGCGTCATTCCCCGCCCCTCGCCGCGCTGTTTCAAACCCCCAATCTCCAGATAACATTCAGATCCAATCCTCCAGCCCCAGGGACGTTCGGTGCTTCAACTCGGTGAGGCGCCGGACGCGGCGTTGGTTTCGCGGCGGATGGTTTGCCGTAATGCTGTGCGCCGCCCTGGCTGTCCCGGCCTCGGCCCAACTCACCATCAGCGAATTCCTGGCCGACAATACCTGGATCCTGGCCGACCGGGACGGGGACTTCCCGGACTGGGTCGAAATTTACAACGGTGGGGCGTCGGGCGTGAACCTCGCCGGGTACCACCTCACGGACGATCCGGCGGTACTCGCCAAGTGGACCTTTCCCGGCGTCTCACTCGGCGCAGGTGAGTTTCTGGTGGTCTTCGCTTCGGGAAAAGACCGCGCTCTCGCCGGCGCCGAACTGCACACCAATTTCCAGCTCGGCCGCAGCGGGGAATACCTGGCGTTGGTGGAACCGGACGGGGTGACGATCGCGACCGGACTCGCTCCAGCCGAACAACACCAGGATGTTTCCTACGGGGTGGGACAGGCGGCCTCCATCCGGCACGAGGCCTTTCTCATGCCGGGCGCGCCCTGCACCCTGCTGGTGCCATCCGCCGACATCGGGCTGGCCTGGATCGGCGAAGGGTTCGACGACTCCGCGTGGCGCGACGCTGCCACCGGCGTCGGTTATGAACTGGCGGACGGCTCCTACCCGGATCTCTTCGGCGTGCTGGGTGACGTCGAAGGCGAGATGGCGAACCAGCGCAGCTGCGTCTACCTGCGGGTTCCCTTCGAGCTCGCAGCGGGTGCCACGGTGTCCTCCCTCACCCTGAAGATGAAATACGACGACGGGTTCGTGGCTTACCTCAATGGGATGCAGGTGGCGGATTCCAACGGCCCCTCCGCTCCCGAGTGGAATTCGGTCGCCACCACCCCGCATCGCGACATTAACGCGGTGGTCTACGAGAATTACGACCTGACCGTCCACGCCGGCCTGCTCCATCCCGGCACCAACCTCCTCGCCATCCACGGATTGAATGATGCGCCGAACAGTTCGGATTTCCTGATCCTTCCCGAGCTGCACGGCACCACCATTACCGTTCCGTCAGCGGGGGAATTCGGATACCTGCCGGACCCCACTCCGGGGGCCCGCAACGGGCAGTCCTTCGACGGACTGGTGGACGATACCCAGTTTAGCATCGACCGCGGGTTCTACGCCGCGCCCTTCGACGTCGTGATCACTTGCAGCACCCCGGGGGCCACCATCGTTCACACCACCGACGGGAGCGCACCGTCCGATTCCAACGGAATCCGCTCCGCCCCCGCCGGTCCGGACGCGACCGGCTCCGCCACGGTGAGAATCACGACCACCACCAACCTGCGCGCCATCGCCACCAAGCCCGGCCACGTGCCGAGCAACGTCGATACCCAGACCTATCTCTTTCTCCAGGATGTCCTGGCGCAACCTGAAGACCCCGCCGGCTTCCCGGACACCTGGGGCCGCTTCCTGATCGGCCCCAACACCGGATCGCCTGTCCCGGCCGACTACGACATCTGGCAAACGGCCGTCACGACCCATGCCGCCACCATCATCGACGACTTGATGTCGCTGCCCACCTTGTCGATCGTGATGGACCGGGAGGACCTCTTCGGCAGCGGCGGCCTCTATTCCGTCCTGTTTCCGGCCCGGGCTGACCGCGAACACACCGCCTCGCTGGAGTGGATCGATCCCGCTTCGCTCCAGGAGTTTCAGCTCAACGCGGGGATCCGCCTCTTCGGCGGGGGGGCCCGCTTCCATGGCGAGACCCCGAAAAAATCGTTCATGCTCCGGTTTCGGCGCGACCACGACGGGCCGCCGAAGCTGAACTTCCCCCTCTTCGCCGCCGACCAGGCCGATTCGGCGGTCGATGCGGTCGAGGAATTCGAGACCATCGCGCTGCGGGGCGTGCATGGCGACGCCTGGCAGCACCCGAACTCGCAGTACATCATCGACTCCTTCGTGCGCTATTCGCAACTGGCCATGGGCCGGCCTGGGCCGCACGGCCGGTGGCTGCACCTCTATCTCAACGGCCTTTACTGGGGCCTATACAATGCCACCGAGCGGCCCGACGCCGACCATGCGGCCTCTTACTTCGGCGGCCGTTCGGAGGACTACGACGCGATCAAGCACGCCTCGAACTGCGGGCCCGATTGCTACTCGGTCGATCAATACGAAGTGATCGACGGGAACGGGGCTGCCTGGCAGACGGCTCTGAACCTGGCGGCGGCGGGACTGACCGGCAGCCAGTCGTACGCGCAGTTCAAGGACCTCGTCGACGTCGAGAACCTCGCCGACTACATCCTTCTCAACCACTACGTGATCAACACCGACTGGCCGCACAAGAACTGGTACGCGACGCGCCGACGGGAGCCGGGGGCGGGCTTCAAATTCTATTGCTGGGATGCCGAATACTCCCTCGGGAGGGGCGGCGGGGACTTCCAGGGCAGTCGGCTCGATGTCGCCAATCCCAATACACCCGGCTTCCTCTACAACGCGGCGCGGCAGAACGTCGAATTCCGGGTGCTGTTCGGCGACCGGGTGCACAAGCACCTCTTCAACGACGGCGCCTTGCAGGCCGATAAAACCGTCGCCCGCTACCGGGCCATCGCGGCCGGAGTGGAGGGCGGGATCCGGACCGAATCGGCCCGCTGGGGCGATTACACCCGCAACCCCGGCACCAACCCGTTCACCTACGCGGGGGTCTGGATTCCGGTGAGGAACAGCATTCTCAACACCTGGCTGCCCCAACGGTACGCCCTCGCGCTCTCCCAGATCCGCGGCGCGGGGCTCTACCCGTCCCTCGGCGCCCCCACCTTCAACCGGCACGGCGGCATCGTCCCGGACGGCTTCGAGCTCATCATGAACGGGCCGGGCACCGTCTACTACACGCTCGACGGATCCGACCCACGCCTGCCGGGTGGAGCGGTCTCGTCGCGGGCCCGCATCGCGTCGGGCTCCGGGTTGGTCACCGAGCAGGTCCTGTCGTCCGGCGCGGCGGTCAAGGCCCTCGTCCCGGTGGACGGCTCGCTGGGGACGAACTGGACCGCGACCAACTTCGACGATGCCGGCTGGACGAGCGGGACGAGCGGGGTGGGCTACGATCTCACCCCCGAGTTCGATGCGCTCCTCGGGTTGGACGTCGAGGCCGGGATGTTGGGCCGCAGCACCACGGTCTATACTCGCAGCGCCTTCGAGGTGAGCGAGGCGGGGTCGTTCCAGAGCCTGACCTTGCGCATGAAGTACGACGACGGGTTTGTGGCCTATCTCAACGGAACGCAGATCGCGAGTGCCAATGCCCCGGCCGCGCCGACCTGGAATTCGGAGGCTACCGCCGCGCACCGGGATTCGGAAGCGGTCGTGTTCCGCGACTTCAACGTTTCGGCGCACCGCGCGGCCTTGCGGACCGGGACCAACGTGCTGGCCATCCACGGGCTCAACCTCGATGTCTCGGGCTCCGATCACCTGATCCTGCCGGAGCTGCAGGGCCAGGCTCTCAGCGGGGGTTCCCGCATCTTGCTGAACAGGGCGGTGGTCGCCAAGGCGCGGTCGCGCAGCGGCAGCTCGTGGTCGGCCCTCACCGAGGCCAGCTTCCACGCCGGGTCGGTCACCCCCAACCCGTCGAACCTCGCCATCTCGAAGATCCACTACCGACCGCAGGCGCCGAGCAGCGCCGAACTCGCGGCCGGACACAACCAGCGCTCCGACTTCGAATTCGTGGAGCTCATGAACATCGGCGCCCGGCCGGTCACCCTGGCGGGAATGCGTTTCGCGGGCGCCTTCTCGTTTCCTTTCCCCGATGACGCCTCCTCCGAGCTCTCGCCCGGGGCGCGCCTCCTGGTGGTGAAAAACCGGGCCGCCTTCGAATTCCGGAATGGCGCCGGCCACCCGGTCGCCGGCGAGTTCACGGACGGCAAGCTGAACGACGACGGCGAACAGATCCTCCTGCTCGACCGCGACGATCGCATCATCCTGAGTGTCACTTACAACGACGCGGGAGCGTGGCCCGACAGCCCCGACGGAGGCGGCCCGGCCCTGGTCCTGGTCTCCCCGGAGGACGCTCCGGATCTCGGCGACCCAGCCAGCTGGCGCCCCAGCGTGCACCCCGATGGCACCCCCGGTGGAGACGACCGCCACTCTCTAACAGACTGGCTGCAGGACAACGGCCTGGGTGGTCCGGATGACGACCCGTCCGGGATCGGGATCTCGAACCTTCTTGCCTTTGCGGTGGGCGCCGACCTCCTGCCGGTTCCCCACGCCGCCCTGCCGCAAGCTCCGACGATCGAGGCCTTCGCGGTGGGGGGAGTGGTGGATCACTACCCGGTCTTCCGCTATCGCCGCAGAATCGGGGCCGACCACCTCGTCTTCCGGCCCGAAACGACGCCCCACCCGGGACGCGACCCGTGGGCCTCCACCGGCTTCGTCCACCTCTCCACCACCGACAACGATGACGGCACCATGACCATCGCCGTGCGCCCTCCGACCCCGGTCACCGCAGCCGAACGGCAGGGATTTTTCCGGCTCTCGGTAGGGGGCGATTGAGGCAGGCAGCCGGCCGGGTTCAGAGCGGGAACTGGAGCATGGTCGCCTCCAGGGAGCCCGAGGGCCGAACAACCGATCGAATGCTACTTGCTTCGGAGAGTTTTTCACGGGTGGGTCGTTCCAGGCTTGCATTTCCCTTGGGCAATCGCATTACAAAGTCGTCACGACCCTTATGTTGGTTGGCTGAATTGCTTGGCATTTTCAGCAAGGCCCGCCCGGGCAAGAGATGACATCCCGGACTGGTGGTTGGCACGGCCAAACAGATTCGCTCGCAAGACTGAAGCAAGGCGACATGATGAAACCAAACAAGACAACGATGATGAGATCAACTATTGCACCCGGATCGCTCTTCGCCGCTTTGCTGCTGCCATGGGTGGCCTCTCCGGCAAACGCCGAAGAGATCTATCTGATTCGCGACGGCAAGCCGAACGAAAAGAACATGAAGCAGACGGATATGGATGCGAAGGCGAATCCGTTCTGGACCGACTGGACGCAGCGAAAAGGCGAGACGGTCGATGGACAGTTCGTGTTCGATGGCCGCGACAAGAACCTGAAAATGCTCCCCGCCGTGAAATCGGCCCTGGGCAACTGCGAGTTTAAGGTCACCTTTTCCTCGGACTCCGGAGCATTTGGCAACCGGGGCGGCGGGCGCGGACCGTTCATTTATTTTTTGGACCGGGGCAACTACGGTTTCATGGACAAAGGCAGCAGGCTCGTGGTGAGCGATTCGAAGGCGTCCATCCCGCTGAAACCCTTCAGCAGCGCCTCGCCGATCAAGATGGACGACGGCAAACTGCACACCATCTCGGTCAAGCGGGTCGGTTCGGTCTTGTCGTATCATCTGGACGGCAAAAAAATCACGGAAGAGGAAATCGACCCCGGCGCGAACCTGATCCTCGCGGTCAATCCGCTGGAGAGCTACGCGAAGTACGCGTCGATCTCGCTGACCGCCGAGAAGTTCAGCGATGAGTTGAAAACGATCTTCAAGTCGCTTGCCCCGGTCGAGGTCATATTCAAGGGGGACGAGAAGCCGCAGGAGACGGTTTCGCGTGGGGGCGGAGCGAAGCGCATCGCAGGGCGCGAGTATGCGCCCGGAAAAGCGGCCGTCTACCGGATTCCCTCCCTGGTCGTGACGAAAAAAGGGACCATTATCGCTTTCGCGGAAGCCCGCGCGAGCGGCTACGACTGGGGCCATATCCGGATGGTGGTGCGCCGAAGCGAAGACAACGGCAAAACGTGGGGCCCGGAAATCGACCTGACCTCCGAATTCCCCGACAATTCCTGCGGCAATCCGAGCCCGGTGGTCGAACGGGAAACCGGCCGCATCTTTCTCTCGTACCAGTTCCGCACCAACCCGAACCACGCCAATGGGGGCCCGGTTCATGTCGCACTGACGCAGAGCGACGACGACGGCAAAACGTGGACGAAATCGAAGTTCGTCACCGATCAGTTTCATCCGAAGAGTCGAAGCTGGCAGGCGACCGGCCCCGGTCACGGGATCCAACTGACGCAGGGCAAATACAAGGGCCGCCTCGTCATTCCGTGTTACGGGCAAGGTTCCGGTTACGTTGTCTACAGCGATGACAAGGGCGAATCGTGGAAAGTGGGCGGCAGCTCGCCAAACATGAACATCAACGAAGCGGTCTGCGTGGAACTGCTGGAGGGCGATGTCATGATCAACGCCCGCTCACCGGGGAGCACGCGCAATCGCGGGACCTGCACCCTGGGCAACGGTGGCGAAAAACTCGTGGAAGGGACGGCCCGATTCATTCCGGAGTTGCCCGATCCGAGCTGCCAGGGAAGCACCGCCCGGTACTCGTGGCCGAAGGACGGCAGGCCGGGGATCGTTCTTTACGCCGGCCCCGGTGCCGCGACCGGACGTAATCGCGCCACTCTCTGGGCCAGCTACGACGAGGGCAAGACGTGGCCCTCGAAGCAGGAGATTTACCAGGGTGGCAGCGGGTACAGCGACATGGCGGTATTGGCGAACGGAAAAATTGCGTACCTCTTCGAGAAAGACGGCAAGAAAGACCTCGGCTTCACCGTGATCCCCGGTCCGCCCGCAACCCCACCGGCGAAATGACACTTGTCCGTTTGCCGATCTTTCATGTCCCCCGCAGTTACCAATGACCCGGAGCTCGATGCCCTCCTGCTCTCGCCGGACTACATCGAGAGTCCTTACGCGGTCTACGACCGGCTGCGCGAGCGCCATCCGGTTTTCTGGTCGGCCCAGTGGCAGGCCTGGCTGCTGACGCGCTACGATGACGTCCGCGCCGTCCTGAAGGACTACAATCGATTTTCCAACCGTGGCCGCTACACCGAGTACCTGTCCGGGCTCTCGGCCGACGAACGCGCCCAACTGGCCTACCTCGAACACCACTATGAGCACGGTGGCCTGGTGCAATCCGATCCGCCGGAGCACACCCGTTTGCGGAAGTTGATCTCCCACGCCTTCACGCCGCGGATGATTGAACGGATGCGCGGACTGGTGGAGCGCATCGTGGACGAATTGATCGAGGGGTTGGACGGCAAGCCGGAGATCGACCTGATTCGCGAGTTCGCCTTCCCGCTCCCCGCCATCGTGATCGCCGGCATGCTGGGGGTGGCGCCTGAAGAGCGAAACCAGTTCAAGGACTGGTCGTCCGCAATCCAGCGTTTCCTCGGCAGTGGCAAGGTGAACTTCGAATACGGGCTGGCCTCCCAGGAAGCCTGGCGGAGCATGAACGACCATTTTGCGGCCCTGCTGGCCGCCCGGCGCGCCGAACCGCGCGAGGACCTGGTCAGTTTGATGGCGGCAGCCAGCGAGGACGGCGACCGCCTGAGCGAGGGAGAGTTGATCCGGACCTGCGGGGCCATGCTGGTGGCCGGCCACGAAACCACCACCAACCTCATCTCGAACGCCATCTGGCTCCTGCTTCGGCACCCGGACCAGCTCGAGCGGCTGCGAAACGATCCGTCCCTTTACCCGGCCGCAGTAGAGGAATTCCTTCGCTACGAATCGCCGTTTCAAAGCGCGCCGCGCACCCTGAAGGAAGATGTCGGAATCCGCGGGCAAACCATGCGCAAAGGACAGCTCGCCTACGTCATGCTGGGGGCCGCCAACCGCGACCCGGACCGCTTCGCACACCCGGAGGATCTCGACATCACCCGCCAGGACAACAAGCAACTCGCCTTCGGCCACGGGATTCACATGTGTCTCGGCGCCAGCCTGGCACGGCTGGAGGGGCCCATCGCGATCCGTGCTCTGCTCGAGCGCTTCCCCGCAATGCGGCTCGACCCGGCCCGTCCGCCGATCTGGAAGAAGAGCATGGTCCAGCGCGGCATGAAGCGCTTCGACCTGCCACTGCGCTGAACGGGTCGCCCTGATCCTCTCCTGCCACGGGGTGCTGGTACCTTCAAGCGTTACACGTTCACGAAATTAGGTGGCGATGGCGAGGCGGGTCCGGCGGGTGGCGTCCATCGACCGGCACAGGATAACCGATTCTCAACCGGCTACGAAGGACGAAGCCGGGTCCACCGCCTCACTCCGACTGCACCACGTCGTAGAACTCCTTCTCCGGTGTGGGGAAGCCGGGGGCCACCAGCATGGTGGCACGATCGTTGGTGGCGCGGACAAAGGGAAGGGGGTCCGTGAAGTTTTGCAGATCGGGACCGCGGCGCACCTTGTAGAAGAGCCCGCGATACTGGCGCCAGTCGAGGCGGAACTGGAGGTTGCCCAGGTGGGTGACGGTGAGTTGGGGGGGCTCGGACAGGATGCTGCCGTCGAAGTATTTCAGGCCGAGTTCCCAGGCGGCGATCCCGCAGCTGAATCCCACGATGCGCCCCGGGCCGTCGTCCACCGGGACGTGAATGCCGCCATAGAGACGCGAGAGTCCGGCCTGGTCAGCGGCGTCGTAGTAGGTCGCCCACTGCAGTTGCACCGGGACGCTGGGACCGAACTCGAACTCGAGGGCGCCTGCGGGCACGTCATAGGTGCCGAGGCCGCCGGGGAAAAACGCGCTCCCCGTCAGGCGGGTCAGGATTTCGGCCGCGGCCCGGCTGAAGGCGCTGTGGCCAGAGATGTAGCCGGCGAAGGCCGGCGTCACGAAGGTGTCCCGTTGGTACGGCAGCCAGTCCTCGGCCAGGATCCACTCCACTCCACCGATCTCGCTCGCGGGGTCTTCCGGTTCCCCGGCCCACGCCAGGATCGCGATCTTGCCGATCGCGCCGGTTCCGAGATCAAAGTGCTTGCCGCCCAGCTCGGTGCTGTCCTCGGTCACCACCTCGATGAGACCCGGAACGCAGGGCAGGCCGTTGGAATGATAGGAAGGTCCTTCGGGATGGGTCGACTGTCCGAGACCGCCCATGTAGCGGATGCTGCTGATGGGACGCACGAAGTCGTACTCCCGCTTGCAGGTCCAGGCCGCCACCGCCGCGTCGTGGACGGAGGCGTTGATGAGAAAATACATCTTCACGTCCCACTCGAGTTCGCCGAGCTCCGGACCCGTGCCCATGAAGTAGCGCCGGAAGGAGGGATGATCCACGAGTTCGTTGGCAAGGACGTTCCAGTGCCCCGGGGGCGTTTCGGACTGCGGCCCGTCGGCCCAGAATTCCGCGATGACGCGGCCGAAGTCGGCCTCGTTCATCGGGTTGAGGTCATAGGCCTCGCCGGTGACGGGATTGATCGCGTGGCCGGTCCCGGCATTGGTGCCGAGCGGGTTGTTGCCGATGGTGCGGGGCGAGCAATCGATGTCGTCGCCAAGAGAAGTGGGGTCGAGTCGGCTGCTGTAGCGGATGACTTGCTCGATCCCGGCCTTGAAGTCGGCATCGCCGAGCCCGCCAAGCTGTGGGGGCGCCCCGGGGTCGAGATAGACGGTCTGGCCGGGCTCGCGGCTCAGGGCGAAGGGCCACACGTCCCGCCAGTGCGAACCGACGAACTCCTGGATGGTGAAGTCGAGCGGTTCGTTGTTTTGGTCGAAGGCCTCCACGAACTCCAGCGGCTGCCACCGGTTGGGGTCGTTCATGGTCGATCCGCTGTGCTCGAGGATAAGCGGGTCGTTGACCGGGGTGTAGGTGGCGTCGGTGTAGCCGCCGGCCTCGTTGGATTGGTCGTCGGCCGTGAAGGTGATGATGGTCTCGGCCACCCGGTTGCCCACTGCGGCCGGGCTCTCGCCGTCCGTGGTGTCGTTTGCGATCGGGTAGCCGAGGGCCGCCATGCGAGCGTCGAAATTGGCCTGCGCCGCCTGGGCGTTGGCCACCGTGGTGTTCGGGTGCTTGCGCGTGGTGTAGCGGTGGCGGAGGACGCGATAGACGGCGTAACTGATGGCCTCGCGCCGCGCCGCAGGCACGTCGCCGGAGGTGGCCGCCTCGCGGTGCAGGTAGCCCACCGCGGTCCCGTCGTAAGCGGCCCACGCGTCCCACATCGCGACCGAGGTGTGGAAAAGATTGCGGGCGTGCATCGGCGGATCGGGAAAGGAAAGCCGGACCGCGGCGAGGAGCTCCTCGTTCCAGGTCCGGGCGATCGATTCGGCGGGGGCGGCGGCAGGGACTGTCAGCAAAACCGCGGCCAGCAGGGGGAGGCGCTTCGGGAGCATGGTGGGAAGGGTTTTTGGGTGGAAGGGTTTCGGGATGACCCCATGGGAACAAACGCAACTCGGGGCGGGAAGAGGAAAAGCACCTATGAGGGCCAAGATGGCACGATTTCATCCGGGAGACGATAGAGAAGACGATAGAGGGACAGACCCATCATGGAAGACGCATCGGTGTCCGAAACTCAGGAAGACGATAAAGGGACAGACCCATCATGGGCCTTGATCGATTTGCCGAGCGCCGGGACTTGCTGTCCTCTTCCCAGCGGGTCGAGGCGCCGTCGAAGCTGCGCACATCAGATCGCTCACCTGTTTGTTCTCAACCTCCCCCCGCCTGCACCCGCACGAACAATCGCGGTTCGCCGAGCAGGGCGGGGGTGAGGATCACCAGCACCGTCTCGACGTCCTTTTCATCCGGGGGTTCTGGTGCCTGGGTGGCGCCGGTGTCCTTGAACCAGTGCTCGAGATCCAGCGAATACCACACCGTGTAGGTCATCCCCGACAGCGCATCATCCCGCCGGGTGTAGCTGAAGGTGCCGGTGGCATCGAGTGGAAGCACTTACGGGCTCACCGAGCCCCCGCTGGTGGGATCGAGGCCGAAGATGCGTTCGTAGTCGTTGTTCAGGCGGTCGCCGTCGAAATCTCCGATCGGATCGCCGAGGTCGGCACCGGGGTAGTTCAGGGTCCAGGTGTCATAGTCGGTCGTTGGGGCCTCTTGCAGGTAGAACTCCAGGTCCGCGGGCTGCGTCTGGCTCCCGTTCCAGATCATCCCCTCCCGGAAGTTGTCGCCCGCCGTCCCCCGTTCCTCGCGCTGAAGAGAGATTCCGCCGGTGTAGGGGCTGTTGGCCTTGGCGGCGAGAAGCATGTTGTCCGGAACCCCCGCAGGTCCGGCGAACATCAAGAGGAAGCCGTACTGTTGGCCGCCATCCAGCGTCACGTCGGGGATATTGATTCGGAGATAGTCGCGGCCGGCATCGACGTCGGCCTTGAAGGACGAGGGCAGGTTTACGGAGGTGGTATAGACCGGCGAGTTGGCGTCCGGATCCGGCACGACGTCGGTCGCATTCGTAAATTCGTAGATCACGAAGGTGAACGGGTCGTCGTCGTAGCCGTTGGTGGCCAGTAGGTCGACCCGCACCGTAACCGCATCGAGCGTGAAGCCCTCGTCCACGAAAAATGTCTGGGCGGCATCGCGGGGATTGCGGTCCACCCCCACCTGCTGGTTGTGCCGCCACGGAATGCTGTAATCCGAGCCGGACTGCGAGACGACCACCTCGGCGGTGGGTGCGCTCGACGACATCTGGGCAAACGGCGCGGGAAAATAGTTGGCGTCGAGCGGATTGGTTCCTTCGGCGACCTCTTCGCCGTCGGTGAACCCGTCGTTGTCGCTGTCGTCGTCGAGTGGATCGGTGCCGGGGTCGCCGGGGTCGTCGTAGACCATGCTGTTGCTTTCCAATCCGTCGAGCAGGCCGTCGTCGTCGCTGTCCTGATCCTGCACGCCGGTCCCCCGGGCGTATTCCTCGCCGTTGTCCGACCCATCGCTGTCGGCGTCGTCTCCGGCGTCGTCGGCGTAGGGGTCGAGGCCATTGGCTTCCTCGAAAGCGGTCGGAATGCCGTCGCTGTCGGGATTGGGGTCGACGGGGGGCGGCACATTCGCAAAGCTCGCCGAGCTGTCGTCGAGCTGTTGAAGATAATCGACGAGGTTCTGGATCTGGCCGGCGTTCAGGTCGGAGGTCACGCCGTGCTGGTCGCCGGCATTGCGGGTGGTGAGGACCGCCATGAGGTCGGCCGCAGAACCGTCGTGCAGGTAGGGCGCGGTCGCCCACACCCCGCGCAATCCCGGGGTATCGAGGCCCGGAAGGGTCAGGCCGAGCCGATTGCCGGAATCACCTGTGAGGGTGCCGACGTCATGGAGCACACCGTAGCTGCTGTCCGTGAAGTCCGGACCGCTGTGGCAGGTCGCGCAGCGCGCCTGGAAGAGGCTCTCCCCCGCCGCGGCGGAGGCGGTCATGTTGCCGGCGGCGTCGCGGTGGGGGCTCTTCGGCGTGGTGTCGAGGCTGGTGAGGTAGGCCGCGAGGGCGTCGAGGTCGCCGCTGAAGCTGGCCTTGGTGCCGCCCAGCTGGCGGTCGCGGTTGCCCGAGTGGAAGTCGGTATCACTCATGAAGCCGGTGCCGTCGAAGGGTCCGCGGATGTCATGTTCGAAGTCCTGGATCTCGTCAAAGTTGGCCGACCAGTGGACCCGTCCGTGACCGGTTCCCCGCCGCCCTTGCAGGCTCGGGGTGTTGCGCAGGCCTTCGGATGGGGGACAGACCCGAATGGCACGTGGTTAAGCTGCTGGTAGCGGCATGCCTTCGCATGCCGAGTTGGGCCGAATGGGTTTAATATGGGCTCGTGAGGCGTGGCGCGGCCTGCGGAAGGGGAAGCCCTTCCGCTACGAGGTAGAGCCTGAATCTATCGGAGTGCGCGAAGCCCTGCTTCCGCTTTGTGGAGGATCGAGCCCTGCTCGATGTGGCCGGGGCGGGGCCCGAGACCGTTCGGATCGGGTCCAGGCTCCGCTGGATCGCTCGGCCTCATCATGAGGGGGGACAGTGAGCTCTTTTCGTCTGTCTCCCCTCAGATTCCCTGTCCACTCAGTTTCGCTCAGGCCACTGGAGATTGACACGATTGTAACGGGTTCCCAATCATTGGGCTGCCGGAACAAACTGCCTGCCGGACTCCCTTGACTTCTTGGCGCGCGAAGAATAAACCGAATGAGTGGTATGAATGCGCAAATGTCACCTCAACTCCGCAAGCCGGGCCGAACCGGGTCCGTGATCTGCCTCTTTCTCGGCATCGCGCCTGCCTTCGTTCTCGCCGACGTGAGCCGGTCGGGGCTGGACGAATCGCGCAATTTCTCGGATTCCGGAGTCGATTACACGATCACCTACACCGACACCGGCGGAAGCAGCGACCGAATTTCCACCGCTGACGTCGACAACCTCGAAAGCTTCGCCAAGACCTCCTACGACCGCCTCGTCGATGTCATGAACTTCCGGTCACCGTACCTGAGCACCGTCCCGGCTTACGAGTTCATCGTGAAGGACGATTGGTGGTATGCCGAGCCGGCTTGCGTGGTGCTCGACGCCCCGAGCATCCGCGCCTGGCCTGCAGACGACTCGCGGGTGGTCTTTTTCCACGAGCGCTTTCACACCGTGCAGCGCAATTACAAGTGTGACGTCAGCGACTGCAACAGCGGCTACATCGGCAGCACCTTCGGCAAATGGGTCTCGGAAGGCACCGCCGATGCCATGATGGACAAGGGATACCCCGACCTCGATGACAAGACTTCCTATCCCTACTACGAGGGTTCCGCCCGCAACTTCCTCGACTCCCCCAACACCAGCCTCTTCGATCGCGAATACGAGTGCTGTCTCTGGTGGAACTACCTCATGGAACAGCTCGGCTCCACCACCTCCGAGCCCCACTACGGCGTCGATTTCATGCGCAGCTTCTGGAACCGCGCCGCGTCCAACGGGACCAGCGGCACGGCCGCCTCCAAGCTCGCCCTCGAGCAGGTCATCGGCTCGAAAGGCCGCACGCTCAAGAGCCTCTTCCTCGACTTCTCGATCTGCAATTACACCCGCGATTTCGATGTCGGCACGGTCGCGGAGGCCGACCGCTACTTCTACGTCGACGAGCAAACCCAGCCGATCCTCACGAGTGTTCCCACCACCAATCTGGGCTTGCCGGGAAGCGGCAGCTCCAGCGTCAAGGAGTGGGCCACGAGATATTTCGAAGCCGGCGTCGACGCCACCAACGAGTGCCTGGCGGTCGGCTTCCGCGGGGTTTCGGACGGTGACGTGATGGCGTTCGCGGCAGTGGCGATCGACCGCGATGACAAGGTCATCGAGATCCGGAAGGGAGTCGGGACCGAATTCACGGCCGCATTTTTCAATTCGCCCGCCCGTCCTATCGACAAGATCTGCGGGATCGCGATCGGCTTTGAAGAGGCGGAGACCTTCGACTACGATCTCGACGCTGGAGTTCCGAAACTGACCATCATCCGGCCCCTCTTTGCCGCCCCCGCGTACCCCGGACCGGCGGCGGAACCGGGCAACATCGTGGTGGCCGTCTCGGTGACCGGGGTGCCGGGCCTCACTCCCGACGAGCCCATGGTCAGCAACCCCTCCATGGCCGGCTTGCAGGCCGACGACTTCGAGGTCACGGTCGGGGGCCTCGACGCTCCCATCCTCGATGCCGCCTACGTCGGCGGCGAATGGCAGTTGCTGGTGGACGCGCCGGTGCAAGCCGCCGATGGCCTCTACGACCTCGAGGTGATCCTCTGCCCGGACGCCGGGGGCATTAGTGCCAGGTCCCAGAAATCCGTCCTCTACGGCGACATCAAGTTCCATCACGTGGTGGTGCTCGACATCTCCGGAAGCATGGAGATCCCCACTTCCGCGAAGATGGACGCCGCCAAGCAGGCCGCTCAATTCTATATCGATGCCGTCAACGACGGCGACAAGCTCACGGTCGTCACCTTCAGCGGAAATGGTGCGGAGTGCGACGAAGACGCCGTCAATCTCAAGGGGGCGGCCGGCATGCTCGACGCCACCGGCGCCAACCGCACCACCCTGCGCAACAGGGTGGAAATCCTGACCGGGCAAAACCTCACCTCCATCGGCGATGGCTTGTGGCACGCCCAGGACGCCCTCGACCTGGAGGCCGATCCCACCGCGATCGACACCATTCTCCTCCTCACCGACGGCAAGGAGAACGAAAGCCGCTACTGGGCACAAAATCCCGACGGCTGCGGCCGGGTCGACACCCGCATTATCCCCGCCGGCACCATCGTCAACACCCTCGCCTTCGGCGACGGAGCCGAAACCGACCTCTGCCAGGATATCTCCACCGCCACTGCCGGCGACTACCGCTTCGTGCCGGTCATCGAGAGCAGTCCCGCGCACGCCGCCCAGGTGGCGCCCAGCCGGGACTTCACGATGGACAACCAGCTCACCCTGAACTTCCTCGGCGGGCTCGAGAACACCGCCCGTCTCCAGCGCATCTGCCTGCAGCGCGCCGAACTCCGAAGGAACGACGCGATTGAAATCAGGCTCGACCAACCCTACGACCGGGTCACCTCCCCGAGGATCTACGTGGGTTGGTCGGAGTCCTCCAATGTCCAGGTCACGGTGCTCGACCCGAATGGGGTCGACATCACCACCTACTCGATCGTGCACACCGAGAAGGCCCACCACGTGGTCATCCACCCGCAAGTCCCGCTCATCAAGGGGACCTACCGGATGCAGTTGCGTGAAACCGACGGGGTGGACCTCGAGGTCTTCGCCGGGATATCCGGCAAGCCCGGCAACGATCTGGATTTCCAGTGCCGGCTCTCACCCCTGCGCAACGGCGGCCCGGACGGCCGGCCGGAACACGACCGGGAGGGCTTCGAACTGGGAATGCCGGTCGACATCAATCTGGTGGCCCGCGACCTCAGGGGGCCGCTGCGCGACCTCGATGTCACGGTGGAGGTCATTCTTCCTGACGGCCGCCCGGCCTGTGACAAGCCGCTGCGCATGTTCGACGACGGCGGCCACGTCGACGGCGCCGAGAAGGATGGACGCTATGGGCTCCGCTACACCAAGACCCCGCTGGGAAGCAACTCCCTCCAGAAGGACCGCTCCGAAACGGTGCCCTCCAAGCCGGGAGACGGCGGAACCTACCAGGTCATCATCCGCGTGAACGGCAAGGACAGCTTCGGTGTTGCCCTGGCCCGCACCTTCGAAAAGGCCTTCCAGGTCTACCAGCGCATCGAAATCGGCAACGGTGGCGACCAGGACCTCGACGGCATCCCCGACACCTGGGAGCGCCACTACGGAACCGATTTCACCAAGGATGATTCGGGCGAAGATCCCGATAACGACGGCCTCACCCACCTCGAGGAATTTCGCGAAGGATGTTGCCCGTTCGACGCCGATACCGACGATGGCGGTGCTTCGGACGGTTCGGAAGTGGCCAGCGGCCTCTGCCCGCTGTGCCCTGACGACGATCCTTTCCCCGGCCTGGCGGAGGTGGCCCTCATCACCACCTCCGATTCCCACGGCGATGATCGCAACCTCAAGCCCAAAGCCCTGCTCCTCCATTTCCCGGACCATCCCTCCTACTCGGCGATGGAGATCTACCGCAACACGTTGCCCGCTGGCCTGACCAGCCCCGCCAACCTGGTCGACATCGTCGATATGACGAAGGGGACCATCACCGACCACTACGACGAGGGACTCGACGACGGGAGGCGCTACTTCTACAAACTGCGCGCCCGCGGCGCCGACGGCACCACCGTGACTCCCTTCTCCCGCACCATTGATGCGGTGGCGCGTGCCGATTGGGCCCAGGCCTTCGGTTCCATCCAGATCAACAGCGGAACGGGCCGGAGCGATCGCACCAGGGTGGCGGTCAAGCTCCTGCCCGGCGACGACGCAGTCGAATACCGACTCAAGCAGACCCCCTTCTCGGGCGCGGAACCCTGGCTGCCAATCCCGGCCCACCCGATCGTGCCCTTCCAGCTGATCGGCGTCGGAAACGGAGACCTCGCCCAGGTTTACGTCCAGTTCCGCACCGCCAACGGCATCGAATCCCGCCGGGTCGACGATTCGGTCCTGATCTCCACCACCACCGACAACGATGGCGACGGACCGATCGATTCGTTGGACCTGGACGACGACAACGACGGTCTTTCCGATGCCGACGAACTCTTCGTCCACTGCACCAACCCCTACATGAAGGACACCGACGGGGACGGTTTCGGCGACAGGGAGGAAGTCGACGAGGGTTCGGATCCCCGCAACGTCGACAGCGTGCCGGACCGCGACGGCGACGGATATTCCGACCGGCTCGAACAGCTCCTCGGATCGAATCCGAACGACCCCGACAGCACTCCCGACATCGGCCTTGCAGTTGTTTACGATGGGGTTGGCAACCTGATCCGGGTTTCTTTTGACACGGTTGCGGGCGTCGAGTACCGGCCCAGGGTTCGCGACAACCTCGACTTGCGCATCGTCGATTGGCCCGACCTCTCCAGCCCCATCGAGGGCGACGGCACTCGCAAGACGCTCACCACTCCGAGGGACGCCGAGGTCGAGTTCTATGCCGTGACCATGCGCCTTCTCCCCCTCGATTAGACGCAGTGATCGGATTCCTTGATTCTTTCAGTGCCGGGAGGCGGATGGATTTCCATGGTCTGCTCCCTCTCAGCCCTGGTGCCGCTCACGGCAGCCGGCCTGCGGTGCGTGGATTCCGGGCGGACGCCCTCAGAAAAGGCTCCCCCTCCACCTCCCGAGCGGTTATCACGGCCATCATGTTCCAGTATGTCGCACGGGCCGAAGAGAAATCGTGGCAAGCGGGCCCCTACGAGGGCGTCGAACTGATGGTTCTGCACAAGCACGAGGAGAGCGGCGGGGTCACGGTTCTGCGCAGGTTCAAGGAAGGCGTCACGGTTCCGGCCCACACGCACCCCGCCGCCAACGAGTTCGTCTACATCCTCTCCGGCGAATGGGAAGAATCCGGCGTCACCTACACCACCGGCGCGTATTTCCACGCCCCCCGCGGAGAACGTCACGGCCCCCACCTGGCCCGCACGGAAGTGATCAGCCTGACCCACTTCGACGGACCGCTCACGGTCGAATGACCCGTCCATCGAATCGATCACACCAGTTTGACCTGCCGGCCCTCTTGAGCATCTTCAGGACCCACCTGGAGGGTTCGGACTGACGGGCGGAGTCCTGCACCACGGCGCCACCGCGTTCGTCGGGGCGTCGGCATCGGCACCTTTGCCTCCCGGGGCCCACTTCAACCATCGACAAGCGGGATTCGGCGATCTTGAATTCCGGACCGATGAAACGCCTCCTCACCCTCATTCTCTCCTGCTGCTTCCTGCTGCCGGTCACTTCCGCCAAGCCCATCGAGGTCCTCGTCTACTCCGCCACCGCCTGGT
>CAUZKZ010000022.1:0-22891 GCA_963580345.1 Verrucomicrobiia bacterium | reverse complement strand
TTCTGACCAAACCCCCGTGATTCCAAGGGTTGGAGGGCTTCGTTCAGAACAAAAATGCCGTCCTGTTCTGCGGTTCCAGATTATTCTTTAGCAAATTGAATCCGCGAGTTGCACGCAGGAGGCCAGACCATTTTTGCAACCGTTCCGGAATCGGCCCGGCGGTGCCCTTCACCGCCGCGATCGCGGCGGCTGAGCCCGAGCGCCTTGGAGCACAGGCTATAAAGGGAGATGAAGTATTATTGCCAGGAGTTTCCTTCTTCCAGCCGGGTTACTTGGAGGCTCTGGGGTTGGTGTGCTCAACTTTTCGAGATCGACTCGTCGAGGTTGAGGATGAGGGAGGAGATGGCGGCGTAAGCGGCCAGTTCGGCGGGGTCGAGGGCGGGGTCCGGCTTGCGCTCTCCGCCGCCGGCGAGGTAGGCCTTGGCCTCGTCGGGCTTTGACTTGAATTCCTCGAGGCGGTCGTTGAACTCCGAGTGCAGGATGGTGAGCTCTCGCTGGGAAGGCCGCCGCGAAGTGGAAAGGCGGAAGGAGAAGGCCAGGCGTTCCTGGGTGCTGGCCCCGCCTTCCTTCATGGTGCGCTCGGCAAGGACGCGGGCCGCCTCGACGAATTGCGGGTCGTTCAGCAGGACGAGAGCCTGCAGAGGGGTGTTGGTTCTTTCGCGCCGGGTCCGGCAGGCGTTGCGGCCGTCGGCGCCGAGGATACGCAAATTGGCGGCGGGAATCTGCCGCTTCCAGTAGGTGTAGAGGCTGCGCCGGTAAAGGTCTTCCCCCGATCCCTGCTTGAAGGAGGCACCCGCGGCCCCGATCGCGTTCTTTCCGAACAAGACGCCCGGCTGGTAGGGGTGCACGCCGGGGCCGCCCCGCTTGTCGACCAGGAGTCCGCTCACCCTGAGGGCGTGATCACGGACGAATTCGGCGGCGAGTCTCCGGCGAGGAGCGTGGGAAAGCAATCGGTTATCAGGATCGCGATCGGCGATCGTGGCCGACTGCGAACTGGCCTGCCGGTAGGTGGCGGAAGTGACGATCTTGCGCAGGAGGTGTTTCACGTCCCACCCCGATTCCACGAAATCGACTGCGAGGTAGTCGAGGAGGGCGCGGTGGCTGGGCCGCTCGCCCTGGGTGCCGAAGTCTTCGGAGGTTACCACGATGCCGGTGCCGAAGATCATCTGCCAGTAGCGGTTTACGGCCACGCGGGCAGTGAGCGGGTTCTTGGGATCGACCATCCAGCGCGCGAGGCCGAGTCGATTCTGCGGGAGCCCCTCGGGCGGCGTCATGATGCTGGCGGGCGGAGCGGGTTGCACTTCCTCGCCGGGCTTGTCGTACTCGCCTCGCATCAGGATGCGGGTGGTGCGCATCTTGCCATCGTCCCCCGCGATCATGGTGACGGCGGAGGCCTTTTCGAGAGCACCCTTCTCCTTGTTGAGGGCGTCGCGTTTGGCGCGCTGGTCGGCGAAGCCGGGCCAGGTGGCGCGGAAGTGGGCGAGACGCTTGGCGGGATCCTTGGGGATCTTCGACTGGTCGCCGGCGGCGCGGGTGCCGCTGACTCGCAACACGATGGGATCACCGGCGATGATGAGCTTCAGTTGTTCGTCCGCCGCGAACTGCGCCGGGGCGTCAAGTTCGACGAGGTGGGGGTCTTTGCCGGGGCCGATCTTGAGGTTGGAGTTGCGGTGGATCTTGAGGTCGCGGGGTTTTTTGCCGAGCACGGTGGCGTGGATGGAAGCGATGTGACCGATTTCTTCGGCGGCGAACTGGAGGGCGCCGAGTGATCCCTTCAGCGGGGCGAGATCGAGAACGAGTTCGAACTGTGGTTGCGAGGGCGCCGGCGCGGCGGCCTTCGGATTCTGGGTGAGCACGGTGCGGAAGGGCGCGTCGCCGATTTTCTCCCCCACGGTGGGATTGCGCTGCTTGTCGAGGATCGTGACCGAGACATTGTCGAGGCGCTCCGGGCAGCAGTCGTTGCGATTGTAGACCACGACGTGATCGATGGGGATCTCGCTGCCGAGATCGAGCTCCCACCAGGCGTCCTCGGATTCGGCGGTGCACGAACAGGAGGGGAAGGACCCGTCGGCGTTTCCATCGAGGGCCTTCCCGGCGGGCGAATTGTAGGCGACGCTGGATTGTGTGGCGCTGCCGGCTCGCGCCACGTTTCGCCCTGCGGAGTAGACCTCCACCTCCGAGATGGTGAGAAAGCGGGACTGGCCGGGGGGCAGGGCGATCCGGACGTAGCGTCCGTGCACCGACGAAGCGGGCCGGGCGGCGACGTCCTTGGCGGGCTCTGCTTTCTGCGCGGTAGTGGAGATCACCTCGAGGGGGAGCCACTCGAGCGGCTGGTCGAGGGTGGCCGCCCACTTCTCGTAGTCGCCGGTGAGGGCGGGCGGCGTTTGCTTGAGGGCTTCCTCGAGGGCGGCAAGTTCCGTGGCGATCCCCTTCAAGCGCTCCTCGTTTTCGGGTTTCGAGATCCGGAGGGTCGGGGCGGTGGCGCCCTTGGTGTTGCCCTTGCCCACCAGGCTGTTGAAGAAGCCGGCGAGTTGGTAGTACTCGCGCTGCGTCATGGGGTCGAACTTGTGGTCGTGACATTGCGCGCATTCCATGGTGAGCCCGAGGAAGGCGGTGGCGGTGGTGTTGACGCGGTCGATGAGGTACTTGATGCGGTAGTCCTCCTCGATGATACCGCCCTCGTTGGAGGTCGGGTTGTTGCGGAGGAAGCCGGTGGCGATCTTTTGCGCGGTAGTGGCCTCGGGCAAGAGGTCGCCGGCCAGTTGCCAGGTGATGAAGTCGCGGTAGGGCAGGTTGTCGTTGAAGGCGTTGACCACCCAGTCGCGCCAGGGGTAGATGCTGCGCGAATGATCTTCGAAGAGGCCGTCGGTGTCGCCATAGCGAGCCACGTCGAGCCATTCGAGGGCGAGGCGCTCGCCGAAGGCGGGCGAGGCGAGGAGGCGGTCGACCGCCTTCTGGTAAGCTTGGTCGGACGGGTCGGCGAGGAAGGCGTCGAGTTCCTCGAGGGTGGGCGGCAGGCCGGTGAGATCGAAGCTGAGCCGGCGGAGGAGACGGGCCGGGTCGGCGGGCGGGGTGGGCTGCAAGCCTTCCCGGGCGAGACGGGCCAGGATGAAGGGGTCGATCTCGTTGCGGGGCCAGCCCGGGTCGGTGACGGGGGGTGGGGCGGCCTTGCGGGGTGGGAGGAAGGCCCAATGGCGTTCCCACCTGGCGCCTTCTGCGATCCATTGGCGGATCAGCGCGATTTCCTGCGGCGAGACGGTCAGCTTCGACTTTGGCGGGGGCATGACCTCGTCGGGATCGGGGTGGGTGAGCCGGAAGAGGATGGCGCTCTCCTCCGGCTTGCCGGCAACGATCGGGATCACGCCGTCATCGCCTCGGGGCGCCTTGGCGGTCTCCTCACGGTCGAGCCGCAAGTCGGCCTTGCGGGCGGCGGAGTCCGGACCGTGACAGGAGAAACAGCGATCGGCTAGGATGGGACGGATGTCCCGGTTGAACGAGACGGCGTGGGAGGGCGCCGCGGCTGCGAGCACGAGGGCGGGAGCCAGGGATGGGAGAAACCACTTCATCACGCCAGGATCGGTTTGACCACCTTGCCGTGGACGTCGGTAAGCCGGAAGCGACGTCCCTGGTGCTTGAAGGTGAGACGTTCGTGATCGATGCCCATGAGGTGCATGACGGTGGCCTGCCAGTCGTGGACGTGGACGGGGTCCTTGACGATGTTGTAGCCGAGGTCGTCCGTCTCACCGTAGGTCGTGCCGGCCTTGATGCCGCCTCCAGCCATCCAGTAGGTAAAGCATCGTGGGTGATGGTCGCGGCCATTGGCGGCCTCGCCGGCCTTGCCCTGCGAGTAAGTGGTGCGGCCGAACTCGCCGCCCCACACCACGAGGGTTTCGTCCAGCATGCCCCGTTGCTTGAGGTCGGTGACGAGGGCAGCGCAGGCCTGGTCGGTGTCGTTGCACTGCTTGGGGAGGGCGTCGAGCAGTCCGCCGTGCTGGTCCCAGCCGCGGTGATAGAGCTGGACGAAGCGCACTCCGCGCTCGGCGAGGCGGCGAGCCAGGATGCAGTTGGCGGCGAATTTGCCGGGCGTCTGGCACTCCGGGCCGTAGAGATCGAGGATGGATTTGGGTTCGTTGCTGATATCGGTCGCCTCGGGCACCGACATCTGCATGCGGAAGGACATCTCGTATTGCGCGATGCGGGTGGCGATCTCGGGATCGCCGAAGGCATCGAGCTGCAGTTTGTTGAGGGCCTCGATGCGCCCGATCATGCGCCGGCGGGCCTCGACGGATTCGCCGGGCTGGCTGTTGAGATAGAGCACGGGCGCCTTGCCGCCGCGGAACTGCACACCCTGGTGGACGCTGGGAAGGAAGCCGCTGCTCCAGAGCTTGGTGTAGACCGGTTGGCTGCCTGGGCGGCCGGTGCCGTTGGAGATCAGGACGCAGAAGGCGGGGAGATTGCTGTTCTCGGTGCCGAGGCCGTAACTCATCCACGAACCCATGCTGGGGCGGCCGGGTTGCTGGTGGCCGGTCTGGAAGAAGGTGACGCCGGGGTCGTGATTGATGGCCTCGGTGTGCATCGACTTCACGAAGCAGAGGTCGTCCGCCACCCTGGCGGTGTGGGGGAGGATCTCGCTGATCCAGGCCCGGCTCTCGCCGTGTTGCGTGAACTTCCACTTCGAGCGCGCCACCGGAAAGGAGCTCTGGCCGGAGGTCATCCCGGTGAGGCGTTGCGTTTTCTCGATGAAGCCGTCCTTGCTCCAGGACTTCGATTTGGGATCGAACTTCTTGAAGAGCTCCTTGCCATGATGCTCGGCGAGCTTCGGTTTGTAGTCGAAGAGGTCCTGCTGCGAGGGAGCCCCGTTCATGAAGAGGAAAATGATGCGCCGGGCCCTGGGGGCGAAATTGCTGCCGTTTTGGGCGAGGTCGGCGGCGAAGGCCTCGGGAGCGAGGAGCGATCCCAGGGCCAGCGACCCGATCCCGGCCGAGCCGGAGCGCAGGAGCTGTCGCCGGGTGATGACGTGCTTCAAGGTGTCGAGCGACTCCCGATCCATGGGTTCGAGCATAGCGGGATGAGGAGGGGGCTTACAATCGTCCATTCACCCGGCGAGGTCCAATATTTGTGAAAGGCCCTTGAATCCATTGCGGAGCGATGATCGGCTCGTCGATTTTTCCCGGTTTCCGCGCGTTGGAATTCTCCGCCCCGGGGCTGGCCGGGGCCCGGGGAGAGGGTGCGCGAACCGGTTCTCCGCAGATCGGGAGGCGAGCGGAGGAAGTCAGGGGGCGAGGCTGACGCGCAGCCGCAGGTAGAGGCCTGGAAGGGCGGAGACGGTTTGCACGGCACGGTCCGTGGCACTGACGGTGCCGTCTCCATTGTCCTGCGGAGAGCCCACTTCCACGGTGAGGGCGGCGCCGCTTTCCCAGGACACCAGCTGTTCGGAGATCTCCACCACGAAGGTCAACTCCGGTGCGCTCTGGCGGGTCCGATAGCGCAGGGCGGGGTAGAGTAGTCCGCCCTCGTCGACGGTGGTGATGACGGGCAGGGCGGACTCGGGCGAGGGCGCGAGATCGGCGCCCAGGGAGTAGGCCAGGAGGTTGGATAGCGAAGACCCCCGGAAAGGGGCGGCCGGATCGGAGGCGCCCTCTGCCGCCAACCAGGCCTCGAAGGCGCTCGCGGATTCGTCGGTTCCGGGGCTGCCGTGCTGGTTCGTGCTACTACGCCAGTTTGCGGCCAGGCCGTGGTCGGGCAGAGAATTGGGAGCGATGAGGGTGAGCGACTCGCCGTCGCCGTCCGGGGCGGTCGGCCAGGGGGCGAGGTCGTCGTAACTGAAGTCGAGAATGGGATCTCCGGCCCCGAAGGAGAGCTTGAGGCGCTCGCCGCCGTTATCGAGCTTGTCGTTGGGATCCCAGTCCCCGGCGATGGGCAATCCCGCGCCGTAACGCATCTCGACGGCGGCACGGTTCGCGACGATGAGGGCGAACTCACCGGGTGCGAGGCTGGTGAGATCGGATCCGAGAAAATCGAAATCGACACCCTTGGTGAAGCGCAGCTCGGTGAGGTCGAGCGGGACCGGTCCGACGTTGAGGATCTCGATGAACTCGAAATCGTCGTCATTTGTGAACCCGGCCGCGAACTCAGCCGCGGTGGGATCGGTGGGATGATACATGATCTCCGAGATCACCAGGCCGGCGCGATACGGAGAAATATCCGGAAGGGTGGTGGTAAATTGGGTGGGGGCCGACCAATGGCTCCAGCGGCCGGTGTCGTCCTTGTGCCGCAACCTGACCCGATAGGTCAGACCGGACTGGACGGCGGTGGTGGGGAGGTTGAGAGTCCGTTTGAACGGGGTGATTTCGCCGGACTCCCAGTCGGCCTCCCACTCCAGCTTGAAGGGTGCGGCGGGATCGTGAGCAGGGGCGGCCGGATCGGTGATCCTGGCAACCCGCCATTCCATCGCGCCGAAGGTGTTCCCGCCCTGGGGGTCGGAGAACCTGCTGCTCTGGAAGACGAGCCCGTTGGTGGGGAAGTCCGGAGGACCTGCGTAGCGCACGGCGGGGGTGGCGGGAATCTCTGCGGCCCCGCCCCGTGAGCCCTGGAGGTTGTCGAGGTGTGCGGCCCGTCCGCCGGCGCCCACGCCGCCCCCCGGCCAGTTGCCGCCGACGAAGGCGAAGTTCTTCATGTCCTGGGCGAGGTTGCCGAGCGACACCGTGCCCGCTCCCCCGAGGCCGTTGTAGGTGCCGGCGTTGGCGGGCGCCCCTTTCCAGCGGAGTGCATCGGCCGCTTCGAGAGGACGCAAAACGCGGACAAACTCGTCGATGAGAGGTTCGAGCTGGTCGGGCTGCCAGAGGAGATCGCGGAGCTCGCGCACGTTGTTGTAGTACTCGGGCCAGAGTTGGGAATTGTTTTGAGATCCAAAAACCGAGTCCCAGACGGCATCCTGGCCGCTGTTCCAGGTGGGGCCCCAGCTTGCGTCGGTATCCCAGGGCAGGATCCAGAGCTTGCCGTTGAATCCATTTTCGGGGAGGTAGACCGGCTCGAAGTAGTATGCCATATTCTTGTTGGCACTGGGCCAGTAGTCGTAATGGCGGATGGCTTCCACGAGGGCGTGGGAATGGTTCCAGCTGTCGAGATTGACATGGGCGTCGATGTAGGCGGCATCCTTGCTGCTGGTGAGCTGGCTCTCGATGTTATTGTGGTCCTGGCCGTTCTTCGCGCCAAAGGGGGCCTGGTAGCGTTGCTGCCGCCGCCAATCCTGGGTCTGGTTGATGAGCTTGTAGAGGTTCCCTTTCTCCAGACCGTGCGCTTCCAGGAAGCGAATGTCGTAGGTTTCCAGGACGAAATTCAGGCCCTGGAAATCGCCGTACCATCGATCCGGCGCCTCTGCCGCCTCGTCGATCACCCGCCAATGGATCCAGTGGGTGCGTGAGCCCGGCACTCCGCTCTTGTTGAAGAGGTGCAGACTGACGGCTTCGTTGAGGCCGTACGTGAGAGTCCCGTGGTTATCGAATCCCTTCCCGGTGGTGAGAGTGCGCCACTTTTTGGGATAGAGGTTCCCGGACTGGTCACGGGCCTGGAAGAAATAGCCGTCGTTGAGGCGAAAGCGCATCGACCGCTTGCCCAGTTGGTGGTAGCGGCCGTTGGCGCCGCGCAGGCGGTAGCGGATGTTGTCGTAGACCACTCCGTCGGACACGAGGGTTCCGCTCCAATTGTAGAAGAACCGTGCGTCGGAGCCCTGGTTGATGTGGTCCGCGGAATTGTAGGCAAAGCATTCGTCGTAGTCCTCGGCGCGGGTGAGGAGGTGGTAGACCGGGAGGGTCTGGAGGGTTTCGGGGGCGATGCCCTCGTAGGCCGGGACGCCGTTGTAGATGAAGCAGGCAAAATTCAGGGAGGGGTCGTCCGGATAGGGAACCCGCGCCGAGAGGCCGAGGCTGTCTTCGACCGTGATGCGGTAGCGGACCAGTTCGCGGTGAGAGCGGGCTGCGATCGTGACGGAGAAAAAGCCGTCGCCGGCCAGCGCATCGCCGTCGATGCCATCATCGTGCATCGCGACGCTTCTCCAGCGAGACTCGTAAGACGGGTTTTCGGCGCGGTCCACCAGGTTGGAAATGTTGTTGCCGACGATGGGATTGGGAAGGTGGGAGGGGACGTATCGGCCCGCCGTGACCGGATTATAATCGAGCGTGACGGTGGCCACGCCGTCGGGGTCCGTGATCAAGGCCGTAACGACCACGTCATCGGCATCGGTCGGCTGCTGCGGGGTATGGAAGACCTTGCGGATATTCGGTGCTGCATTGGCGGCGAAGACGGAGTTCTGTTCGCCCGGGGTCGGATCGGGAGCCGAGGCCCGCCAGGAGCTGCCCAGGGAGTTGTCGAGGGAGGGGTTGATCAATTCGATCGAGGGGCCGTTACCATTCGATGCGACCGGCCAGGGGAAGCCGACCTTGTAGTCGGCCTCATCCACCAGGGCGTCCGCCTGGTTCCGCAGGCGCACCGTTTCGCCTTCGGAATCCAGATTTCCGGCGTAGGGCCCAATTGCGACGGTGCGAAAGGTTCCCCGCACCGTGGCGGGATCTTCCGCGATGACGAGGAAGTCTCCCGCCGGAATGCGGGTGTCGGCCGGGAACGGGTAAGTGACGGCGCCGGAGATTCGCCAACCGGTGAGATTCACCTCCGTGGCGCCGGGGTTGTAGAGCTCGATGAACTCCTGGCGGACGGTGTTGTCGGGCGGATTGTAGTGGATCTCGTTAATCACCACGGCGCCCGACGATCCTGTGAGAAGGAGGGAGGATGCGGAAATGAGGAGACGGCGGATGGGAGGAAGCATGGGTCTTGGGGGACCGGTCGAGGACAGCTTGCGAAACCGTCTGCCGAGGTCAATGGCCAACTTCGGCTCGGAGCCCGCGCTGATGGTGGGACAATGGATTGCGGGTCATGCAGGATACGCGGAGCAAGTCCCGGCGGCCGGCGGGCGGGACGGGGAAGCGACCTGGAGTCACGGGCAGCGGACCTCACCACTCCCACCGAAAGTTCCGATCCTCCTCGCGGCCCTGGCGCTCCGCGAAGGCGGAGCCCTGGGCCCGGTCGCTCCACTTCGCGATGTCCTGTTCCTCGATGCCGTGAACGCGGGACCGCACGCCGTTTTGGTGGATGTCGAGGAGGCGGTAAGCGCAGGGGGTCTGAATGAGCTGGGGAGAGAGGAGGTGCATGACCCCGTCGCGAATCACCTTGCTCGGGACGTTCTTGTGCCCCGCGATCCAGGCGCGGACCTGCGGGTGCCGGCGGAGCAAGGCGAGGAGGTCGTCGGCGGCCCAGAGGACCTGGGTGCCGTCGTTGTTCCGGCCCTGCACGCAGGGGTGCAGCACAAGGGACAGGTGGGCGCAGCAAAAGAGGTCCTGGCCGGGGTGGGAATTCGCGAGGGTGGTTTCCAGCCAGTGGTAGGCGGCGCTGCCCGGAGCGAAGGCGTCCATGTGCGGGGTGGCGAGCATCAGGAAGGGGACCCCCTTCACGGTGACGACATGATTTCCGTGCGCGGGCAGACCGAGGGCGAGGTGGAACTCTTCAAGGGAGATTGAACCGTAGACTTCGTGATTGCCCGCAATGGCGTGGATCGGAACCGCGGAGTTGTCCACCAGGGGCTTGAGCCAGGCCAGTTCGGCGGGGCTTGCCGGATCGAGGGTGTCTCCTAACAGGAAAATGGCATCGACCCCCATGGAGGCGAAACGGCCCACGTAGGTTTCGAGCAACCAGCGAGCCGCGCCGTAAAGCCGCCTGGCGGGCCGGGCCGGCATCTCGGAGCCGCGCCCGGGTTGCACATGGCAATCGGGAAGCAGCGCGACGCGGCAGAGCCTCGGAGACGCGTCGAAATCATCGGGCGTGCGGGCCGTCACAACGGGATGGCAGATGTTCTAGCGACTCAGGCCGTGCTGTCACCTCATCGACGCGGCGAAAATCCGATCCGTGCCGCCCGGCCGCCGCGCAAGGTCCGGAGCGATGAAATCGCACCAAACCCGGAACCGGCGTGAATCCGGCCAGGAGGAGGGGCGGGGAGATGGAGGCTCGACGCCCGCGGCGTTCGTGTTATTTTCCGAGTCCCACCCCATGGATATCACCAATAAGAGCAAGAAACCGCTGAGTGTCCCACTGCCCGGCGGGAAGAAACTGTTTCTCCAGCCGGGGAAGACCGGCCAGGTCACCGCCAAGGCTCTCAAGCACCCACCGCTGGTGGAACTGATCGAGTCCGGCGATCTCGAGTCGGCGGACAGGGGGTCGGGTGCCAAGGCGCGGGCGGAAGAAAAGTCCTCCGGTCCCGCCGCCGGCCCTTCCGGTCACAAGGGCACCGGGGCGATGCGGCAGTCAGGCGATCGCTGACCGATCGAAAGGTCGGGACGGTGGGCTCCGTTGATAGAAGCCCGGGTATGGCTTTTCGGCGGAGGCGTGGGAAGGCCGCCTGGGTGAATTGCCATGAAGACGACGATCGTATGGAGGGCAGGTTCGGCGGCAGCGGTGCTTTGGCTGGGAGTGGTATGGGGTGCGGAGTGGCCCATGCATCTTCACGACGCGGGTCGCAGCGGGTTTTCCGATGTGCAGATGGAGCTGCCGCTGACAGAGCACTGGGTTCACGATTCTCACAGCGCCCCGCATGCCGCCTGGGCACCGCCAATCCCGCACGAGGTGGAAGGGAATCTCGAGATCAACCGGCTGGATTTCGATCTCGCCTTTCAAGTCGCAGCCAGTGACGAGACGGTCTATTTCGGTTCGTCGTCGGACGACCAGGTTCGTTGTCTCGACCTGAAGAGCGGATCGGTCCGCTGGACCTTCTTCACCGACGGGCCGGTGCGGTTCGGGCCCTCGCTCGACAACGGGCGGCTCTACTTCGGGTCGGACGACGGCTTCGTCTATTGTCTCGATTCGCAGAAGGGAACGCTGCTCTGGAAGAGGCTCCTCGGATTTGACCGGACCAGGCATCTCGGTAATGGCCGCTTGATTTCGCGCTGGCCGGTTCGCTCCGGAGTGCTGGTGGAAGACGGCATCGCCTACTGCGGGGCGGGCGTCTTTCCCCATGAAGGGATTGTCCTGGCCGCCTTGCGCGCAGAGACCGGCGAGGTGGTCTGGAAAAACGATACGCTGGGCGAGCAGGATTCGAATCGCAGCCGCCTGGCGCCGCAGGGATACTTGCTCGCGAACGAGAACTATTTGTATGTGCCCTCGGGACGCGACCTGCCGGCCGCCTTCTACCGGAAGGACGGACGCAAACGCTTCCATGCGCGGGCCAGCTGGCGCGCAGATGGCATCGTGGGCGGTACCTACGGCGTGCTGGTGGACGACCAGTTGATCACGGGCGCGAATCAGAACGTGGTTTTCGACGCCGAGAACGGGACGAGCGGGAAGGGGTGGTTCCATGGGAGGAAGATCGTGGTGCGGGGGGAGATCGCCTACTTCGCGACGACTGAAACGATCGCGGCGGTGGACCGGAAGAAGTACGCGGCGGGATCGATCAAGCTCCACAAGATGCTGCAACGGCATGACGGGCGCGGCGGGGATGATCCCGTCAACCTTGAGGCCGCGGCGCGGCGGGAATTGCGTGCCGAGCAGGCCAAGGCGGCGGGCGAGCGCAACCAGGAACGCAGCGAGGCACTTCGCAAGCAGATCGCGACGCAGAAGGATCGGCTGCAGGCGATGCTTGCGGAAGAGGAGGCGCACGAGGCGAGTCTCAACGCGGTCCACTGGAAGACCTCGATCGAGGCCTACTCGTCGTTGATTGCGTCACGGAACGTGATCTTTGCGGGGGGCAACGAGGTGGTGGTGGGACTCGACGCCGAGAGCGGGAAGGAAGTTTGGAGGGCGGCGATTCGTGGTCAGGCGGCGGGACTGGCGTTGGCCGGCGGAAAACTGCTGGTGTCCTCGGACACGGGCCGGATTTATTGTTTCGGTCCGGGCGGCCGGCCGGCGGAAGCGCAGGCGCCCCGGGAGCCGGCGAAGTTTGCGGGGGGAGCGGCGGAGCAGCGGGCGGGAATCGCGGCGGTGGTGGCGGCAACCAGGGAGAAGCTGCCTCCCGGCGAGGGCTATGCCCTGGTGGTGGGCCTCGAGACGGGAGAATTGGCGTGGGAACTGGCACAGAAGGCGGGCCTCAAGGTGATCGCGATCGATCCGGACGCCGAGGTGGTTGCGCGGGTTCGCCGGGCGCTGGCGCCGACCGGGCACTATGGCTCGCGCATCCACGTTCTCCACGGGTCCACCGCGCAACTGCCGAACTATTTCGCCAACGTGGTGGTGTCGGAGAGCGCCCTGGTCTCCGGGACGATTCCCTACGAGCCGGAGGAGATTGCGAGCAAGGTGCGGCCCCTCGGGGGGGACGGCCCTGATTGGGCAGCCGGCGGGGACCAGCGCGAAGGCGGGCATGCCCGTCGAGGCCGTAAGAAACTGGCTGGAGAGGTTGAAGATTGGCGAGTTGGTGATGGCGGAGGGCGGAGGGCCCTGGGGGCATGTCTCGCGCCGCGCGCTGGCCGGGGCGGGAAGTTGGACGCACCAGTATGGGACCTCGGGGAACACGGGCTTCAGTGCCGAGAAGCGGCTCACCGCTCCCCTCGGGGTGCTCTGGTACGGGGCGCCGGGCCCCACCGAGATGATCAACCGCCACTCGCAGGGCACGCCGCCGGTCTCGCTCGATGGACGCATGTTCATCGTGGGTGAAAACGTGCTCCTGGCCTATGACGCCTACAATGGATCCAAGCTGTGGGAAACGTCGTATGGAGGGCAGACGCGCTACCAGACGCGATCGGTGCCCGGCAGCCTGGCGGCCGACAAGGACGGCGCCTTCCTGGCGACCACCAACCTCTGCTATCGCTTTCACCCCGCGACGGGGAAAGTCCTGAACGTTTTCCCGATTCCCGAGGACATCAGGAAGAGCAGCAGCACGTGGAGCTATCTCGGGATTCACGACGGGATCGTGGTGGGCAGCATGTCAGCCTCCCTGATCCCCGGGTCGAGCCGCAGCCGTTACTCGCAGGCGCTCTTTGCCTATGAGGCGGAAAGCGGAAAACATCTCTGGACTTACGAGGGCGGAAACATTTCGCAGATGACCATCGCGGTGGGAGACGGACGGGTCTTCCTGGTGGATGGCCGGATGACCACCGAGCAACTTGAAGAACGCCTCAAGCTGGATCGTTCCAAGCTGGCCGGCCTGGAGGGGGCTGAGCGGGAGGAGGCCGAGAAGCGGATCAAGGCCGCGGATCGAAAACTGGCGGTGGCGCTCGACCTCAGGACGGGTGATCAGGTGTGGTCGAAGGTTCTCGATTTCACGGATTGCACCGGGCTGAGCAAGGGGCACGGCGAACTGATGATGATGTACTACGACGGCGCCCTTGTCTTTGCGGGCGCGAGCGGCAACGGCCACTACTGGCAGCAGTTCCTGGCGGGCGAGTTCAAGCAACGCAAGCTGGCGGTGGTGGAGGCCGCGTCCGGTAAGGAGCTTTGGCACAGGGAGGCCAACTACCGGATCCGGCCCCTCGTCATGGGCGAGACGATCGTGGCGGAGCCCTGGGCGTTCAACTTGCGGACCGGCCAGCAGAAAATGCGGAAACATCCCACCACGGGGGCGGAGAGCCCCTGGGAATTTCTTCGTATGGGGCATCACTGCGGTCACGTTTCCGCCACGGAGAACCTCCTGTTCTTCCGGAGCGGTTCGACGGCCTACTACGACCTCGAGCGCGATGCGGGCGTGAGTCACTTCAGCGGGATGCGGACGGGATGCACCATCAACATGATCCCGGCCAACGGCCTGCTGCACATCCCCGAGGCGAGCGCGGGTTGCCAGTGCCTGTTCGCGATACAATCTACCGTGACGCTGGAGCCGATCGCGGCCGAAGAGGATCGCGCCTGGGGGATTTTCGCCACGCCGGGGCCGGTCTTGCCGGTGAAGCATCTGCACCTGAACTTCGGGGCGCCCGGCGACCGGCGCGATGACGAGGGGAATCTCTGGCTCTCCTACCCGCGGCCGAGGTCGGACAGCAGGATCGCGCCCCTGGAGCTGAATCTCGACCTGGAGATCAGGGGCATCACTCCCCGGACCTATGTGCGGACCGCGGAGACGAGGAGGATCGAGGGGACGGAGACTCCGTGGGTGAGTTCGTCGGGTTACGAAGGGATCACCGGCCTCGGGGTGGCGGTCCTGGGTCGCGATGACAGGGCCGGCGAATACACGGTGCGCCTGCATTTCGCGGAACTGGAGGAGGGAGAAAGCGAGACGAGGCGATTCGACATCGCCGTGCAGGGCAAGGTCGTCGAAAACGGTTTCGAGATTCGGAAAGCGGCAGGCGGCGTGCGGAAGGCGATCGTTCGCGAGTTCAAGGCGGTCGAGATATTCGACTGGCTGGAGATCGGCCTGATTCCGCAGGAGGGGTCGGCGCGGCCACCCACCCTGGCGGGCTTGGAAATCGTGCGCACCGGCGACACCGGCAAGCCGAATTGATGGGCGGCTGCATCCCCGGCTTCGGGCGGACCGGATCGCTATCGGCCCACGAGCTTGCGAACGAAGTCGGGAAGGCGCTGGTGCAGGATCACGTTCTTCCCGTTTTCCAGTTTCGGCCCCGGTGTGCTGCGGCCCATGCTGATCTGTCTCTGCAAGAGCGCGACCATGGCATTGACGCGTCCGGGAAGTCCTGCGGCGAGGTTGTTGTCCTCGTGGGGGTCCTTGGAGAGGTCGACCTCCATCACGAAGTCGCCGTAGACGCCGAGCATGCTCTTTCCCTTCCACGCCGCTCCCGGACTGGTGGGGGTGTGCGGGGCGGTCAGGGCAAGATAGAGGAAGAAGGGCTTCCCTGTTTCCTGCTTGCCGAGGAAGGACTCCGCCTCGTGGTAAAAGGTCTCCAGCACTTCGTGATCCTCGAAGTCCTTCTCGGCGGGTCCGACGCGGTTGAAGGCGCTCCAGCCTTTCTGCGCGGTCACCTCGCCCTGCCAGAGGTTGTTGCGGGCGTAGGCGTAGGGATACATGTCGAGCGAGCCGGGGAGGATGAAGCTCTCCTCGAAGCCGAACTGGGGAGCGCCGAACACGAGCGGCCTGGTGTAGTCGACGTTGGCGGGTCCCTGCACCTTGCGGTCGGTGGTGGTCATCTTGGTTCCGAGATGCCACTTGCCGACGTATCCGGTGCGATAGCCGGCCGCTTTGAGCATCTTCGCCAAGGTGAAGTCTTCCGCTCCCGGACGCGGCCCGACAAAGCCCCACGGGCCGCCGGAGGTGGGCCGGCCGAAGCGCCAGGGATAGCGACCGGTCATGAGGGCGAGCCGGGTGGGGCCGCATACCGAGGCATTGACGTGCGCATCCGTGAAGCGCAGCCCTTCCGCCGCCAGGGCGTCGAGGTTTACTTTGACCAGGCTTGGAACTCGGGGGTGCCCGCCAGTTCGCCGGCGAGGCGCTGATAGCCGGCGGTCAGCGGGTGACTGGCGTCGCCGTAGAGGTCGCCGGGCAAAAGGGGTGGGGAGAGGTGGGAGATCTTCTGCTCGTCGAACCAGCGCACCATCTCGCGTTTGAGGTTTTGGTAGGGAGGGCGGTTTTCGTCCGCGATCATGTGCTCGTTGAGGGGGCCGATGACGACCAACACCTCGTTGCCACGGCTCTGGAGGAGCCTCACGAGGCGCTGGAAGGCGGCCCGCTGCAGGGATTCGCCGGGCGGGACCCACGCGAAGTTCTGGGACCCGCGCCCACCTTCCGACCAGGGACGGTGCCGGGGGCTGGTCTCGCCGCGGTCGGGATCGTGGTCGGGTTCTTCGGGGATTTTCCGGGTGATTTGGGCGAGCGGATTCCGGCGGTCGTTTCCCTTCTCGAGGGTCCAGGCGGGGACGCCCGTCGGATCGAAGTAGCTGATCTGGAGGTGCTTCGACCACGAAAAGAGGCTCACTTTCCGATTGGCGAGATGGCTGAGGCGGCGGTCCGTCTTGGCGCGATAGCAGGGGATGGGGACCGAGAACTGCGGCACGAGGGGCTCGTGATTGAATTTCTGCTCCTTCTCCGCGCTCAGGTCGGCCTCGGGGCTGGTCATCCAGAGCAGGTTGGCGTGCACGATGACCTTGCGACCTTTCAGGGGTTGGCCAAAGTCGCGGATCAGTCCTTCCAGCGCGAGGGGGAAGAGACCATTGACGCCGGCATTGACGAAGCGGTGGGTGTGGCCGGGCTGCTCGTTCAAAAAGTGGCTGAGGGTGCCGTGGGGCGTGACGTACTCTCCCCAGATCACGGAATCGCCGATCACGAAGACGGAGCGCCCGTCGTCGGCGGCTTTCTCGAGATGGCGTCGGTAGAGCCAGTAGTCGTCGCTCAACGCGTAGGGCATGCGGTAGTCGGCGGGCGGTTCGAAGCGCTCAGCCCGGTTCCAGAGGCGCGGGGCGAGGAGCGCGAAGAGCAGAACGATGGCGATCACAATGATCCACTCGCGACCGTCAAGCCGCAGGGCATGCGGAGCGTAATCGAAGGAGTCGTTCTGTGATTCGCCGGGCATCGGTTAGAACTGGAAGTAGATGAATTCGCCTCCGCCGGAGGCACAGAAGAAGAGTTAGATGACCATGGAGGCCGCGGTCGCGATCCGGACCGGACCGGCAGTGAGGATTCCCTGCAGGCGCTTTGAAGCGGAGGTCAGCTGGTAGGCCCACACGGCGGCGACGAGGGCGAGCATGAGGAGCGGACAGGCGGGGTCCTGCCAGATACCGGCAAAGATCCGGGTCACGATGAGCCAGGCCTCGTCGAGGGTCCGGGCCCGGAAGAAGATCCAGGCGAAGCACACGAAAGCGAAGACCCAGGCGCGCTTCAAGGACACCGGGCAGCGCTCGCGGTACCACCCGGATCGTTCGAGGGCCCGGGTGAGGACAATGCCGACCGCGTGCAGAGCGCCCCACACGATGAAATGCCAGGCCGCCCCGTGCCAGAAGCCGGAGACCAGGAAGACGATGAGGAGGTTACGGTAAGTGAGCAGCGCGCCGCGCCGGTTTCCGCCCAGCGGCAGGTAGACGTAGTCGCGGAACCAGGTGGAGAGGCTGATGTGCCAGCGGCTCCAGAAATCGCTGAGGCCGGTGGCGAGGTAGGGATGATAGAAGTTGAGCATGAGGTCGAAACCCATCATGCGCGCTACCCCGCGGGCCATGTCGGTGTAACCGCTGAAGTCGAAGTAGATCTGCCAGGCGAAGCAGAAGGTCGCCAGTAGCAGCGCAGCCGATCCGTAGTCGGCCGGGGAGTCGTAGATGCGCTCGACGTAGAGGGCGAGGTAGTTGGAAAGGGCGATTTTCTTGAAGAGGCCGATCAGGAACAGGGTGGCGCCGTCGGTGAGGTGGCGGGTCGTGATGGCGGGGGGGCGCAGGAACTGCGGAAGGAGGTGCGTGGCGCGCTCAATCGGTCCGGCCACCAGTTGCGGAAAAAAGGCCGCGAAGGTGGCAAAGCGGATGAAATTGCGTTCGCGCGCGATCTTGCCGCGGTAGAAGTCGATGGTGTAGCTCATCGACTGGAAGGTGTAGAACGAGATCCCGACCGGGAGGAGATACTCGAGGCCGAACGGCATCACGCGGGCGGCTTCCTCGATCTGCAGGCCGAAGAGGGTGTTGAGGTTCTCGATAAAGAAATCGGCGTACTTGAAGAAGCCGAGGAGAGAGAGGTTGTTGACGATGCTGACCACGAGCCAGGCGCGCCGGCCGGGGCCCCGCACCGCACAGCGGTCCATTATCTCCACCACCACGAAGTCGAGCGCGGTGGAGTAGACGATAAGAATGAGGTAGAAGGGATTCCACCACCCGTAAAAGACGTAGGAAGCGAGGAGGAGCCAGGGCGTCCAGAGGGGGGTGCGCCGCAGGGAAAAGTAACCCGCGAAGGCGACCAGGAAGAAGATCAGGAAAGTCCAGGTGTGGAAGAGCATGTCGACTGGCTGGGGCGGGCCGCCGCCGGTTCGGACTGCCGCGGACTGCGTGCGCTACGGGCCGCGGAGCTTGGCGAACTCTTCTTCGGAGATACGCCGCACGCAGCGGAAGCCGCAGAAGTCGGCCGTGAAGCAGGCATCGGAGTCGCCGGTTTGCTTGCCCTGGCGGAAGCGGGCGCGGCACATGCCGGCGCTGGCTTTCCACGAGCCGCCGCGGACCACGCGCTTGACGTCCTCCGCGCCGGCGTCCGGGCCGGTTGGGTCGTTCGAGGGGCTGTTGCGATAGTAGGCCGGATCGTAGGCGTCCTGGCACCACTCCGCGACGTTCCCGTAAAGCCCGTGGATGCCCCAGCGGTTGGGCTTTTTCGAACCGACCGGGTGGGTTCGCTTTCGGCTGTTATCCTCGAATAACGCGTAGTGCTTGAGTTTACGGGCGGAGCCGAAGTCGTAGTCGCCGCGTGAGCCGGCGCGCGCGGCATACTCCCACTCCGCCTCGGTCGGGAGGCGATAGCCGTTGGCGCTGAAGTCGCAGGGCAGCCCGGACTTTTTTTCGTCGTAACAAGGCGTGAGGCCATCCATGAGCGAGCGCCCGTTGCAGTACAGCTTGGCGTCGCGCCACCGCAGGCTTTCCACCGGTTTGTCCTGGTCGTCCTTCCAGTGGGAGGGATTGGGGAGTTGGGCGGAAGTGAACATGGCGTGGGTGACCTCGGTCTTGTCGATGAGGAAGGGGCTCAGAACGACGGTGTGGAGGGGATGTTCGTCTTCGTTTCCCTTGCCGCCGCCCATCTCGAACTCACCGCCGGGGAGATGGATCATGGGAATGCCGGACTTCGTGGCGATTTCGACCGTCTCGACCCCGGAGGCCGCTTCGTGATCTCCGCACGAGGTGAGCAGTAGCGCAGTCGACAGCAGGCCGAGCGGTTGGAACGATTCCACTCTCATTCCCTGGCCGTGCGGTTGAGCCAGGTGGGCTCCTTGTTACTCAGGCCGTTGTTGGTGAGATTGGCGAAGGACTCGGGGCCGGCGGTGGTAAGGTCGATGGTCTTGCCCGTTCCGCCGTCGTCTTCGGGGAGGGCCACGGCGAGGATATTCCAGCCCTTGGCGTAGACGCCGACGATCTCGCAGGCGGCCTCGTGGGTGTCGCGCTTGGTGATGTCGCCCTTGCTCGGCACTCCGCAGCTGAAACTGAGGTGCCTGCTGTCGGGTGCCCAATCGACGTGGTAGATCTTGTCCTTGGGGTGCACGATTTCGAGGAGGCGCCGGCCCGGCTTGGGGGTGGCGGAGTCGACGGCGAGTTCGGCCACCGAGATCTTGTGATCGTCCTCGCCCCAGGCGATTTTTTTGCCGTCGGGGCTCAGGCATGGCCGGCAGCCGCGGAGTTTTAGATCGAGGATTTGCTCGCCTTCGGCACCGATAAGAAGGATGGCGTGTTTGTATCCCATGCCGGCGTGGACCGTGGAAGTGATCCACTTGCCGTTCGAGGCGAAGCTCGGGTTGTAAAGATGGTGGATCCTGGCGGAGTTTTGGTGGGGGCGGTCCTTGCCGCTCGCCACGTCGTAGAAGCGCATGCCCTTGCTAAAGTAGTCCACGACGTTGAATTTCCTGAACTCCTGGGGCAGGTAACCGATCGTTTTCGAGTCAGCGCTCCAGAATGGTTGGCGGGCGTATTGGGCGATCGTCTGGCGGCCGCTCCCGTCGGCATTCATAACGCACACGCTGCGCACCACCGCGCGTCCCTCGCCGGCGTCGTTGACGAAGCAAATCCTGGTGCCATCGGGGGAAGCCTGCGGGTAGAGTTCGTGGCTGTCCTTGGTATTGGTGAGGTTCTTTTTTCCGGTGCCGTCCGCGTTCATGACGAAGAGCTCCCAATTGTCGCCGTGGTAGGCCTCGTAGACGATGCCGTAGGGGAGCTTGGAGAGTCTTTCCTGGAGCGAATCGGCGGAAAGGGCGGCAGGGAGGGCCGGGAAAAGGAGTCCTAATACACAGGGGCGAATTCTCACCCCGCCATGATGGTCAAGGGGCCGGGGGCGGCAAGCTATTTGGGGCGGAGGGGAGGCCTCCTGCGCTATTTCACCAAGGGAGCCGCTTGGTCTTCCGCGGTTACTCCGGCCGGCAGTTCGAGGATGCGAATGTCGCGGAAGTGGATTTCGGCTCCTTCGGATTCGAGGCAGAAGTAGCCCTTTTTCTGGGTGGCCTTGCTGATGCCATTCACGAACTTGCCGTTAACGGAGAGCTTGATGACACCGTCGACCGCGACCACGTCGTAGATGTTCCACTGGCCGCGGGGTTTGCAGCGGTTCTCGATCGACATGCTGCGATTGCCGCGCGGGTTGTCTGGCGTGGTGTGGAGTCCGTAAGTGCCCCAGACCTCGCCGTGGACGTAGGCGATGGGCGGGAGGGAGCCGTCTTTGCGCTTGTGGATCTTGGGCCAGTCGAGTTCGAGCATCTGGACTTCGACGCCCTTGGGGAGGGGACGGTTGGCTGGAGTGGACCCGTCGCTCCACACGAAGATGCCGGAATTTCCGCCCGGTTCCATGTGCCGCCACTCGATATGGAGGATGAAGTTCTCGTATTGCCTGTTGCTGCGCATCACGCCGATGGGTTTGCCCTTGCACACGAGCAGGCCGTCTTTCACGAACCACGTTTCAGGCGAAGTATTGACGTCGGTCCAGCCGGTGAGGTCCACCCCGTTGAAGAGCTTCTTCCAGGTGGGGAGGATGGTGGGCTCGGCAGCGAGAAGGGACTCACCACAGAGAGCACAGAGGACACAGAAAATTGGGATTGGTTTCATGGTGGAGCGCTGAGATTGGTGATGAATCACTGGCCTTTGGTGGGGGGGATGTACCACGGCATGTGAGGGTGGAGGATGCCGGTGGCGAGGATGAAGGGAGTCTTGAGTGTCATGAGATCGGTATTGAGAACGAGGCGGCCTTCCGGATGCTGCGGCGGCCAGGTTGAACTTACCTGCGGCAGGCGCGTTGGGTGGGGTTGAGAGAATTCTCGGCCACGGCGCGCCGGCATTCTTCCACGACGTGGTCGACGGTTATGTCCTCGCCCTGCGCCTTGATGAGTTCGGGCAGCCACTTCACGCCCCAGCGCACGTGCATGGTTTCGTCGATGATGTCGTAGAGGATGGCCTCGGCGGAGCGCGTGTCGTCCTGCTGGATGTACTTCTTGTAGCTCTCGTGCTTGAGGGCGAAGGCGTCCTGCTCGATGACGCAGGTGAGGATGCCGTAGCGTCGCAGGGGATCGTAGAGTTGTCGCCAGGCGTAGTTGCCGGTGAACTGTGGGAACTCGGCGAGCTGGTGGCCGAGTTCGTTGAGGCGCTCCTCGCCCATGCGGGAGTGGCGGCACTCGTCGTAGCAATGTCGGCCGAGGTCGTAATGGAACTCCCACGGCATGTCCCGGGCCTCCCAGAGGACGGAGGCGAGGGTCTCGGCGGCCTGCATTTCCATCGTGTAGTTCAGGAATTGCCAGATCGCGTGGGCGTCGTGGTCGTCGGGATCGGGGCGCTCGAAGCCGTGGAGCTGGGTCTTGAAGCGGCGATCGCGCTTCGCTTCGGGGAAGGGAAGGAGGCACTCGTAGGCGGGAGGGGGATCGGGAAGATCGCCGGTGCTCTCCGAGAAGAGCCCGCTGGCGGAGAGGAGGTCGGAGGCGTACTGGTTCCAGCGCTTCACGAGGTGTTGATGCTCTGCGGTGGCGGCCTCTTCGCGGAGAAAGGCCTCGGCCCATTCGATTTGCGATTCATGCTGCGCGAGGGCGCGCTCGAGGAGGGGCAGGCTGGGCTCGTCCCAGGTGGCGTGGGCATGCTTGAGGTAGTGGCGAAAGGCGTCACAGAGGGCGCGCAGAAGCCCGAGGTAGGCGCCGGCGATGAATTCGGTGTCGTGCTGGGCGCATGCCAGGCGGCGAATGACGGTCTCGAGCAGATCGGCCACTTCGAAGCGATCCGGCTGCGAGACGCGCAGTTCCCAGAGCCGGGTGCGCAGATCGCGGGCGATCTGGAGGTTTTGCCAGAGGTGCAGGCCGAGGGAGTGCTTGGCCTCCCAATTCGGGATGCCCGGTATCCAGCCGGCGAACAGGCGGGCGCACCACGATTCGGTGGCCTGGAAGACCTGCAGGCGAGCGGTGAGTTCTCGAGAGCTGGAGGATGGGTCGGTCACCGGAGGGAGTGCCAAGGTGGGCTGGCGGTGGGAGGTAGGAGAGTCCGCCGGGGAGTCTACGCACCACTCCGGGCATCGGGCAACTCCGCAAGGTGGTCGATGACCAGGTCGGGCGCGGCGTGGTCCGGCGAGAGGGGGCGGTGATCATTGCGGACCCAGACGGCGCCCATGCCCAGCCGCTTGGCCGGCGCGATATCGCGGCGCGGATTGTCGCCGACGTAGACGACCTCCCGGGGTGGAACCCCGAAGTGGTCGAGAGCGACCTGGAAGAGGCGAGGAGAGGGTTTGATACAGCGATGATCGGATGACCAGACGAGGAGATCGAAGAGGTCCCGCACCCCGGCCCGCGCGAGTTCTTCGAGGTAGAGGTCACGGCTGGACCAGATGTTGGAAATGACTCCGAGAGGATGGGTGGCACGGAGGGCGTGGAGCGCCTGGGCGTGCCGGGACGCGATGGTGCCCGCCTCGTGGCGGGCGAAGACGGCTTCGAGCAGGGTGAGTTCCCGTGCGGGGAGGTCGCGCGCCTGATCGTTATCCCGGAGGTGATCGGCGACGGTCCGGAAGTCGTCGTAACAGGCGGGGTCCCGCTGGTCGGTGAGGATGTCGTTGAAGAGGCTTTCGATCACGATGGTGACACGGGCGGGATCGAGGGCCGTCCCGTCGAGGGCACGGTAGGTTGCGAAGTAGTCCTGGCCGGGCCCGAAACGGTCGCACTCGAAGAGGAAGGTGTGCCCCATGTCGAGGAGGATAACGCGATAGTTGTCGATGAAGCGGGGCATGGGCTGCTCAGTGCCGTTTTAGGCGACAGAAGGGCAACCAGAGAAGGAAGAATGCCACCGCTCCGAG
>CAUZKZ010000021.1:0-23600 GCA_963580345.1 Verrucomicrobiia bacterium | reverse complement strand
GGTGGGTCAGGTCGGAAGGCCCCGCCATCCGTGGTGCAAAACAGCAACAAAATTCCAAGCCATCATGAAAATACATTGCCGCTTCAAGACATCCTGCGGCATTCTGGCGCTGGGACTCGCCACCGCATCCAGCCACGCCGTCAGCATCATGATCACCCCGGTCTCGGCCACGGCCTGGGAACCGGTCACCGAGGGGGTTCGTGACATCGCCCGCACCATCGACGGGTCCGGTCTGACCGGGCCGAACGTCGGCAGCACCAACTGGGAGTTGGACGCCAACGCCCCCACCCACCCCGAGCCCGGCACGGCCGGTTTTAACACGGTGTGGGAGGCGACCTACAACGAGAGCGGAGCAGAAACGCAGGCCACCAACTGGGCGGCCTAGGATTTGGGCACCACCTTTCCCCTGAACGGCATGCGGCTCTATAACGTCCAGCATTCCGGCCCGGGGCCGAACGGACTGTGGCGCATCACCCTCTCGGCCGATATCCTGGTATCCAGCTTGGCGGCCCCGGGCAACCCGATCGATGATCCGGGGAACTGGACCAAGATCGCTGATGACCTGGACCTCCAGGCTCCCACCGACCTCGGGATTTTCAAGAGCCTGCCCGTCACCTCCGATGTCCGCTGGGTTGCCTGGGCCGACATCGTGGCCAACGAGCAGTTCAAGGACTGCTGCGCAAACGATGCGCACTACGTGCAGTTGCAGGAGATCCGTTTTTTTTGCGGTTCCGGAGCCCGGCTCGGCAGCGCTTGCGATGATTGGCCTGGCCGGTCTGGCCCTGCGCCGCCGGAGGTCCTGAGAGCATCCGACAAGAAATTCGGAAGCCGGGCCTGCCTGCGGGCGGCCGCGGCTGTGTGATCGAGACGTCCCGGGTTGAAAGCAGTTCGGTTTCCCGAGCCGGACCCGAACCTTCGTGCCACCAAAATCCCCGACCCCAACTGAATCCATGACCCCGTTGCCGATCTTCAAATTCATTCCTCGCCGTCTCCTCGTCCTGGGTTTGGCCTTCAGTGCCTCCAATGCCCTCGCCGAGATGATCACGCCGGTGGCGGCCACGGCCTGGGAGCCGGTCACCGAGGGAATTCGTGACATCGCGCGCACCATCGATGGGTCGGGGTTGACCGGCCCGAATGTCGGCAACGCGGACTGGACCCTGGATGCCGACGCCCCGACCCACCCGGAGCCCGGCACGGCCGGCTGGAACACCGTCTGGGAGGCGGATTACAACGAAAGCGGGGCGGAGACGCAGGCCACCAACTGGGCGGCCTGGGACCTGGGGGCCACCTTCACCCTCACCGGGATGCGAGTTTACAACGTGGAGCACTCGGGACCGGGACCGAACGGGCTGTTCCGCGTGACCACGTCGGCCGATGTCCTGGTATCCAGCATGGATACCCCGGGCAATCCGATCGACGATCCGGGGAACTGGACCAAGATCGCGGAAGACGTGGACCTCGTTGCGCCCAGCGACGTCGGGGTCTTCAAGGACCTGGGAAGTACCCCGAACGTCCGCTGGGTGGCGTGGGCCGACATCGTGGCCAACGAGCAATTCAAGGACTGCTGCGGGAATGATTCGCACTACGTCCAGTTGCAGGAAATCCGCTTCTTTTCGAACCCCGATCCCAATGACACCGACGGCGATGGGTTGACGGATGCTTTTGAGCTGGCCCACACCGATCCGCCCTCTGCCACGGCGCTCAATCCCGGCGATGACCTCGAGAACGGGGGGGCGGGCGACGGGCTCACCAACCTGCAGGAGCAGGAGAACGGGACCGACCCCAACGACGCGGACAGCGACGACGACACCCTCGAGGACGGGCCGGAGGTGGCGGGAACCTCCAACCCCTTCGACGCGGCGGCGACCGATCCCACCGATCCCGACAGCGACAATGACGGGCTCGACGATTTCGAGGAGAACGGCAGCCTGAACACCCTCTTTGGCGGGGCGCCCACCAATCCGAACAGCACCGACACGGATGCCGACATGCTGCCCGACAAGTGGGAGATCGACAACCAACTCGATCCGAACGACGACAGCGGAGACAACGGGAAGACCGGCAACCCGGATGGCGACCCCTTCGACAACTTGGAGGAGTTCAACCGCGGGAGCGATCCGCAAGTCGCCGAGGTGGCATCCACCATGATCACGCCGGTGGCGGCCACGGCCTGGGAACCGGTAACAGAGGGGAATCGCCACATCGACCGCACCATCGACGGCTCGGGCCTGACCGGTCCGAATCTTGCCAAGGCCGACTGGAGATTGGACGAGGACGCCCCGACGCACCCCGATCCGAACGTGGCAGGCTGGAACACGGCCTGGGAGGCGCACTACAACGAAAGCGGGGTGGAAGTGCAGTCCACCAACTGGGCGGCCTGGGACCTGGGGGGCAACTTCGACATCAACGGGATGCGGGTCTGGAACGTGCAGAACTCGGGACCGGGACCGAACGGCTTGTGGCGCGAGACCATCACGGTGGATGTCTACGTGGCGAGCATCGAGAGCCCCGGCAACCCGATCGACAGCCCCGAGAACTGGACCAAGATCGAAGAGGACCTAAATGTGCAGGCCGGCACCAGCGAGATCGGGGTGTTCAAGGAGCTGACGCCGACCGCCAACGTGCGCTGGGTGGCGTGGGCCGACATCGTGGCCAACGAGCAGTTCAAGATCTCGCACGGAAACGATTCGCACTACGTGGAGCTGCAGGAGATCCGCTTCTTCACGGGCGCGGTGGGTCCGCCGCTTCAGCTCCGGATCTCCCACGAGGCGGGAACCGGAAACCTCAGCATCAGCTGGGACAGCAAGGACGGGAAACTCTACAACCTGCGCAGCGCGACGGACCCCACTCCGCCCAATGACACTCCCGCCGACTGGCCGATCTATGATGGCAACGCAGACCTCGCCGCCACACCGCCGGAGAACACCGTGACCTTCGCGCTGCCCGCCGAGCCCCTGCGCCTCTTCGTGGTGGAGGAATTCCCGGCTCCGCCGGTGTCGGTCTTCTCCGAGGACTTCGAGGGCGGACCGGGGGGCTGGACGGTGGGGGCCGGGCCCCTCAACCAGCCCGGGACCGATTGGGAACTCGGCGCGCCCAGCCTCGTCGGTCCGCCGTCTGCCAACAGCGGCACCAACTGTTACGGGACCAACCTCTCGAGCAACTACACGTCGGAAGCCGACGTGTGGCTGCGTTCTCCGGCCATCGATCTCACCACCGCGGCCGGGGCGACCCTGCGCTTTTTCCAGTTCTACGATATCGAGACGGGTTTCGATTCCGGAACGGTGGCGGTGCTGGATGCCGGCAACGACTCGGAAATCGCGGTGCTGGGGGACCCCGTGGACGGGACCTCGACGGGTTGGGAGGAGTCCTCCCGGGTCCTGCCCGCCGCGGCCCTCGGCAAGTCCATCAAGATCGAATTCCGCCTGAATTCAGACGACATCGAGTTCTTCGCCGGATGGTACATCGATGATGTGAGCGTGACGGTGCCCTGAGCGCGGCCATTCACTCCAGATGCGGGCCCGGGGGGGCAGGGAGGGACCTTCGTGGATCGCCGCGAGCCGGACTCCCGGGGCGAGACTCCCGGTGCCGGCGCACCCCAGGAGCCAAGGTGATTCCCTGCCCGCCCGGGGCCTCACCTGAAAGCGTTAACGTCAACGATTTCAGGTGAGCGGTTGACGGGGCGGCGGGCGAAAGGCGATGGCGCGGGTCGCGCGGTGGAGAAAGTGAGTTTACAGGAGGTGAGGAGGGCGACATGATTGCTCCCTTATGAAGAGACGATTTGCAGGCTGGTTTCTGGTTGTCCTGGTGGTTTGCCTGGCCGGTTCAGTCCCGAGCGCGACGGCGAGATCGAGAACCCCCTGGCTGCCCAAGCACCGGGATGGCAACCCGGAGGGGGAGTGGATGAAGGCCCACACCAGGAACCTTCTGAAGAAGGAGGCCATGAGCCGGGTGGACTGGGTCATGATTGGCGATGGTCTCACAGCCGGCTGGGAGGCGGAGGGGAAAGACGTTCAGGAAAAGTATTTTCGCGGGCGGAACATCCTGAACCTGGGGGTGCAGGGTGACATGACGCAGGACATTCTCTGGCGGATCGGCCACGGCGAAGTGTTCGGCATTTCACCGAAGCTCATCACGGTGATGGTGGGGCGGGAGAACATCACCTCCGACCGCTGCATCAAGACTTGGGTGGGGCGCTCGAACGGCAAGATCCCGGCCGGGATCAAGGCGGTGGTCGAGGAGTTGGAGAAGCGCTGTCCGGAATCGAGAATCGTGGTTCTCTCGAACCTTCCCCGCGATGCGGTGGAAGGGGACCCGATCCTGAAGAGCATCGAGGAGTGCAACGAGTTGGTGAAGACCAGCGCCAAGATTCGGGGATACACCGAAACGGACAAGCTGGAGATGAGCTTCATTCGCAAGCGGATCGAGGAGCTCAACAAGGGCATGCCCGCTTTGTGCGAAGGGAAGGAAAAGGTCTCCTACCTCGAGATTTCCGGGACCTTCCTCGACGAGAAGGGCAATTTGCTGAAGTCGGCGCTGCGACCCGACCTTCGGAATCTGAGTGCCGTGGGATACGAACTCTGGGCGAAGGCGATGGCGTCGGCCGTGCAGGAAATCATGGGCGAGGTGCCGAAGAAGCACCGGGGGAACACGCCGGTGAATCGGGACGGCGGGCATCACCACAAGGACCTCGCCGACAAGAAGGCCCTGGGACAGGTCGACCTGGTCTTCATCGGGGATTCCATCACGCACGGCTGGGACAATGAAGTGAAGCCCGGCGTGCCTGGCGGCAACCGGGCCGGCAAGGCGGTGTGGGACAGGTTCTACGGGAAGCGAAGGGCGGTGAACTACGGGATCGGGGGAGATCGCACCCATCAAACGTTGTGGCGGGCGCAGCACGGGATTTTCGACGGCATCTCCCCGAAGCTGGTGGTCCTCATGATGGGCGTGAACAACGTGGGCCGGAAAGAATGCACGCCGCAGGAGACGATCGACGGCCTGGAGGCGATCCTGGACGAGATTCACAAGCGTTGCCCGAAGTCGCCCATCCTGCACCTGGCGGTCTTCCCGCTGGCGGAGCAGCCCTACGATCCCGCCCGCCTGCGGGTCGATGAGATCAATGCCGGACTGCCCGCGCTGGCCAAACGCAAGGCGGAAGAATGGGGCGGGGGGATCACCTTCCTGAGCATCAACGACCAGTTACTCAACAAGGATGGAAGCGCGAAAGCGGAGCTGCTCCCCGACTTCTGCCACCCCAGCGACAAGGGCTACGAGATCTGGGCCAAATCAATCGAGCCGGTGGTCGAGAAGTATCTCGGGAAGTTGGAGGAATAGTCGAAGGCCGCAACCGGGCGCGTCACTTCCCGGCGAGTTCGGCGCCTTTGTCGGGCGGCATGGACTGGTGCCAGGCGAGGAGGGCCTTGGTCAACCGGGCCACGAGTTCGGGGTGCTCCGCGGCGAGGTTCCTGGATTCGGCGCGATCGCTTTCCATGTCGTAGAGATGCGTCTTGTAGCCCCGAAACGGGCCCGCCACTCCGGCTCCGCGCTCCGGCCCGTTGTCGGAACAGACCAGCATGAGGGTGTTGTCGCGAAGCGCCTCGTCGTCGCGGATGTGGTCGAAGAGCCTGCCGAGCTGGCGATCCATTTCCCGGAGCACGGAGAGGTAGAGTTCGCGCTTGCCGTTGCCCCATTTGTCGACCGGCGGCCAGAAGGGGCTGTGGACGTCGTCGGGCCAGAGGTTGATGTAGAACGGTTTCTTTTCCTTGGCGGCCCTGGCGATGAAGGGCAGGGCCTCGTCAACGAATCCCGCGGTGATCCTGGAGCGGAGCATCCAGCGATAGCCGTCCCCGAGGCGCTGGGCGTCGCCCCAGATTTTTCCCGGTTTCTCCTGGCCGGGCTCGAGGGTGAGGGGCAGCAGCTTGGGCCCCATGCCCTCGAAGTTGGTGAGGGAGGCATCAAAGCCATAGGCGGTGATAGGAGGGGCGTCGGCGACGTCGCGCTGCCCGCCCATGTGCCACTTCCCGAAGTGACCGGTGGCGTACCCGGCTTTCTGCAGGGAGCGGGCCAGCATGGGAGCCCTGGGATTCAGCCACTGCGCCATGCCTCGCTGCTCGTTGTGCTTGCGATTGGAAAGATAGGAGGTGATGCGCCAGCGCTGCGGGTAGTGGCCGGTGGATATCGCGGTGCGGGACGGAGAGCAGATCGGCGAGTTCACGTAGAATTGCTCGAAGCGGATTCCTTCGCGCGCGAGGCGGTCGACCTGCGGCGTCTGCGCGGCGTCATTTCCAAAGCACGAAAAGTCGCCCCATCCCATGTCGTCGATGAAGACCACCACGAGGTTCGGCCTGGTCGCGGCGTGGGCCGAACCGTGCAGGGCGAAACCGAGCAGGAGGGCGAGGAGGCCTTTCATGCCGCCGATCCTAGCTGCCGCGGGAAAGCCTCCACAACACCTTGTTTCGAGAGCGTTGTGGTTCGAGGAGCTTTCGCTTGGCAATTCCGGAAAGGCTTCCGGACCGATCGACGTTATGTCTTGACTCGTGGGGACGGCATTCCAGAGCTTGGTTGCTGGATCGTCCCGGCGAGTGAACACCATGCGACGTCTATCCATTCTGACCTGCCCCGTCTTCATCGGCTCCATCCTTTCACCGCTGGCATTCGCCGACGGCCCGGACCTGCCGATCCTCGACATCTCGCAGGAGTTCGGCCGGCACACCGTGATCGCGGCCGGGACCAACGAGCAATACCAGGGACACCCCTACTCGTTGCTGATGCCCGATCGGAAAACGATCTTTACGGTTTGGAATTTCAACCACGGTGGAAATGCCGGTCCGATGGCGCGCAGCGAGGACGGTGGTAAGTCCTGGACGCGGCTCGATGACAGGTTGCCAAAGTGTTTCGCGAAGTTTCGCAACTGTCCGAGCATCTTTCGCATGGTCGATGCCGAGGGTGCGGAACGGCTATGGATCTTCGCGCAACGGTTTTCGGTCGATGATGGCCCGCCCTCGATCTCCAACGGAGTGGTGCGCCGTGACAAGCCACGGTGGCAAATTGGCATGCCGCGGCTGTTGAGCGAGGATGGAGGCGAAACCTGGACGGTGCCCGCCCCGCTGAATTTTGCGTGCGTGATGAGTTTCAGCAGCGTGGTTGCAGGGAGGGAGCCGGGCCACTATCTCGGGTTCTATCATGTGAAATCGCACTGGCTGCAGCCGGGTGCCCAGCCGCACTGGATCGGGGCGCAGCAGCTCCGGGATCTGGATCGCTTCCCCCGGAAGACGATCTACGTCATGCAGTCGGAAACGCGCGACGGAGGCGTCAGTTGGGCGACCCCGAGAGTCGCGGCGGCCCTCGCGAACCGGGCCTTGTGCGAGCCCTTCGCCTTCCGCTCGCCCGACGGCACGGAGCTCTGCTGCCTGATGCGGGAGAACCGGCACGTGGGGCGTTCCATGATGATGTTCTCCGCGGACGAAGGCAAATCGTGGAGCGAGCCGGTTGACGCGCCCTGGGGTCTGACCGGTGACCGGCACCTGGGCACTTTCACGGACGACGGCCGCTTGGTCGTGGCCTTCCGCGACTGGGGGCGGGGCAGCCCCACCAACGGGCACTTCGTGGCGTGGGTTGGAACTTACGAGGATATTCGGAAGAACAAGCCCGGCCAGTACCGGGTAAAGCTCTTGCACAGTCATGCCGGCCGCGACTGCGGTTATCCCGGCGTCATGCAAGTGGAGGATGGATCCATCGTGGCGTTGACTTACGTGAAGTACAAGGCGGGGTCAGCCAAGCATTCGGTGGTCGCCACGCGATTCAAGCTCGCCGAGCTTGATCAGATGCTCGCCCAACAGAAGAAGCAATAGATGAAGGTCCGATCGCTCCTCGCCATTGCCGGCATGCCGCTGATCACTTGCCTCCTGTCCGCGCAGGAAACGGCTCCCTACCAGCCCAGGCTCACCAACAACAAGGGGGGAGGGTTCCAGGATTTTCCGATGGGCGTTCTGTCCGCGACCGGCCGCCTGGCGGATGGGGAGCGCGAGATCCTGGTGATCGACGTCGGGAAGGGAGGGGCGGCGGAGCAGGGCGGCCTGCGGGCAGAGGACCGCATCGTTTCGATTGGCGGGCGCAAGTGCGAGCCGTTCTCCAAGAGCACCGAAACCGGTGTGGCCGGGCCGCAGACGGATCTGGCGGTGGCGATCGAGGCCGCCTGCGCAGCGGACAAATCCGAACTCAAACTGGAGGTGAGGCGTGCCGACAAGACGATCGCCCTGGTGATTCCCGTTCCGAAGTCGCCCGCCTTTGCGGCCTCCTTTCCTGAAAAGTGTCCCAAGCGAAAGGAGTACCTGGCTGGCATCGCGGCACACCTCCTTGCGACGCAGCGGAATGATGGCAGTTGGCAACCGGGGGTGGGAGGCGATGCCGATGTCTACATGTCGGCCTTCTGCACGCTGGCGCTGCTCGCCGCGGACGAAGAGAAGTCCCGGCCGGCCATCGTGCGCGCACTCGGTTTTCTCCAGCGCAAAAGTATTTCGCAGACCGATCCGAAGAACCCGAAAGGCGGCCCAAAGAACTGGCAGGCGGCCACCACCGCCATGTTGCTGGCCGAGTATCAGCTCGCCACCGGCGACAAGACCTACCACTCCGACCTGACGAAGTGCTGTGACTTTCTGGCGGCGCGTGTCACCGCAAACGGCACGATGGGACACCACTTCGAGATTCCCTATAATGGCGGCGGACTCGTGATCATCAACACCCAGGCGCACCTGGCGTGGGCCCTCGCGGCCAAGTGCGAATACAAAATCGACCAGGCGGCGTGGGATCGCTCCTTCAAGGAAGTGCGTGGATCGATCGACCAGAAGACGGGGGCGATCGGCTACTCCTCCCGCGCCGCGTGGAGTCCCGACATTCCGGCGCGGACCGGAGCGATGGCGGCGGCGCTCGCGATCGCGGGGAAAGAGCCCAAACTCGCCCGGCAGTTTGCGGACTCCCTGGTCAAGCACCAGGGGCGCATGCGCCACGCCCACGCCATGTCGTCGATTGGTTTGATCTACGGGTTTGCCGGGCTGCGCCTGGCGAGTCCCGCCGGGCACCAGGAGGTCATGCGCAAGTGGATGCCCTACCTGGAGCTGTGCCGGAACGCGTCCGGGTCCGCCGCCTACTTTGGAGGGAAACGTAACATCGGTGGCGACGAGTACCTCGGACTCGAGCCGATCGGCAATGCCACGGTGGCGTTGGTGCTGGCGAGTCCCGAGGGGAAGCTCTTCCTGCATGGTGGGACGAAACAGGGCTGGTTTGGAGCGGGCAGTCGGTGACGGTGCGAGCCGTGCAGAGCCACGGGATCGGAGTGCCGGGCGTGGTGACGGCTGTTGATTCAGCGGCGGGCCCGTCGACCCGTTCAAGGAGGTGGCGCAGGGAGCGGTGCGGGAGGTGGGAAGGATGCCCGGGACTAGGGCCAATGCCTTCAGGGAATAGCCTCACGGATCCGGACCGGGCGCCATGGCATGGCGCCGTGATCCCGGCCGGGATCGCAGCGGCCTGGTCACCTCGGGCTGGCATTCTGACCGGGCTGGCATTCTGACCTGTCCCTCTATTGTCCCCCCTGACCGCGCCGAAGGGCCGGAGGATGGCATCAGAATGCGGTGCCACCGGGCGCTACAGGGCGTCCACGGTGCCGCTGCGATCCCTGCCGGGATCGGTTCCGGACTGACAACTTCTTACCCGGGGTATCTCCCGCCATGGCGGGATCAACCCCGCGCTACAAGCTGTGATCCCTACCGGGATCATTCCCTGAAGGCATTGGGACTAGGGCACCGTCGCAGAAATACCTGTACAGCTGGTTTTGTTAGATTGGTAAACTTCGCTGACGCCCGAGAGGTGATCCCGCGGTCTTTTTCACCGATTTCGGCGTTGCTCCTCGGTCGCTGGTCTGCGGGCTCGACTCCGGCCGCCGGAGTCACCAGATTTGCGGGCGGGTGGTCCAGGAAGGGATCGCGCCGAATTTCCAAGACCAAATCCAAGACCAAGACCAATGCGAAAATCAATTTTCCTCCCGGTCTTCGCGTGTATTGCCACGGCGGGGCCGCATGGCCAGGCCCTCAAGGATATCGAGTACCTCAGCGCGGCCGACAACACCCGGCAGCACGCCATGTTCTTTGCGCCGGAGACGAAGAAAGCGGTGCCGCTGGTCGTTGCACTGCACACCTGGTCCGGGGACTACCGGCAGAACCACCACCAGCCGATCGCGGAGTGGTGCATGAAGAAGGGCTGGGCCTACATCCACCCGGATTTCCGGGGACCGGCGAGGCGGCCCGAGGCGACCGGCTCGGAACTGGTGGTGAAGGACATCGTCAGCGCGGTGGAGTATGCGAAGGGGGCGAGCAAGATCGACGCGTCGGCCGTCTTCCTGGTGGGGACTTCCGGGGGCGGATACCACTGCCTGGTGATGGCGGGCAAGCATCCAGAGATCTGGGCCGGGGTGTCGGCCTGGGCCTCCATTTCAGATTTGAAGGCGTGGTATCAACAACGGGAGGGGAAGAAATACGCCGACGACATCGTGAAGTCATGCGGAGGCAAGCCCGGCGACAGCCCGGCGGTAGACGAGCAATACCGCAGGCGATCCCCGCTGACCTACCTGGCCAACGCGAAGGGCAAGGTGGTGCTTCATATCAACACCGGGATCACGGACGGGCACAACGGCAGCGTTCCCATCAGTCACTCCCTCCTCGCGTTCAATGAGGTGGCCGAACCGGCGGATCGTGTTTCCGCGGAGGACATCAGGTACTTAACGGAAAAAGCGCAGGTTCCCGCGAAGCTCAAGAAGGACACGCCCGACCCGACCTACGGCGCGAAGCAGCCGTTGTTCCGGCGGACCTCCGGGAAGGCGACCGTGACGATCTTCGATGGCGGGCACGAGATCGTGCCGGAGGCGGCCCTGGCGTGGATGGAGGGGTTGTCCCGAGCGAAGGCAAATGAATAAGCAAGGCGGCAAGCGGGGCGCTCGCCCTACAATGGAACGAGGCCGGGGAGTCGGGTCGTGCCACTACGGGCAGGTGCGCCGCGTTAGGGCGAAATTGGGGGTGGCGGGCCCGACCTGCGCGGGAACGCACAAGAAAAACAGGGCCGGAGAAAATCGGCGACAGGGCGGCATCCCCCGATTCGTAAGGGTTCACGGGCCGAGAGGCCGGATCATCCGATTGAAGATGACTATGAGATTGAGAAATGGGAGATTCGCCTTAGTCTTGTTCCCGCTCACCGACCCCGTTTTGAAATTGAATTCTGTTTTCAGTTCCTTCACCCGTCAGGCAGCCCTGTGGATCGGAGCGCTGGCGATCGGAAGTGCGACGCTGGCGGACGACCAAAAGGCGGATTGGCCGTTTTACAAGCCGCAGGCCGCCGCTCCGCCCGCGGTGGAAAGCAAGGAGCGCGTCCGCAATCCCATCGACGCCTTTCTCCTGCAAAAGCTCGAGGCCGAGAACCTGACGCTGGCGCCCGAGGCCTCCCGGCACACCATCATCCGCAGGCTCTACTTCGACCTGATCGGGTTGCCCCCCACGCCGGAGCAGGTCGAAGCCTTCGTCCGCGACGAGGATCCGGGGGCCTACGAAAAGATGGTCGACAAGTTACTGGATGACCCGCGCTACGGCGAACGCTGGGCGCGCTACTGGCTCGACCTCGCGCGCTACGCCGACACGGCCGGCTTCGAGGGTGATCCCGACCTTCCGTGGGCGTGGCGCTACCGCGACTACGTGATCGATTCGCTGAACGGGGACAAGCGCTACGACCAGTTCATCAAGGAGCAGATTGCCGGCGACGAATTTGATGAGATCGGCGGGGCGGGGGAGTTGCCGATTCCCAAGCCGGAATACGTGGTGGCGATGACCTTCCTGCGGCTGGCCCCCTTCACGGAGCCCCGGGGAGACGAAACGCGGCACGAGATGCTGAGCGAGATCACCACGACGGTGAGTTCGGTCTTTCTCGGGCTCACGGTGGGCTGCGCCAAGTGCCACGATCACAAGTACGACCGCATCCCCACCAAGGATTTCTATCGCATGAAGGCCTTCTTCAACACGGTGCAGATCATGCCGCCGGAGCGCGGGGACGGACTGCAGATCGGCGGTCCGCTGCCGGCCGCGTTTTACCGGAAGGGGGAGAAGGAGTGGGTGGCGAAGCGGCGTGCCGAGTTGGCGAAGGAACAGGCCAACGGGGGAGCGGAATTCAAGGTGCTCCAAGCTGACCTCAAGAAGCGCCTCAAAGTGAGCGGCGCCGGTTTCACAATTCAGAGCGAGGGTGGGTCGTTCGGAAACAACTACATCTACGACAAGGCGACAACCGCCGACGGCGAATTGCATTTCACCATCGCCAACAGCAACGGGAAGAAGTGGGAGTACTTTTCGGATGGAGTTGCTTCGGCCGAGCTGGGAACCCTGGTGGGAAGCAACCAGGGGCACTGGTTCGCGCAGATCGCGAAACCGGAGTATATCGGCCTCGGACAGTATTCGCGGGGAGGGGCCGAAATCGCGGCTCCCGGCAATTCCTTCCACGGGAAGCTCGCGGAGATCCTGATCTTCGAGAAGCCGTTGGACGAAGGAGGACGCAAGCAACTCGTGGATTACCTGGATGCCAAGTACGCGGTGGGGGGCAAAGAGGAAGTCCGGCCGCCCACCGGCGGATTGCGGTTCTGGCTCGATGGCTCCGACCTGGACGCCAACCCGGAGACGCCCAACCCGGCGAAGGGCGCCCCCGTCACGGAGTGGATCGACAAGGTCGGGAAAATCGCGCTGCGCCGGAAGGAGGAAAGCCGGACCCCGGTGCTGGACGCGCTGGGGAAGGCGAGCGCGCCGGCGGTGCGCTTCGACGACGATTTCCTGGTGGGCGCCGCTGGCGAAGCGGCCTTCCTGAAGGACCGGCAGGGGGCACTGGTGGTGGTCTACTCCGCGACCGAGGATCGGGAGGAGTACTGCCTTGCGGTGGGGGGCAACGACCAGCACATCAGCGTGGCCATTTCCAACCGGCGGCAAGGAAACTCGCTGGACGACGCCATCAACGATCCTGCCAACCCGCTGGTGACGAGGGAAGAACGCCGCCGCTACCGGGTTCTCTCCAGGCGGGGGGATTTCATCACGCAGCACCTCAAGCGCTTGCGACCGCTCGCGATGTCGTTGCGGCACGCCCATGGCCCGCCCTACGAACCGGGCGTCCCGACCTCCCGCGTCATGATTCGCGGCGAGTACGACAATCCGGGCGAGGTGGTGGAAGCCGGCTTCCCGAGCTGCGTGACGGGAAACCAGGAGCCGGCCAAGATCCGTCTCGATCCTTTCAAGCGCTGGCCCACCAGGAGCCGCCGCATGGCGCTGGCACAGTGGATCGCCAGCGCCGACAACCCGCTCACGGCCCGCGTGATGGTGAACCGGCTCTGGTACCGGCACTTCGGCCGCGGGATCGTTGAGACGCCCAGCGATTTTGGAAAGCTGAGCGGCGGGCCCTCGCATCCCGAGTTGCTGGACTGGCTGGCGGTCGAGTTCCTGAAAAAGAACTGGAGCCTGAAGGCCATGCACCGGCTCATGGTGACCTCCAGCGCCTATCGACAGAGCTCGCAGAGCAGCGAAGCGCGCGCGGAGGAGATCGACCCGGACAACCGGCTGCTGTGGCGCTCCAACCGCCGCCGCCTGGAGGCGGAAGCGGTGCGCGATTCGGTGCTGGCTGCCAGCGGCCGGCTTAGCGGGGAGGTGTTCGGCTTGCCGATCTTTCCACCCCTGCCGGACGGGATGGAGGATCGGGTGAAGTACTCCAAGAGCAAGTGGGCCACCGACCTGGGGGAGACGGCCAGGAAGCGCAGCATTTATATCTACCAGCAACGCACCCTGACGATGCCGTTCATGCAGACCTTCGATGGCCTGGTGTGTGAGGATACCCTCCCGCGCCGCCGCAGCTCGGTGACCCCCCTGCAGGCTCTCGCCATGTACAACGGCGACTTTGCCAACGAGGAGGCCGAGCATTTCGCGGAGCGGGTCCGCAAGGAGGCGGGCGATGATCCGGAAGAGTGGATCAAACGAGCGTTTTTGATCGCATTTGGCAGGCCCCCGAACCCGCAGGAAACCTCCGAACTGCGCGCCTTTGCCGGGAGTGAAAAGGGACTGGCCGGATTGTGCCGGGTCCTGTATAACGCCAACGAATTTGTTTATGTCGACTGATATTCACAGCCCGCCATTCGCCTATCCTGGGACGCGCCGGAACTTCTTCCACCAGGCCTTCAACGGCCTCGGGGCGCTCGGTCTCGGGAGCGTGCTGGCCGACGACCTGCGCGCCGCGGACTCCGCCCCGCCCAATCCCCTCGAGCCCCGCCGTCCGCACCTTCGGCGCAAGGCCAAGCATTGCATCTTCCTCTTTATGCAGGGCGGTGTGTCGCAGATGGATTCCTTTGACTACAAGCCTCGCCTCCGCGAACTGCACGGCAAGCCGATCACCGGCGACGTGGGGGTCTCGGGGGAGCTGCAGGGCAAGCTCTCCTTTCCTCACGCCTGCGTCGGCAGTCCCTTCGAATTCAAGCAGCACGGGAAGTCGGGCCGTTGGATCTCGGAGCTGTTTCCGCACCTTGCGAAGCGGGTCGACGATCTCGCCTTCATCTACGGGATCGAGACCGACAACCAGAATCACGGGCCCTCGACCTATCATGTCACGACCGGAAGCCAGTTTCCCGGGGCTCCTTCGGTCGGGTCGTGGATTCAGTACGGGCTGGGAACCCTGAACCAGGATATGCCGGGGTATGTCGTCATCCAGGATCCGCGGGGCTCCCCGGTGAACGGAGCGGCGGTGTGGGCCAACGGCTACCTGCCGGCGGCCTACCAGGGGACGCTCTTCCGCGAAAAGGGGACGCCGATCCTGAACCTGGCGCGGCCGAATTCGTTGACGGAAGGGGAACAGCGCCGCGAGTTCGATGCCATCAGGAGCCTCAACGAACTGCACCTCTCGTCGCGGCCGGACGCTTCGGAATTGGAGGCCCGCATCTCGGCCTACGAACTGGCTTTCCGCATGCAGACCGCTGCGCCGGAGATCGTGGATCTCTCGGACGAGCCTCAGTCCATGCGCGATCTCTACGGACTGGACAAGGGCAAGACGGCGGGCTTCGGGCGGCAGTGTCTGCTGGCACGACGGTTGGTCGAACGGGGAGTGCGCTACACCATGCTGGTGCACGGAGTGCAGATTGGGGGCGACAGCTGGGATCACCACGGGGGGGTCAAAGGCCGCATGATCAAGAGCTGCGGCGAGGTCGACCAGCCGGTTGCAGCCCTCCTGCAGGATCTCGAGCAACGGGGATTGCTGGAGGAGACCCTGGTGGTGTGGGCCTCCGAGATGGGACGCACGCCCTTCGTGCCCAGCGCCAGCACCGGCAACAATCCCGGGCGCGATCACAACTCCAAGGCTCTCTGCATGTGGATGGCCGGTGGTGACGTCAAGGGAGGCGCCACAGCCGGCGCGACCGACGATTACAGTTTGCGCTCGGCAGCGGGAGAGGAGATCCACGTGCGCGACGCGCATGCCACCATCCTCGACCTGATGGGGCTCCACGACAAGAAGCTGACCTACCGCCACGCGGGGCGAATTCGCATGCTCACCGACATCGGTGGCGAGGTGCTGCACAAGATCGTGGCCTAGGCACTCCCGCCATGTCTGAAGACCGGGAGCGGAGCGAGTCACTCCGCTCCTGTCACATGCAAATGTGATCGCATCCCGCGCTCCAGGCCATACGATCCGGACCGTTACGTGATGAAGAAGCCGGTCCCAATTGCAGCGGCAATGATCCTGCTCCCAGCCTGGCAGGGCTGGGCGGAGGAGCGCGATCCGGGGGCGCCCGCCGCGCCGCATTGGGCCTTCGTCGCTCCCGAATGCCCCCAACCTCCGCAGCCCGGGGCGGGGGACTGGCGGCGGGGACCGATTGACGACTTCATTCAGGCCCGGCTGCAGAAGTCCGGCCTTGCGCCCAACCCCGAGGCCGATCGCTACACCCTGATCCGCCGGCTCTCGCTCGACCTGACCGGTCTCCCTCCCACCCCGGAGGACGTTGAACAATTCATCAAGGACGAAAATCCGATGGCCTACGAAGCCCTCGTCGACCGGCTCCTTTCTTCTCCCGCGTATGGAGAAAGGTGGGCTTCCAAGTGGCTCGACCTCGCGCGCTATGCCGACACCAACGGCTACGAATCGGACAAGGGCCGCACCATGTGGCGTTATCGCGACTGGGTCATTGCGGCGCTGAATGCGGACATGCCCCACCACCAATTCACGATCGAGCAGATTGCCGGTGACCTGCTTCCGGATGCCACCCCCGACCAGCGGCTCGCCACCGCCTTCCACCGCAACACGATGACGAACGTGGAGAACGGCACCGACGACGAAGAGTTCCGGACCGCGGCGGTGGGCGACCGGGTCAATACCACCATGCAGGTTTGGATGGGATTGACCGCGGCGTGTGCGGCCTGTCACTCGCACAAGTACGACCCGCTCACGCAGCGCGAGTACTACCGGCTGTTTGCGATCTTCAACCAGACCGAGGACCACGACCAGAACGACAACCGTCCCACCATGCCGTTGCCCACCCCGCAGCAGCAGGAGAAGCTGGCGGACCTGCGGAAGCGGATCGCCGCGATCGAGGAGAGCGGGCCGTCGCAGGACAGTCCGCCGAAAGCGCTCGAGGAACTCAAGACTGAGTTGAAGAAACTGGAAGGGTCCGTTCCGAAGATTCCTGTCATGCGGCAGCTCCCCACCGACAAAATGCGCCAGACCCATATTCATGAACGGGGCAGTTTTCGCCGGAAGGGAGAGAAGGTGGAGGCGGGGGTTCCCGCGGCCTTCCATCCCATGCCCGCAGGAGCGGCGGCGGATCGACTCGGTCTCGCCAGGTGGCTGGTGGACCGGCGGAATCCCCTCACGGCGCGGGTGGCGGTAAACCGGATCTGGGAGGAACTGTTCGGGATCGGCGTAGTGGAGACCAGCGAGGATTTCGGAACGCAGGGCGAGCCGCCCAGCCATCCGGAGTTGCTCGACTTCCTGGCCTGCCAATTCATGGACGAGGGCTGGTCGAACAAGCGCCTGTGCAGGACCATTGTGACGTCCGCCACCTACCGGCAGTCGTCGCGGGTGACGGAGGCCGGCCTGCGTCTCGATCCGCGCAATCGCCTCCTTTCCCGCGGGCCGCGCTTCCGGCTGGGCGCGGAAGCGATCCGCGACCAGGCCCTGGCCGCCAGCGGGTTGCTGAGCAGGAAGATGTGCGGCCCCAGCGTGATGCCTTACCAGCCGGCCGGCTTGTGGAAGGAGGCCTTCAGCCGGGAGTCGTGGTCGAACAGCACGGGCGAGGACCGCTATCGGCGCGGACTCTACACCTATTGGAAACGGACCAGCCCGTATCCATCGATGACAGCCTTCGATTCCACCAGCCGCGAGGTGTGCACGGTGCGCCGGATTCGCACCAACACGCCGCTCTCCGCGTTGGTGACGATGAACGATCCGGTCTACCAGGAATGCGCGCAGGCCCTGGCGCGCCGCATCATGCTCGATGTGGCGAGTGATCGCACGCCGGAGAGCCGCGCTTCGCACGCCTTTCAACTGGTTCTGGTGCGCCCGCCGAGCGATGCCGAACTGAAGCGCCTGGTGGACTTGTTCCGCGAGGAAGTGGAGAGTTTCCAGGGCGATCCGGAAGCGGCCGGCAAGGTCGCGTCGAGCGTGCTCGGCGAAGTGCCGAAAGATCTGGATCCCGCCGAACTGGCCGCCTGGACACTGGTGAGCCGCGTCCTCCTGAACCTCGACGAGACCCTCACCAAGGGCTGAGCCGATGACTCCCCTCGAAATCCAACTGCGAGACCGGACCAGGAGGCATTTCCTTCGCGACTGCCGCATCGGTCTCGGGTCGATGGCGATGGCTTCGCTGGGCGGAAACCTCTTCGGGAAGCCTTCGTTGCCGGAGAGCGCAAAGACGAGGGGGCCACACCGCCCGCCCCGGGCCCGGCACGTGATCTACCTTCACATGGCCGGCTCGCCGTCCCAACTGGACCTCTTCGACCACAAACCGGAACTCATCAAGCACAACGGCGAGAAGTGCCCCAAGGAGTACATCGAGGGGCAGCAGTTCGCCTTCATCAAGGGGCACCCGGTTCTCCTCGGATCGCCGCACAAGTTCGCACAGCACGGACAGGGCGGGGCGTGGGTTTCGGAACTCATGCCGCACCTCGCCGGGAAAGTGGACGAGCTGACGATCGTCAAATCGCTCTACACCGATCAGTTCAATCACGCCCCCGCGCAACTCTACCTGCACACCGGATCCCCGCGGCTGGGCTCTGCTTCGCTGGGCAGCTGGTGCTCGTACGGGCTGGGTTCCGAGAACGAGAATCTTCCGGGATTCGTGGTGCTCGTCTCCGGCATCAAGGGACCGAGTGCCGGCAAGAGCGTCTGGGGCTCCGGGTTCCTGCCGGGCCGGCACCAGGGAGTCCAATGCCGGTCAAAGGGCGAACCCGTGCTGTTCGTCAACAATCCGGACGGCATCACGCGCGAGCGGCAACGCCGCAGCCTGGACGCCTTGCGAGACCTCAATGAATTGCAGCACCAGAGCATCGGCGATCCGGAGACTTTGACGAGGATCGAACAGTACGAACTGGCCTACCGCATGCAGATCTCGGTCCCGGAGGTCATGGACATTTCCCGCGAGTCGCAGAAAACCATCGAGACCTATGGAGCCGCGCCCGGGGAGGCCAGCTTCGCCAACAATTGTCTCCTGGCCCGCCGCCTCGTCGAACAAGGGGTGCGCTTCGTGCAACTCTACGACTGGGGATGGGACTCGCACGGCGGCCACAAAAAGGAAGACCTCCTGCACCAGTTGCCCAAGAAGTGCGGACAGGTCGACCGGCCCGTGGCAGCCCTGCTCAACGATCTCAAGCAACGCGGACTGCTCGACGAGACCCTCGTGATCTGGGGCGGAGAATTCGGCCGCACCTGCATGCGGCAGGCCCACAAGGGCAAGGACTTGCTGGGACGCGATCACCACCCGCACGCCTTCACCATGCTGATGGCCGGCGGGGGGATGAAGGAGGGCCTCGTGCACGGGGAAACCGACCAGTTCGGTTACTTCATTAAAGAGGGCAAGATCCCGGTGCAGGATCTCCAGGCCACCATCCTCCACCAGTTGGGGCTCGACCCCCTCAAGCTCTCCCACCGGGTGCAGGGGCTCGACCAACGCCTCGTCGGCCCGGCCGGAGATGCCGTGGTGCGCGGGGAGTTGTTGGCGTGAGGAGAGGGGTGGGTTGGTTGAGGCTCACATTTTGGTGGAAGTAGTATTCAGTGTACAGTGTTCAGATGGGATAAGGCTGAACACGGCTCCCGATTTCGGGGCCTATCTTGGAGTCACCTGCAAATTTGATGGCCTCCGGGGCTAGCATCTCTACCATTGATGCGGTTAATCATGATTTTGCCTGTAAGCCCGGTGGCAGTTTTGGTGCTCCTTTCCGCATCGCCCGGAGGGAGCGCCGAGATCGACTTCGCGCGGGAGATCCGTCCCATCCTGTCGAAGAACTGCTTCGCCTGTCACGGACCGGACGAGGCCAAACGGAAAGGGAAGCTGCGCCTCGACACGCGCGAGGGAGCGGTGGCGGAGCGCAAGGGAGGACCGGCCGTGGTCCCGGGGAAGAGCGCGGAGAGCCAGGTCTACCTGCGCATCACGCACCAGGATCCCGAAGAGCGGATGCCGCCGGAGGATTCGGAGCGCGAGCTGACCGCGAAGGAGATCGATCTCCTGAAAAGCTGGGTCGAGGCGGGAGCGAAGTACGAGGAGCACTGGGCCTTTGTGCCGCCCAAGCGGCCGGCCCTGCCGAGCCTGGCCGAGGGCGCCGGGCCGGTGAACGGAATCGATCACTTCGTGCTGGCGCGCTTGAGCGCCGAGAAGCTCCGCCCGGCCAAGAGGGCGGAAGACCGCGTCCTGGTGCGGCGGGTGAGCTTCGATCTCACCGGCCTGCCGCCGACCCCGCAGGAGGTTTCGGAATTCGTCAACGACCAGGCGCCGGACGCTTACGAGAAGATGGTGGACCGGTTCCTGGCGTCGCCGCACTACGGTGAGCGCTGGGCCCGCATGTGGATGGACCTGGCGCGCTACGCCGACACGCAGGGCTACGAAAAGGATAATCATCGGACCGTCTGGCCGTGGCGCGACTGGGTGATCAAGGCCCTCAACGACGACATGCCCTACGACCAGTTCACGATCGAGCAACTGGCCGGGGATCTCCTGCCCAATGCGACCTCGCAGCAGGTGCTGGCCACCGTCTTTCACCGGCACACGATGACAAACACGGAGGGTGGAACCAGCGACGAGGAGTTTCGCACCGCGGCGGTGAAAGACCGGGTCGATACCACCGGGCTGATCTGGCTGGGACTCTCGGTCGGTTGCGCGAAGTGCCACTCGCACAAGTACGATCCGATCACCCAGAGCGAGTACTACCAGCTCTACGACTTTCTCAACCAGACCGCCGATGCGGATCGCGGCGGCGATGAACCGAAGCGCGCGCTGCCCTCGCCATTCCACTATGCCGGGCACCAGGCGCTGGTGGACCGGATTGCGGCAGCGCGAAAGAAGCTGGCGGATCCCGGGGCGGACCAAGACGCGGCCGGAAAGGAACTCGCGGACCTGGAAGGGCAATTGGAGCGGGAGGCCATGGCGATGAAACCGCCCGCCGTGCCGGTCATGCAGGAACTGCCCGAAAACGGCCGGAGAAAGACGAGGCTCCTCGTGAAGGGAGACTTCCTCAGCCCCGGGGACGAAGTCGCGGCGGGCGTGCCGGGCGCCTTGCATCCCATGCCGAAGGGAGCCGCCATGAATCGGCTGGGCCTCGCGCACTGGCTGATGGACGGGGCGAACCCGTTGACAGCCCGCGTGATGGTGAACCGGATCTGGTCGCGGATGTTCGGGTTGGGCCTGGTGGAGACCGAAGAAGACTTCGGCACGCAGGGGGAATTGCCCAGCCATCCGGAATTGCTGGACTGGCTGGCGGTCGAGTTTCGCGACGCGCACCGGTGGTCGCTGAAAAAGCTCTGCAAGACGATCGTGATGTCGGCGACCTATCGCCAGTCCTCGCAGATTCGTCCGGAGTGGCGGGAGCGCGATCCCCGCAACCGGCTCCTGGCCCGCGGTCCGCGGTTTCGCCTGGAAGCGGAGATGATTCGCGACCAGGCCCTGGCGGTGAGCGGCCTTCTCAGCCGCAAGATGTACGGTCCGCCCGTGATGCCGCCCCAGCCGGAAGGGATCTGGAAGTCGGTCTACAACGGGCACAAGTGGGTGACGAGCGAGGGAGAGGATCGCTACCGCCGTGGGCTGTATACCTTTGCGAAGCGGACTTCCGCCTATCCGTCCTTCCTCCTGATGGACGCCGGGAGCGGGGAGGTGTGCGTGCCACGGCGCATCAGGACAAACACCCCCACCGCCGCCCTGGTGACCCTCAACGATCCCGTCTTCAAGGAAGCGGCGCAAGCTCTGGCGCGCCGAGTCGTTGCGGAGAGTCCTGGGAAGAGCTCTGCAGATCATTTGGAGGCGATCTTTGAACTGGTCACCGGGAGGAAACCGCGGGCCGTCGAAAGAGAGCCCCTGCGGGAACTCTTCCAGGCTCAGCGCGAGGTCTACGAAAAGGACCAGGAATCTGCCTCGGCGATCGCAACCAAGCCGTTGGGGCCTCTGCCCGAAGGGATGAAGTTGGTTGAGGTTGCGACCCTGACGGTGGTGGCGAACGTATTGCTGAACCTCGACGAAGTGCTGACGAAAGGATAAATCCGTGACGGAACACGAACGCTACCTGCAGGCCCTGACGCGGCGCCACTTCCTGGCGCGGGGCGGACTCAGATTGGGCGGAGCCGCCCTGGCGACCATGATGGGGAAACCCGGGCGGGCCGAGGGAATCGACGCGCCCAACCCGCTGGCACCACACAAGGGTCCGCTTCCGGCCAGGGCCAAAAACGTCATCTACCTGCACATGGCGGGATCGCCCACCCAGCTCGAGCTCTTCGACTACAAGCCGGAGCTCGTGAAGCACGACGCCAAGCCGTGTCCCAAGGAATACCTCGAGGGGAAACGTTTCGCCTTCATCCAGCCGGGCAAGAATCCCGTCATGATGGGACCGCTCTACGATTTCAAGCAACATGGGGGCGCCGGGACATGGATCAGTGAACTGCTCCCGAATCTCTCCACCGTGGCGGACGAGCTCTGCGTGATCCGCTCCATGTTCACCACCCAGTTCAACCACTCGCCGGCCCAGCTTCTGCTCCACACCGGCGACCCGCGCTTCGGGAGTCCTTCCATGGGCTCGTGGGTGACGTATGGCCTCGGCTCCGAGAACGAGAACCTGCCCGGGTTTGTGGTCCTGGCGTCCGGGGGCCGCACTCCGAGCGCCGGCAAGAGCGTGTGGGCGAGCGGCTACCTGCCCAGCGTTTACCAGGGCACGCAGTGCCGCAACACGGGCGATCCGGTCCTCTATCTCTCCAATCCCGAGGGGCTCGACCGCGCCACGCGGCGGCGGCAGCTCGATGCCCTGCGCAAACTCAACGAACTCCAGCACCGCGAGATCGGCGACCCGGAAACGATTTCACGCATCGCGCAATACGAACTGACCTACCGCATGCAAGCCGCGGCGGTGGAGGTGATGGACATCTCGCGCGAGCCCGCCCACATCCTCGAGATGTACGGCGCCAAGCCGGGGGCCCAGTCGACGGCCGACATCAAGTCGGTGGGCGACAAGCCGGTGGCGGCGGCAGACGACCCGGCCTTTGCCAACAACTGCCTCCTGGCCAGGCGCCTGGTCGAGTCCGGCGTGCGCTTCGTGCAGCTCTACGACTGGGGGTGGGATCACCACGGCTCCTCGCAGCCCGAGGACATGAAGACCCACCTGCCGGTCAAGACGCAGCAGATCGACCGCCCCATCGCGGCCCTGATTCGCGATCTCAAGCAGCGCGGATTGCTGGAGGAAACCCTCGTGGTGTGGGGCGGAGAATTCGGGCGCACCCCCATGCGCGAGAACCGCGGAGGACGCTACGGGAAGTTCGTGGGTCGCGACCACCACCCCTTCGCTTTCACGATGTGGATGGCCGGCGGCGGCATCAAGGGCGGCCTCAATTTCGGCTCGACCGACGACATCGGTTATTACCCGACCGAGAATCCCATGAGTGTGCGCGACCTGCAGGCCACCATCCTGCATCAACTCGGCCTCGATCCCTTCAAGTTCGGCGTGATGCGCAGCGGCCTGAACTCACGACTCATCGGCCCCACCGACGAGGGCAAAGTGCGGAAGGAAATCCTGGCGTAACGCGACCGCCGCAGTCTGGCCGGGCCCAGGTTGTCGGTCCCCCTCGTCGCCCGGGCCAATGTCGTTAGGGAATGATCCCGTTAGGGATCCGAGCTTGTAGCGCGGGGTTGATCCCGCCATGGCGGGAGATACCCCGAGAAGAAGTTGTCAGTCCGGAATGGCACGTGATTAAGCGCATCGATCCATCGCCAGGCGGAGCGCCCGGCCTACAATTGTAGGGCGGCCGCACCGGCTGCCAAAGATGGCCAGTGACGAAGATCCGCCTTAACTACGTGCCATTGATAGCGCCGGCAA
>CAUZKZ010000020.1:0-24382 GCA_963580345.1 Verrucomicrobiia bacterium | reverse complement strand
TCGCCCCCCAGCGAGATGAGCAGATCGACCTCCGGCCCGAACTGGTCCACTCCGGACTCGCCGAGCAGGCCCGCCGTTACGGATTCCAGGGTGGTTCCGAATCCCCGGCCTTCCAGGACATCCCGCACCCGCCGCAACGCCTGCGGAGCCTTGGCTTTGCGTGGATGTGCGACGATCCCGATTCTCACGGGCCCCTCTCTAGCGGCCCGCAACAACACGGTCGACGCGATTTTCTCCCGGCCCGCCGAACCGATTCGCCCCCTTCCCGCCGGGGAGCCAACCCCGGGACAGCCTCTCCCGGGATTGGAAGCCACGGGGCGCCCCGCATCGGGCCTCGACAGGCCCGCCGCTGGCCACTACAATCCCCTCCATGACACTGCGTCTCGCCCTCCTCATCACGGTCGCGGGCCTGCTCTCGAATTGCTGCTGCTGGTAGGGCCCCGCCCCTCCCTCTCCCGCCCAACAATCTCTGAGAATTCTCTCGCCTTGAGGCCGGATTCGGCTTAGTTGACCACATCCGCGCCGAAGTTCGGCACGCCCGGTTTACCGGCCCTTTCATCCGGTCGCTCTTCGAGCACCGCTGCCAAGAGCCCTCCGGTTTTCCAAAGTTTTAGCGCGGAGTTTCAAGACAATACGATGAAACTCTATGTGGGCAATCTGCCCTTCACAGCCACCGAGGACGATATCCGCACCCTGTTCAACGAATTTGGATCGGTGGTCGACCTGCATATCCCCATGGATCGCGAAACGGGCCGTCCCCGCGGCTTCGCCTTCGTGACCCTCAGCAGCCGTGAATTCGGCGAGGCTGCCATCAACAACCTCGAGGGCCACGATTTGGGCGGCCGCTCCCTCCGGGTCAGCGAAGCTCAGGAGCGCGCTCCCCGCAGTGGCGGCGGCGGTGGCGGCGGTGGCGGCGGTGGCGGCGGTGGCGGCGGTGGCGGCGGCGGCGGCGGCGGCGGCGGTGGCGGCGGCGGCGGCGATCGGCGCGGTGGCGGCGATCGGCGCGGTGGCGGACGTGACCGGGGTGATCGCGGTCGCGGCCGAGATCGCTACTAGGTCCCTCGCGGGCCCCTGGCCTCCCGCTTTCGGCTCTCTCTCGGGCACCAAACTCCGGTCTGACCGGCCTCACGGCTATTTGACGTTGCAAGGTGGTCCCTTGTAGCCGTTCATTGCTTTGCGCTCATGCAGACCGCCTCCACCAATCCCCAACAGCTCTCCGAAAAGATCGCGCAAGCCAGCTACTGGGTGGGCACGGTAAAGGAGGAGATCTCGCGCGTCCTCGTCGGCCAGGACCAACTGGTCGATCGTCTCTTGGTCGGCCTCCTGTGCAATGGCAACATCCTGCTCGAGGGAATGCCGGGCCTCGCCAAGACCCTCGCGGTGAAATCTCTCGCCGGGACCCTCAAGCTCGGCTTCTCGCGCCTCCAGTTCACTCCCGATCTGCTCCCGGCCGATCTGATCGGCACCATGATCTACAACCCGGACCAGCGCACCTTCGCCCCCAAGCTTGGCCCCATCTTCGCCAACATCATCCTCGCTGACGAGATCAACCGCGCTCCCGCCAAGGTCCAGTCCGCCCTCCTCGAAGCCATGCAGGAACGGCAGGTCACCCTGGGCGACCAGACCTATGCCCTCCCCTCGCCATTCCTCGTCCTCGCCACGCAGAACCCCATCGACCAGGAAGGCACCTACCAGTTGCCCGAGGCGCAGCTTGACCGGTTCCTGCTCAAGGTCTCCGTCAGCTATCCCAGCAAGGAAGAAGAACTCCTCATCATGGATCGCATGGCGGCGACCTCCCCGGTCGAGAAGACCCGCCAGGTCGTCGACGCCGCCACGATCGAATCCAGCCGCAAGGTGTTGGACGAAATTTACATCGATCCCGCGGTGCGGGAGTACATCGTCGATCTCGTCAGTGCCACCCGCTATCCGGCCAAGATCGACACCGGGCTGAAGGCTCTCATCCGCGCCGGCGCCTCCCCCCGGGCCTCCATCAATCTCGCCCTCGCCTGCCGCGCGCGGGCCTTCATGGACTGCCGCGCTTTCGTCACTCCCCAGGATGTCAAGCTCCTCGCCCGCGACGTCCTTCGCCACCGTGTCCTGCTCTCCTACGAAGCGGAAGCGGAGGACCTCAATCCGGACATGCTGGTGGAGCGGATCCTCTCGAAGGTGCCGGTGCCGTGAGATCAGCCATCCCTTGCCAGCTGCCCGTGATGAGGCTCCCACCACGCGACTCTTCCGCTTCATTCCTCTCACCGCCTCCGAAGCCGCCCGACACCCGGTAACCGACCTCCGATTTCATGCTGGATCCTGCCACCATCGAGGAAAACATGAAGCGCGTGCGGCGCCTCGAAATCCGTGCCAAGCGTCTCGTGAGGGAGTCCTTCGCCGGGGAGTACCATTCCTCCTTCAAGGGCCAGGGCCTCGACTTCGACGAGTTCCGCGAGTACCAGCACGGCGACGAAATCCGCTTCATCGACTGGAACGTCACGGCACGGATGGGGTCACCCTACATCCGCACCTTCCGCGAGGAGCGTGAACTCACCGTGATCCTGGCCGTCGACGTGTCGGGCTCCACGGTCTACGGCAGTTCCTACTTCAGCAAGCGCGAGCTGGCCGCGGAGGTGGCGGCCGTCCTCGGCTTCAGCGCCCGCGACAATGGCGACAAGGTCGGCCTGCTCCTCTTCGCCAACGAGCCGCTTCTCTTCCTCCCTCCCGTGAAGGGTAGCCGGCAGGTCTTGCGCAGTGTTCGCGAAATTCTCACCGCCAGCCCTGAACGGCCTCAGACCAATCTCCCCGCCGCCTGCACCTTCCTCACCAACTCCCTGAGCCGCCGCGCCCTCGTGTTTCTCATCTCCGATTTCCTCGATACCGACGTGGGCAAGACCCTCGGCACCCTCGCGCGCAAACACGAAACGATCGCACTGCAACTTTCCGACCCGCTCGAAAAAAGCATCGCCGATGTCGGAAAGGTCGTCTTTCGAGACCGCGAAACCGGTCGCCGCAGCATCGTCAATACCCACAACTCCAACGTCCGGATGGCTTACCGCAAACTCACCCGCCGCCATCGCGAGGGACTGCGCAAGCAATTCAAACGCTTCGGTATCGACAACGCCACACTCTCCACTACCAGTGACTACCTTCCCGCCCTCCACCGCCTCCTGAAACGCCACGCCCTGCGCAAGACTCACTGATGAATTCCCATGGCCGCGCCCGGCGACGACCTTCACGACATCGCGGATCCCGGTCCCCTGCTGCCCGGGATCGAGGTGCCGGTCTGGTTCTGGATCACACTCGCCACCCTCGTGTTCGGTGCCGCCAGCTTTTTCCTCTACTTTATTCTCCGGCGCAAAGTGGCTCCCACTCCTCCCGAGCTTTCGTTTTACGGCGAGTCGCGCCGGGCTTTCGAAGAGTTGCGAATTTCCCTTCCGGGCCGATCGTTGGCGGATGTCGCGACCGAGGCGTCGCTTATCATGAGGCACTATCTTGTCGTCACCTTGCAGGAACCGGCTCTTTACGAGACGCACGAAGAATTCATCATGCGTGACGATGCCTTGCGGGAGCTTCCAGCCGGCGCGCAAGCGCGCCTCGCACCCCTCCTGAATCAACTCGCAAGCGCCAAATACGGCCCCTCGCACTCCGACCAGGAGGCCGCGGCCCCACTGGTCGATTCCTGCCTCGAGGTCCTGCAGGGGTTGGAGTCCACCCGCGATCGAAAAGTGGCATGAGCAGATCCTTCCAGCACTTCGTCTTTCACGACCCCTGGTGGTTGCTGGGATTGCTTCTCATCCCCCCGCTCCTCTTCCTGCGCAACACCCGCGGCTCCGACGCGGGAGTGGACTTTCCCTCCCTCGCCATCCTCGCCACCGTGGGCAGCACTCCCCGCGAACGCTTCGGATCCTTCACTCCGCTTCTCATTTGTCTCGCCCTCCTCGCCGGGATCCTCGCACTCGCTCGTCCGCAGTGGCGAAATTCCTACACGGCGCGCACCGCCAGCGGGATCGACATCCTGATCGCCCTCGACTTCTCCCGCTCCATGGAAATCGACGATTTTGTCGATGGCGACAAGCGGACGCGCTTCCCCCAACGGCGCATTGACGCCGCCAAAAATGTGATCGAGAGCTTCATCGCGCAGCGCCCCGACGACCGCATTGGGATGGTGGCCTTCGGCGTGCAGCCCTACTCCGTCAGCCCCATCACTCTCGACCACAACTGGCTCGTTTCGAACATGCAGCGCATGCGGCTCGGTGACATCAAGGCCGACGGAACCGCCATCGGCTCCGCCATCGCCGCCTCCACTACACGTCTCACCAAGCGCCAGGCCAAAAGCAAGATCATCGTCCTCGTGACCGACGGCGACAGCAACTCTGGGAGACTCGATCCCGTCCAGGCCGCGCGGCTGGCCGCGACGCTAAACGTGCGGGTCTACACCGTCGCGATCGGGAGCGTCGGCGGGCGACTCTCGCCCCGACGAACCTCCGTGCCGCGCCAGGAGTTCGATACCGATACCCTGCGCAAGATCGCCCGCATCACGGGAGCGGAGTACTACCACGCCACCACCACCGAAGGCCTTCGCGATACGTTTGCGAGCATCAACGACCTCGAGAAATCCGACGTGAAGCGCCAGACCGTCGTCGATGCCGTGGAACTTTACCCCTGGTGCATCGGCGCCACCTTCCTCGGTGCCTTCTTCTCCCTGAGCGCCTTCGCCCTCAACCCTCCTCCGGCGCCCTGATCCCCATGAGTTTCGAGCATCCAGAATTTTTTCTCCTCCTCCTGATCATCCCCATGATGATCCTGGGTGCCATCCTGGCCTCCCGCGGACGTGGGAATCGATGGCGGCGACTGGTGGCGGAACGCCTGCGGCCGATTCTCGTGCACGAGCGGCCCCAACTCCTGCGCTGGTTCTCCTTCGGGACCCTCCTCCTCGGGTTCGCCTTCCTGATTGCCGCCCTGACCACCCCCAATGCCGGATTCCGCGATCGGCCGGACACGATCCGGGGCCGCAACATCATCCTCGCCGTCGATGTGTCGCGCTCCATGCTCGCCACTGACGAGACCCCCAACCGGATCGGCGCCGCCCGCGCAGCCGCCCTCGAGTTGTTAGATCGCTTCCCCAACGACCGGATCGGCGTCATCGCATTCTCCGGCGTGGCGTGGCTGCAGGCGCCCCTCACCGTCGATCACGGCGCGCTGCGTGAAGCCTTCCACCAGCTCGAGTTCCAGGACACGGAATCCGAGTGGATTCCGCGGAGCGGTTCGGATCTTCCCAGCGCGGTGAAACTCGCCACCAAGTCCTTCAAGGAAACCGGTCAGCGCAACAACGCCCTCATCATCCTGAGCGATGGGGAAAGTCACGGAGGCGGAATCGAAGACGCCGCGGAAGTTGCCGACGAAGCGGGAGTCGCCATCTTTACGGCCGGGTTCGGGACCGATGAGGGCTCCTTCATCCCGGATGCGGCCTCCCGCGACGGGAAACTGCACGACCCCCGGGGCAACCTCGTCCTCAGCCGCCTGAACAGCGAATCCCTCAGTCTCCTGGCCCGGCGCACCGGTGGCTTCTACACGACCGGCTCCGGGCCCAGCTTCTCGGCCAACCTCGAACTCGCCGTGCAGCGTCTCGACCAGTTCGAAATGGAAGGCAGCAAGCGGCTGGTCGCCATCCCCTGCTTTCAATGGTTTCTCGTTCCCTCTATGGTACTCTTTGTGGTAGGCATGCTCCTCAACACGACCTGGAATTTCTCGACCCGGCAAGCCGCCGCGCTCCTCGTGGCCCTGGCGGTCTTCTCGCCACGGGGCGAGGCCGGCCTCCTCCCCCGCACCCCGGCCGGGCGGGCCTACCACGAGGGCGACCACCAACGCGCCCTGGAGCTTTTCGAACAGGAGGTCGCCAAGGCGCAGGGCAATCGGCGCACCCGCCTCTTGCTCGGCGAAGCGGCAGCCGCCTACCGCCTCCAAAATTTCGGGCGCGCCTCGCACGCCTACTCCGGCGCCTTGCTCTCCAGCGACGAGACCGTGCAGGAACACGCCCACTACGGGCTCGGAAACACGCAGTTCTACAAGGGTCTCGCCCTCCTGGAGGGTGGAAAATCCGACCAGCCTCCCGGCCCGCAGGCGGTGGAGGCCACCATCGTCTATTGGCGCGATTCGATCGGCCACTTCGATGGAGTTCTGCGCCTGAACCCCGAAAACGAGAGAGCCCGCCAGAATCGCGACCGCGTTCTGCAGCGACTCCAGGACCTGCGCAAGAAGCAGGAGGAGCAGCGGGAAGCCCAGCCGCCGCCCGAACCGGATCCCGACCCGGAAAAAAAAGATCCGGATCAGGGAGGCAAGACGGGCGATCCGAATCAGAGCCCGCCGGACGACCCGAAGAGAGATCCCGGCGAGAGCCCTCCCGCTCAACCCGAGGACCCCGAAAATCCGGACCCCGATCCGCGGGGCGCAAACGGCGAGGATGAGCCGAAGCCCGCCGAATCCGCCCCGAGTCCACGGCCCGGAGAAACTCCGGAAGAATTTGCCCGGCGTATTCTTGGCGACAACGCCGACTTCGATGCCCGCCCGGTACCCTTGCGTTTCCGAAACCTGCCGCGTGCCGAGAAAGACTGGTAAGCTTGAAGACAATTCTTCCAGTTCTCTGCGCCGCCCTGGTCGTCCTGCTCTTCGCCTCCCCGGGAGCGCGGGCCCAGTTGGAGCTCAAGTCCTGGCTGGGCTCGGCCTTCACCGTCCCGGGAGAACAAACCGAACTCTGGCTCTGGGTCCTCTCCAACACGCGGCCCGACGGCACCCCACAGGCGCCCCGCGCGGCCGGCCTGTCCATCAGGCTCCTCGACGATCACACCCTGCCCCAGAGCACTCGCGAACGACTCTACCTCTACCAGTTTTCCATTGGTTCCTATGCGGCGGGCACCCACACCGTCCCGCCCTTCGAGTTGACCGTGAATGGAGAAAAGTTGCGTTCACAACCGGTCGAATTGCACGTCGCCCCGCTCCCCGATACGGCCTGGAACACCGACCGCCTGGTGGACAAGGAGTTCCGGTTCGCCAGCACCGCCTTCGTGCCGAAACGCGTCCCCTACGAAGGTGAAACGATTTCCGCGGAAGCCAAGGTCTACCTTCCGGAACATCTCGCCGTCACCGACGCCAGCATCGCGGAACTCGAGCACGACGGGGTGGTCGCTTGGCGCTTCGAATCTTCGAAAGTCCCGATTACCTCTCCCTTCACTCCCCGCCTGTTCCAGACCAAGGTGCGAATGGGCGGCCAGGACTACCGCAGCATTTGCTACCGGAGCACCGTGACCGCGATCCGGACCGGAGCCGTCTCGCTCGGACCGGGCCACGCCCGCCTCACCTTTGCCGTCCAGGTATCGAACCGCGGCATCAACCTCCGCCAGAATATCCCCAGGCAGCTCGAAATTCCGAAAATCGGGTTCGAGGCCCGCGCCCTCCCTCCCAATGCTCCGCCCGGATTCGAAAACGCGGTGGGCCGCTTCAGCCTCTCCGCTCTTGCCGACACCGCCGGCCTGCAGGAAGGCGATCCCATCTCGCTGCGCGTCGCGGTCTCCGGGATCGGCAATCTCGATGCCCTCAAAGCCCCCCAACTGACGGCGGACGAGTCGGATTGGAAAACCTACCCGCCCAGCCGCCTCCCCCGCCAGGGAGAACGCCGCGATGTCAGCGGCGTCGTCACCTTCAGCCAGATCATCCGACCCATCGGAGCGCAGCGGGTCATTCCGCCCTTCCGGCTCGTCGTTTTCAATCCGGAGGAAGAACGCTATGACACCATCAGCACGGCACCCACTCCCTTCGAGGTGCGAGCCGCTCCCCGCAGTTCCCGCGCCCCGCTCGCGGTCCTCCCCAATCTCAGCACACCGGTGGAAGAGATGGAAGGCATCCTCGGACTCGTCGATCCCTCCGCCCGCTCGCGGCCTCACGCCCGCTCCCGATGGTGGAGATTCTGGCACCTCCTCCCGGCCGGCCTCGCGATCGCGCTCTTGATCAGAATCGTGCGGCGCCGCGTGCTTCCCAGGTTCCGTCGCTCGTCCCGGGAACAGGCCATCCTGCGGGACCTCGCCTTCGTCGATCAGTCCGGTCCAAGCCTGCGCGACTTCCTGCGGGCCTCTGGTAGATTCATCGAGTCGTGGATTCCAGGCAGCCGTCGCGATGAAGAGATCGAAGCCCTCCTGGAACGTCGCGACAGGGACTGCTACCGCCCCGACGCGGCCGAGGCCCAACTCGCCGGCGAGGAGCGGAGCAAAATTATCCGCCACCTCCGTGAACGGGCCTCCGCGATGCTGCCCATCCTGCTCCTGGCAACCCTTGTTCTCGCGGGGCAATGCCCGGCCGCCGCGCCCGCCCCCCCCGAAGGACTCTACCAACAGGCCCAGGCCGCCTGGAACGAAGGGTCCTATCGCGCCGCCATCGAACTCTACCAGAGTGCTCACCCGGACGGGAACCTTCCCGCCGACCTGCTCTACAATATCGGCAACTGTCACTTTCAACTCCAAGAACGGGGACTGGCGGCCCTCTTCTACCACCGCGCCCTCTCTCTCGACCCACACCATGCCGAAGCCCGGCAGAACCTCCGATTCCTGAAACGAAAGACCGGCGCCATCACCATCCCGCGCCCCGCCTACCAGGAAACCCTCGGCAAGTTCGACCGCGCCCTCTTCCGCAATCTCATGTTCGGGGGCCTCTGGCTCACCGCTCTCGCCGCCCTGGGATTCTTCGCCGCTCTCTCCAAGGCCCTCCGCGCCCTGGTGTGGACCAGCGTGGCGGCGGGCCCCCTCGCCGCCCTCGCAGGCCTCGTCACTCTCTACCTTTACCCACGCGATGCAGAATTCGCTCCCATCGATGAACGCGGAATCGTGGTCAGTGCCGACCTCACCACGGCCCGAACCGAGGCCAGCAGCACCAGCGAAAAAGTCATCTCTGTCCCCCCAGGCAGCCTCTGCCGGCCTCTCGCCCGCCGCGGCCCCTGGACCTACCTCGAACTCGCCGACGGAACCCGCGGGTGGCTTCCTTCCCAGGAGGTGCGCATGATCCTTCCCGCCCGTGGCGAGCCCCGTCCCGCCCCCCTCGATTTGGGCGCCTGAACACCCCAAAGGGTCCCCTTGCACTGCCCCACCGGACCCCTTGCACCCCGGTTTTCCACTCAAAACCACTCATATTTTAAAATATTATCAAGTTTTATTGAAAATACGTTTGCCTAATTTAGTATTTTTGAAAAAATTTGCTTCTGTCATGAAGCCCCTTGCATACGCCTCAATCCTGCTTCTCGGCCCGGTCGCCCTCGTGGCCGAAGGCCGCCCCGAACTGGACATTCTTCGTGCCCGCTGCACGGAGCAGGAACGCCAGATTCGCACTCTTGAGACGGAGATCGAGAGTCTCCACAGCCAGCTGGCCCTTGAGCGCCAGCGCGCCCGCGGCATCGAGCCTAGCATTGCCGCGGCCTCCCCGGTGGATCCCGCCCCCGCCGCGACCTATACGGTCAAAGTTGGCGACACCCTCTCTTCCATCGCCCGCCGCTATCACACCTCCGCCGAGGCCCTGATGAAGGGCAACGGAATCGCGGATCCCACCCGGCTGCGCAGTGGCCAACAGCTCAGCCTCCCGGCCCAGGCCAAAGTGCCCGCACCGGCTCCGGCCGATCCCGCCGCCAAGGCCCAGGTGGTGGAGAAGCCGGCTTCCCAGCCTACCCCCGCTCCGGCCGCCAAGCCTTCCGACACTTACCAGGTCCGCCGTGGCGACACCCTTTATGGCATTGCCCGCAAGCACAAGTTGACGATGGCCGGCCTTCGCTCCCTCAATCCGAAAATCGGCGACAAGATCATCATCGGCCAGGACATTGCCATCGGCGGCAAGCCCTCCACCCCCGGCCTGGCCCGCGCCCAGACCAAAACCATCGCGTTGCGCTCGACCTCCCCGGATCCCGACAAACCGGCCGCCAAGACCGCCTCCGCCAAGAAGCCGGCCCCGGTGAAGAAGACGGAGACCGCTCCCAAGCCCGCCGCCAAGGCGACTCCCGTGGCGGAAACCAAAAAGAACAAGGCGCCCGGGACCGTGACCGAGCCCACTCCCGCCCCCAAGACGATATCCTCGATCATCGTCATGGATGAAATTTCCTTCGGCGCCTTCGCCGAAAAACATGGCACCACCCCGAAGCAATTGAACGCACTCAATGGCTGGGATTTTAAGAGTAACCTCGTCCTTGCCAGGGGTTCGGAAATCTACGTTCCCGGCCAGTAACCCCCTTTTCCCTCAGAAAACTACTTTCCGAATTCCTATACGGCAAGGCAGGGCGACGCCCGGTGGCTGCTTCGGCACCACCGGGCGTCATTCTTGTGGGGGAACCTCCTCCCGGAAGAACCTCACTTGGCCGGAAGGTCGATCTCCTCGATCGAGGCCTGGTCCGGGTCGTATTTCTTCGCGATCAACCACCCAAAGATCCGCTTCAAGTCCTCCAGCATCACGTACACCGAGGGCACCAGGATGAGGGTGATGGTGGTGGCAAAGAGAATCCCGAAGCCCAGGGAAATCGCCATCGGGATCAGGAAGCGGGCCTGCATGTCGGTCTCCAGCAACATCGGCATCAGTCCCGCAAAGGTGGTCAGGGAGGTCAGGAGGATGGCCCGGAAGCGCACTCCCCCCGCCCGCAGCGCAGCCTCCACAATCGACCTGGACTCCTTGCGGTGCCGGTTCACGTAATCCACCAGCACCAGGCTGTCGTTCACCACCACCCCCGACAGGGCCACGATCCCGCACATCGACATGATGCTCAGCTCGGTCGCCATGACGATGTGCCCGATCACCGCCCCGACGATTCCGAAGGGAATCACCGACATGATGATGAGGGGCTGCAGGTAGGAGCGTAGCGGAATTGCCATCAGGACGTACATCGCGATGAGAGCGAAAACGAATCCGATCCCAATTTCCTTCACGCTTTTCTGCTGGTCCTGCTGCTCGCCTTCGAAGGAAAAGCTGACACCGGGAAACCGCGTGGCGAGCTGCGGCAGAGCCTCTTTCTTGAAGGTCGCCACCACTTCGTTGGCGTTGGCCTGGCTCTTGTCGACGTCCGCCGTGATTCGAATCGCACGCTTGCGATCCACCCGCCGGATCGTGTCACGCCCCCGCCGCTCGACCGCCACCACCACCTGCGGAAGCGGCGCCTCCGCCCCTTCCAGGCTCCGCAGCTTCATCTGCTCGAAATTCTCGACGGATTTCCGTTCCTCTTCGGGATAGCGCACCATCACCTTCACTTCGTCCCTCCCCCGCTGCAAGCGCTGCACCTCGTCGCCGTAGAAGGCCCGCCGCACCTGCGCCCCGGCCTCCCGCAGACGCATGCCAAGCGCCCGTCCTTCCGGAGTCAGTTCCCGGAAGACCAACTCGCGCTTGCCGGGCCGGTCGCTGTCGGCCAGATCGATCACGCCCTTGTAACTCTCCAGTTGCCCACGCAAAAATTCCGTGGCGGCACGAAGTTCCGCGAGGTCCTTCCCGGTCACCAGGAGGTCGATGGCGTTTCCGCCCCCCGCCGCCTGCGCCACGAAAGTCAATTCCACCGCCCCGGCGATCGGCCCGACGGCCTCGCGAAACTCCTTCACCAGTTCTTCCGCCGTGATGTCGCGCGTCGCGGAGGGCTGCAGCTCCATCGTCAACTCCCCGATGTTGGTGGCAGCGGGTGGGCCCTGCGGCGAGAATTCCGTGATGAAGGGCTGAATCCCCGCGCTTGCCAGAAGATGATTCACCACCGGTTTCCCCTCGCGGTTCCGGTACTTGGACTGAATCTCGAGTGCCTTCTCCTCCAGCTTCGCGGTCGCAGCCCGGGACGCTTCAAAGGGCACCCCCCGAGGTAGTTCGTAACGCGCAATGACCAGATCGGCTTCCACCTCCGGGAAAAACTGGCTCCTGATCCGCTTTCCCAGCACCAGGGAGAAGGTCAGCAGGAAGAGCGCGATGAAGACGGAGGCCACCACGTAACGGTAGCGCAGGCACCTCTTCAGGAACGGACTGTAGATCTTGACGACAAACTTCTCCAGCCCCATTGACACCTTGCGTTGCAACCGTGACAGATACCACACCTTCCGGTCCGGATCGCTTCGCTTGAGCAGCGCAAGGTGGGCGGGCAGAACCAGCTTCGACTGCAGGAGGGAAAACATCAGAGTTGGAATCACGATGAGCGGAATGTTCGGCCAGATCTTCCCGCTCACCCCGCTCAGCCCCAGCATGGGCGTGAAGGCCACCATGGTGGTCACCACGCCAAAGATCACCACCACCCCCACTTCGTGAGTTCCCTTCCACGAAGCCTCCTTCGGATCTTCCCCGCTGCGCATGCGGCGGTAGACGTTCTCGCCCACCACGATCGCATCATCCACCACGATCCCGAGCACCAGGATGAAGGCGAAGAGCGAGATCATGTTGATCGAGATCCCGACGTGGGGCATCAACCAGATCCCGCCCGCAAACGACACCGGAATTCCCAGCGCGACGAGGAAGGCCAGGGTGGGACGCAGGAAGAGCGCCAGGACCACGAACACCAGCCCCAGCCCCCACAAGCCGTTGCGCCTCAGGAGGGCGAGGCGGCCCCTTAAATAGATGCTGGTGTCGTTCCAGACCTCCAGCGTGATGCCCTCCGGATAATCCGTGCGGGCCTCGTCGAGATATTCGCGCACGGCGTCTGCAATTCGCAAGGTATCCTGCTCGCCGGTGCGGAAGACGTTGATCAGGATCGCCTTGCGGCCGTCGAAGGAGTTCTCCAGGTCCACGTCCGCGAACCCGTCCACGATCGTCGCGATGTCCCCCAGTTTCACGGTGGAGCCGTCTTTCCCGGTGATCACCACCACGTCTTCGAACGCCAGGGCGTCGTCGCGTTTTCCGCGCTGTCCAAGGGCGCGGATGACGACCTCCCCCGCCGCGGTCTTGACCGACCCGCCCGGCAAATCCACCGACGACTGCCGGACCGCTTCCGCCACCTGACCCAGGGAAAGCCCGTAGCGACGCAGGGTGTCCTCCGACACTTCGATCGAGATTTCGTAGGGCCTCACCGCCGCGAGTTGCACCTTCGTGATCTCGGTGTCGGCCTGAAACGGGTTGGTCTTCTTCGGTTTGAAATCGAGCAGGCCGTCCCTCACGTCCTCCGCGATCTTTCGAAGGGTCCGCTCGTCGGTGTCTCCCGACACCGCAATGCTCATGACCTGGGCGGTGATGACAAGCTCCTCCAGGATCGGACTTTCCGCGTTCTCCGCGAAGTTCTCGATCGCATCGACCTGCGTCTTGATGTCGTCCATCACCTCCCGCACATCGTAGCCCGTCTCGACCTCGACTGTGACCACCCCGACGTTTTCCACCGCGCTGGAATTGATCTCGCTCACCCCGTTGATTCCCGCAATCGCCTCCTCGATCGGAATGACGACGCCCTCCTCCACATCCTCCGGACTGGCATTCGGATAGGGAACCCGCACCGCCACAGCATCGATCGCGATTTCGGGAAAGATTTCCTTCCGGAGCTGGAACCAGGTGTAGAGCCCCGCCAGCACCACCACCAGCATCAGGAAGTTCGCCGCGACGTGGTTGCGGCTGAACCAGTGAATGATTCCTTTCATGGTCGCCTTCAGGGGGCCGCCGCGGCGGCTTCCGGCTCCTCCGCTTCGTCCCCTTCCTCCTTCCCTAGATCGGCTTCATCCAGCACCCTGGCCCCGGCCACCGGGGCGCTGAGGGGCGTCAGGATGATGCGTTCGCCCCCGCCCAGTCCCTTCGAAACAATCACCACGTCCGCCTCGGTCCGCAGCACCTCGACCTCCCGGAACTCCAGGGTGTTCGCCTCGCTCAGAAGGAGAACCTTGCCCGCTTCCAACATGGCGACCCGCTTGACCTCCACCACCCCGGGAACCGATCGCCCGGTGACGGTGGCCTCCACGAACATCCCGATCGGGGGCGCCCCGGCCTCGGACGCTTCCTCACCATCCCGCCCGAATTCCACCACGACATTGATGGAACGCGTGTTGCGCTCCACGATCTCTTCGGAACGAAGGATGGTGCCCTTCCACTCCAGTTTCTCGCCCCCGATCAGGCCGGTGGCCGTCACCTTTCCTGCCGCCCGGCCGTTCTCACCACGTTGCAGATACCCGTAATCCTCCAGGGAGAGCGGAAGACGAACCTCCACCGGCCCGAGAGAAACGAGGTCCACCAGGGGCATCCCCCGACTCACCACCGCGCCGACATCGACATAAGTGCGCTCGATCCGGCACGCGTAGGGTGCGCGAATCTCGGTTCGCTCCAGGTCCCGCAACGCCTTGTCAACCGCCGCCTGTGCCGCCGCCGCGGCGGCCTTCGCGCTCGCCAGTTGCGGCACCCGTTTCACGAGATTGCTCGGCTCCTTACCGTTGCCCAGTTTCTTCCAGTCGCGCAGGGCCTGCACCTTGCGCGTTTCCTCCAGTTCCAGCGCCAAATCGGCATCTGCCAGGACCGCCTCCGCATTGGCGTGCGCCGCATCGTAGTCGGCCCGATCGATCTGCAGGAGGAGATCCTCTTCCTCGAAGGTCTCCCCGGCCTCGAAGTCCTCGTGGATCATGACGAGCTTCCCGCCCACCTCGGCCGACAGCCCGGTCCGCCGCCGGGGCGTCACTTCCCCTTGCGAAGACAATTCAACCTGCCACTCGATGACTTTGGCTTCCTCGGTCCGCACCACCGGGATGTTTTTCTTCGGTTTGATAGTGTTCGCCTCGGGTGGATTTGAGATCAGCCACCAGCCGACCCCCAGCCCAACCGAGAGAATCATGAGGCACAGAAAGGCCCATGCCGCAAAGCGGAGCCAGCGTACATCGATGGTGACTGAGGCTCCCATAGCTACTACTTTCCCCGTAGATTGAAATCTCCCCCGAGAGCGAGATGGAGGTCGACGCGATTCTCGAGCCGCAAGCGCCGAAGCTCCACCAGGTCAATGGCACTTTGCACTGCCGAGCCCTGGGCGCTCAAGAGAGTCAGGGCATCCACCGCCCCGTCCGCGAAGTCCTCCACGGCGGCTTCCGCGGCTTCGCGGGCCAGTTCCACCGCCTCCTTCACCGCTGCGATCCGCTTGTCATAGTAGACGTCCGCCACGAGGGCCTGCTCCACCTCCCCGAAGCTCCTCAGGACGGTTTGCTGCAATTGTCCCAGGGCGATCCGTTCCTCCGAGGCCGCGAGGCGCTCCTCCTCTTTCAATCGTCCACCGGTAAATATCGGCTGCACGACCCCCCCCGCCAACGACCACACCCCGAACTTGCTCGAGAGAACTTCGCGCAGGCTGTCGGTGCTGGTGCCGCGGGAACCGGTCAGGGTGAAGCTCGGATACCGCGCCAGCCTCGCGGCCTCGCGGCGACTGCCCGCTGCGGCAAAGCGCCGTTCCGCGGCGAGAATGTCCGGGCGGCGCTGGAGCAGTTCCGAAGGCAGCCCGGCCGGGGGTCGGGGCGGAGGATCCGCCAGCCCGTGAATTGTAAAAGGCACTCCGGACGGATAGCGGCCCACCAGCAACTCGATCTGCCGCAGGACCCGCTCCCGCTCCGCGCCCCAGCGCGCGAGCGTGGCCCGCGAAGTGGCCAGGTCCGATTCCGCCAGGCGCAGCTGCGAAGCCAGCCCACCCTCCTCGATCAGCGCTTCCATGAAGCGCTCCCGCACCGAGCCGGCAATCTTCTCGCGCACCTCGATGACCGACACGGCAAGACGGATCTGGTCGTTGGCTTCTCCCAGCGCGAACCACGCCTTCGCGACCTGCGCGGCCAGGGAGGTGAGGACCGCCTGGAAATCCAGCCCCGAGGCCTGCAGGTCGGCAAGCGCCGCTCTCTGTCCCGCCCGCACCCGGCCCCACACATCCAGTTCCCAGTTGATGTCGAGCGAAGCCCCGTAGGTTCCGGAAGTGGTGCTGCCGATCGGAATCGGAAACCCGGTAAAGTTCTGCTTGCTCTGGGTTGCCGTGAAGCGTCCCTGCCCCTGCGGAAGCCGGGATGCCCCCGCGAGGCGAGCCACCGCCTCCGCCCGCCGCACCCGCTCCGCTGCCACGCGCAGGTCCAGATTGTTCGCCAGGGCGGCGGCCACAACCTTGTTCAGCAGCGGATCGCCGAAACGCCGGATCCAGTTCCGGTCGATTCCCGCCCGCGCCGGGCGCGAGGCGCTCCAGCTCCCCGGTGCCATGGACGCCACCGCCGCCACCCGGCTCTCCGGCGGTGCCACCCCGCAACCGGTGGCGAGGACCAGGAGGCCCCCGGCCGCCCCTCGCGCCGCCAGGCCTCGCACATGCCGTCTCGCTCTAGTCATCGCGCTTCTTTGGGTTCGCCCCGGCTTGGATTCCGGATGCGCAAAAGTCGATGATCTGCCGGAACTGGTCCTCCATCGATGGGTCCCCGGCCCTGCCTCCCGACAAACGCCGCAGGGTATCGCCGTGGGTGAGGGTGTTGGACATGACCCCGAAGGAATAATGCATTCGCCACAGGGCGAGTTCCTCCGTGAGCATCGGCACGGCCTTTCGCAGGGCGCCGGTGAAGCGGGCTGCCATGGTCCGGAAGAGCGGCTCCACCGAGGCAGGCACCTTGTAGCCCCGCTCCCCCATCAGGCGCCCCATGAACTTGCCGAAGAGACGCTCCGACATTTTGCCGCTCATGATGTGCGCGAGAAGCGGCGCCAGAAAGTCTTCCAGGATCTCGGCCACCGGAACGGGCTGCTCGCCGTGCCGCTCCTCCGATTCATCTAACAATTTAAGCCGCTGCACATTGATGGGCGTGACATGCCGTTCCACCACTGCATCGATCAGGTTGTCCTTCGAACCGAAGTGGTAATTCACGGCCGCCACGTTGGCCTCCGCCGCTCCCGTGATGTCCCGCAACGAAACCGTTTCAAAGCCCCGCTCCGCGAAGAGCGCCTCGGCCGCCTCCAGGATCCTCTCCCGCGTGCCCGCCCGGCTCTGTTCGTCCTTGAGCATTGTTAAAACACATGTTTAAAACATGGGTTTCAGAGGTCAACCGAAAATCGCCTCCCATTCCTCAAATTGCTTACACTAAGCGATTTAAAATAACACCTGTCACATTTTCGCTCTCCTCTCTTGCCTCCGGCGCGCTCTCTCCGTTATGCCCGCAGGCCTTGGCAACAGAACTTCATCTCCACCACCGCGATTGCCTCGAGGGCATGCGCGAGCTCCCGGCTGGGACGATTGACCTGGTGGTCACTTCCCCGCCCTACAATCTCGGGATCGCGTATGGGAGCTACGATGACGGCTCGCCGCGCGAGGCCTTCCTGGCGTGGTGCGTGGAGTGGTCAGGGGAAGTCCGCCGCGTCCTCCGCCAAGACGGCTCCTTCTTCCTGAACCTGGGCGGCTCTCCACGCAATCCACTTCTGCCCCACCAACTCCTGCTCGCCCTCGCAATCCCGGATCTCTTCCACCTCCAGAACACCTTCCACTGGATCAAGTCCATCACGGTCGAAACCCCCGCTTCCCAGCCGGTCAGCGCCGGCCACTTCAAGCCCATCAACTCCAAGCGTTATGTCAACGATTGCCACGAATACGTCTTCCACCTGACCAAGACCGGCCGCGTCGCCCTCGACCGTCGGGCCGCCGGAGTCCCCTACGCCGACAAATCCAATATCAAGCGCTGGAAACACTCTGGAGGTTCCGACCTCCGCTGCCGCGGAAACACCTGGTTCATTCCCTACGAAACCATCCAGTCCCGCCAGGATGAGCGCCCCCATCCCGCCACTTTCCCAACCGCCCTCGTCGAGCAGTGCATCAAGCTCCACGGACGAGGGGTGGAAACCGTCCTGCTGGACCCCTTCCTCGGCATCGGCTCCTCGGCCCTCGCCGCTCGCAACCTCGGAATCCACTCCTGCCTCGGCTTCGAAATCGACCAACAATACCTGGAAATTGCGCGGGAACGACTTGCGAGACCCGCCACGTCGGCGAAAATGTCGGCATCTTCCCCTGCCGGGGTGGACCCCGAACTCCCCCTCTGAACTACTCCGCTCCAAAATTCCCGCTCTGAATCTGCAGAGCTCCCGATCCATGGATTTCGAAGCCGCCCAGGAAACCACCACCGTCGCCTCAGTCTTCGTCCGCCGTCGAAACGTCCTGATGCTCAAAGGCCAATTCCCAACCCTCTACACCGATTACTACCTGCATCTCATGCAGCACGGCCTGCGCTACCCGGGCTCGCTCGACGAGACCCTCAAGGAAATGCTCGCCATGCTCACCCTCCACCTCGTGGCGCGTCCCTGGGCCGAGACCATTGCGTGGACCGTCAATCTCCGCGCCCCCCGCGTCAACTTCTTCGCGACCGGCTCGTCGCTGAACGAGCAAATCACCGGCCGCTGCTTTACCGAAAATGTGCGGGAACCCGATCGCAATCTCTTCTACGCCCAGACCACCGTGCCGACCCGCGAGCCACGCCTTTCCACCATGGAGGTGGATGACGCCGACGCCATCAGGTGGATCGAGGAGCTCTACCGCGGCTCCGAGCAGCGGCCCTGCCGCGCCTTCCGGCTTCCCGACGACACCTTCGTGCTTCTGGCCGCCCAACCCGACTTCGACCAGGAGTGGCTGGAGTCTATCGACAACGCGGAGGTGGCGCGCCTGGAACAACGGGAGGAAACCAAACTCCTCGAGACCCGCCGGTTTCGGTTCCACTGCGGGTGCACCCTCGAACGGATTCTGCCCGCCCTCGGGGCCTGGCGCGACCAGCCGGACGAACTCTTCCAGGGCCGGGATGAGATCACGATCCAGTGTCCGCGCTGCGCCGCGAAGTTCTCCGTGACGCGGGACATGATTTGACATCCGCGCTCGGTTCCCTATCGCTGCCGCCCATGACCGACTTCGACGCGGCCATTTCCCGGCGTGGCACTGGTTCCCTCAAGTGGGACAAGCGGGCCGACCTGCAGCCCTTCTGGGTGGCCGACATGGATTTTCCATCGCCCCCGGAGGTGATCGATGCCCTCCGCCGGCGGGTCGAGCACGGCATCTTCGGCTACGCCGTCCCACACCCCGGCCTGGAAGAGGCCGTGTGCGAGTACCTGCACTGCCGGCACGGGGCCGCCGTGCCGCCCGAACAGATCGTACACCTCGGCGGCCTCGTGCCCGCCCTCTCCGTCGCGGGGCGGGCCTTCGCCCGGCCGGGAGAGGCCCTCATGACTTGCACCCCTGTCTATCCCCCCTTCCTCGGCATCCACCGCGACGGAAACCTCGATCTCATCACCGTGCCGCACATCTGCGAGGACCAGCGCTGGAATTTCGACTGGGACGCCATGGATGCTGCCGTCACGCCCCGTACCCGTCTCTTCATCCTCAGTCATCCCCAGAATCCGCTCGGCCGGGTCTTCACGAAAGAGGAACTCCTCCAACTCGCCGAGTTCTGCGCCCGCCACGATCTCATCCTCGTCTCGGATGAAATCCACTGTGATCTCGTTTTCGACGAAGCTGCGACGCCCTTCTGCTCGGCGCTGGGATTGCCCCCAGCCTTCGCCTCCCGCGCCATCGTGCTCCTTTCTCCCAGCAAGACCTACAACATCGCAGGCCTGGGCTATGCCTACGCCGTGATCCGAGATGAATCCCTGCGCCGCCGCTTCACCCGGACTCGCGGCCACACCCTCCCCGAGGTCAACTGCCTCTCCTACTACGCCGCGGAGGCCGCCTACCGGCACGGCGATTCGTGGCGCCGGGAGCTCCTCGCCTACCTCCGCGGAAACCGCGATCTCATCGCGCAGTTCTGCCGGGACGAAATCCCCGGATTGGTGGTGCCCCGCCTCGAGGCCACCTACCTGGCCTGGCTCGACTTCCGCCCCCTCGGCATCGCAGAACCTGCCGCCCGACTCGAAAAGGAGGCCGGAATCTACCTCTCGGACGGACGCTTTTTCGGAAATCCCGGCCACGCCCGCCTCAACTTCGGCTGCCCCCGCGCCCTCCTGCGGGAGGCCCTGGAGGGAATCCGCCGCACGGTGCACTGAGCCCATCCATCTCCCCGCCCGCCGGCCCCGGACCCTCGCCGCGCAACCCCCCTCGCCCTCGAACCCGCGCCCGGGTCGAGGCGCCCTCCCCTCCACTCCCGCCTTGCGATTCCGCTCTCCCTGATTCATCCTCCGCCCGTGAGAATCCTGGTTCTTCTGGCGGCCCTGGTCCCGCTCTCGACCCTTGGCGCCCCCGTCCCGGAACACGTCATTCTCTGTGGCGGCCCGAGCCTGCGACAATGGGAAAACCTGCGGGTCAGCAACGAGCGCCACGACCACTGGTGGGCGAATTTCATTCGCGCCTCGACCCTGCGCATGGCAGACATCCGTCTTCGCTATGGCAAGCAGGCCAAGCTGGTCTGGATCGTCTACCGCCCCAACTACCTCACTCGCGGAAAGGAGGACGGCAAACCCTACACCACCTGGATCCAGGAACAGGCCACCAAGCGCAATTGCGAACTGGTGTGGGTCGACAGCGGCCCCCAGGCCATTCGCGCCATCAACGCCCGCCCCACCCGCTCCATCGTCACCTTCGATTTCTTCGGACACTCCAACAAGTTCGCCTTCATGCTCGATTACGGGAACGAGATCATGGCGATCTCGAAGGCCTGGATTCACGAGAGCGATCTCGGAAAAATCCGGTCCAGCGTCTTCGCGAAGGATGCCGTGTGCCAAAGTTACGGCTGCCACACCGGCGAAAGCATGAGCCGGGTCTGGGCCCGCCGGGTGGGGGTGCGCCTCATCGGGGCCGTCGGCAAGACGGACTACGCGGTGGTCGGACAGGGGCGCCTCCCTTCCGTCTCCGGATCGTGGTTGCGATAACCTCCGATTGCCCATGCTCTTTGCCGATCTCGAGCGACTCTACCGCACGCCGTTCTTCACCCTCCTCCAGGCGGCCCGGCGCGTTCACGACGAGCACTGGACCGATTCCAGCGTGCAGCTTTGCACCCTCCTCTCCATCAAGACCGGCGGCTGCTCGGAGGACTGCTCCTATTGTGCGCAGTCCGCCCGCTACCACACCGGGGTCGAGGCGGAGCGCCTCATGGACAAGGAGGACGTCATGGCCCGTGCCCGCGCGGCTCGTGCCAACGGCTCGACGCGGTTCTGCATGGGGGCCGCCTGGCGGGGGGTGCGGGTCGGCACCCGGCGCTTCGACTCCGTGCTCAATATCGTGCGCGAGGTGGCCGGCCTCGGAATGGAAGTCTGCGTGACGCTCGGCGAATTGGGAGCAGAGGAAGCGGTCGCCCTGCGCGAGGCCGGCGTCACAGCCTATAACCACAACATCGACACCTCTCCCGAGCACTACCCCAACATCGTCACGACCCATACCTTCCAGGACCGCCTCAACACCATCCGTCACGTGCAGGACGCCGGCATGTCGGTGTGCTGCGGTGGGATCCTCGGGCTCGGGGAGTCGGTGCAGGATCGCCTCCGCATGCTGGAAGTCATCTCGGAATTCAACCCTCCCCCCGAGAGCATCCCCATCAACGCTCTCATGCCCATGCCCGGAACTCCGCTGGAGGGAAGGGCATCGGTCGATCCCTTCGACCTCGCTCGTCTCATCGCCGTCGCGCGCCTTGCAGTCCCCGCTGCACGGGTCCGTCTCTCGGCAGGGCGGACCCGCCTCTCCGACGAAGCCCAGGCCCTCTGCTTCTTCGCCGGCGCCAACTCCATCTTCTATGGCGACAAGCTCCTCACCGCCGCCAACCCCGAAGTGCAGCACGACGTGGAACTGCTCGCCAGGCTCGGCCTGGAAGCCAAGCCATCCGACCGCTCCGCTCCGGCGCCGGAACCCGAACCCGGGGAACCGCTCTCTCCCAAGCTGCAGTAGAGGACGGGAGCGTTCCCCCTACAAAACGAAGCGACTCATTATCTCCACTTGTCCTCCGCTCTCCACCTTCGCGTCTCTCTGGCAGCTCAGACTCTCGAACTGCGCGATGGCGACCTCCTCGTAAAGCGCTATCCGGTATCGACCTCCAAATTCGGGGCGGGCACCGAAGAGGGCAGCTACAAAACGCCCCTCGGCTCCTTCCGCATCTGCGAAAAATTCGGAGCGTGCGCCCCGCTCCATACCATCTTCCGCAGCCGTGAACCGGCCGGCGAATGGAACCCCGAGCAACCCTGCGAAGCCGACCTGGTGGTCGCTCGCATCCTCCGCCTCGACGGGCTGGACCCCGACAATGCCAACTCATACCGGCGCTTCATCTACATCCACGGCACCAACCACGAAGACCGCATCAGCACCCCCGCGTCCCAGGGCTGCGTCAGGATGAGAAATTCCGACATCGCCGAGCTCTTTGACCTGGTGCCCCTCCAGACTCCCGTGACCATCCGGGAAGATTGACGAACTCCGGCCGGCCCCGAAACGACACGTCGAGCTAATAATCTTATCTTCAATATTCATATCTGCTATCTTCTCACACACCTTTTCGATCCGGTCCGAATCCTTTGGTATCGCTAGTAAGCACCTATCTCAAGCGAGGGTCGGAGACCGACCGAGACGGTTCCACCTCCTCCTGGCGGGCGGTAACCATTTGCGCACATAAACAACGGGTTTTAGGGGAATTGCCGACCTTGCTTCCCCGCCCTTCCCTCCGCCCCAAGGGTAAATTATTATGTATTTTCTGCCTTAATAGACAAATGAAATAGTAATGTGAGTTTGTGTCATTTATCCTTGTAAATGAACCCATCCAAATAAACCGTGTGAATTCCGATGAGCAGGAAATCCAAAGGAAAACGTTACACCGACAAGGAGAAGGCTCAGGTCCTGGCCTTTGTCGAAAAGACGAATGCCGAAAAGGGCCGCGGAGGCATCACCGCGGCCTCCAAGAAATTCGGGATCACTCCCTTGACCATTAGCAACTGGATGAAGAGGACCGGTGTCTCCAGTGTGCGGGGCGGTCGAAACAGCGTCAATTTTTCGGCCAACCTGCGACGCCTCGCTGATATCCACGAAGCGATCTCGAAAAAGGAAGCCGAACTCCTGAAGCTCCAACGCGAGTACGCCTCGCTGAAAAAAAAGCTGTAACTCCACTTCTCATCAATGCCCGACCGTGACCCCCGGTTCGTTTGGGGTCTGGCAGGGCGTCCGGCTGCTTTCGTAACTCCCCTCATCCCAGGTTCCGGGAATGATCCGGTCCTTTCGAAGGGGGCGCGCAAGGTGGCACCGCCGCTGCGCGCGCGAATCAAGAGCAAGGCCCCCAACCCGTCAAGCGGGAGGGGGTCTCCTGGTGTGATGGGATTCGCCGAGAACCGGGGCCCTCTTTACTCCTCGCCCTCGCCCTCGCCTTCCTCCGGCTCCTCACCCACCTCGACGGCCAGATCGACCCACTCGATGTAGGCCATCGACGCCGAATCGGTGTGGCGGGGACCAAGTTTGACGATGCGGCAATAGCCGCCCTGGCGGTCTGCACAAGCGGCGGCCACGTCCTCGAAGAGCTTGCGCACGGCCTCCTTCTGGCGAAGGAAGGAGGCGGCCCGACGCCGGGCGTGCAGGTCTCCCCGCTTGCCGAGGGTGACCAGCCGCTCCGCCACGGGCCGAAGCGCCTTGGCCCTGGCCAGAGTTGTGCGAATCCGCTGCTCGCGAATCAAGGAACAAGCCAGGCCGGACAGAAGGGCCCGCCGCTGACCGGCGTTCCGTTGAAGTTTCGCGACGTTTTTGCGATGCCTCATGGCTGAGTGGTGGGTGAAGGGTTATTCGTCGATGTTCTGGGCGATGAGGTCGGCAAGACCGACCGGCGCCTCGTCCTCCACCCCCAGGCGCGGAGCCTGTACCGACGGAATCGGCCCGGTGAGGAGGGACGGGCCGAAGGTCATCCCAAGGCTCAAACCAAGCTCGGAAAGTTTGTCCTTGATCTCGTTGAGCGACTTCTTCCCGAAATTGCGGTACTTCAGCATCTCCGCCTCGGTCTTCATGGCAAGTTGCCCCACCGTCGTGATGTTGGCGTTGTTCAAGCAATTCGCGGCACGGACGGAAAGCTCGATCTCGTTGACGCTCATGTTGAGGAGCTTCTTGAGGGCAGTGTTCTCCTCGCTCTGCTCGGCCGGAGCCTCTTCGAACTCCACCGCGTCGTCGTCGTAGTTCACGAAGACGTCGAGGTGGTGACGGAGGATCGCGGATCCGTGCAGCAGTGCCTCGTGGGGCTCCACCCGGCCGTCCGTCCAGACGTCGAGTATGACCTTGTCGAAATCTGTCATCTGGCCGACCCGCGTGTTCTCGACGGCGTACTTGACGCGTGTCACCGGGGAGAAAATTGAATCGATCGCGATCACGCCGATGGGCATTTCGGCGCGCTTGTTCTCGTCACCGGTGCGGAATCCGCGGCCTACCTGCACTTCAAATTCACAATCGAACTTCACCTTGCGGTCCAGGGTGCAAATCGGCTGGTCCTTGTTGAGGACTTCGTAGACATTGTCATCATCAATGTCCGCCGCC
>CAUZKZ010000019.1:0-24418 GCA_963580345.1 Verrucomicrobiia bacterium | reverse complement strand
GGACTGACGTGGCCGTGGATATTCCTGATCGAGCCGGTAAGCGTGCCGCTTCGAATGGTCATGACCAAGATGACAGCAGGGTTCCTGGGCCTGATCGGTGAGGACATTGTGCGGGAGGGAACAACCATCATGTCGAGCCCCACGCCGGATCTGGACGCCGGGGAGCGCTTCAGCCTGAAAGTGGCGGCGGCCTGCAGCGGACTGCGCTCGCTCTTCGCCCTGAGCATGGTCAGCCTGCTGTACGGGTACCTGTCACTGCAAAGGACCTGGCAGCGGTTTGTCCTGCTCGTCTCGGCCTTGCCATTCGCGGTTCTCGGGAACTTCGTGCGGATGATCCTCCTCTACATCGGGACCTTGATGTTCGGGAGCGAATTCGCGATCGGGGAGGGAGAGCACGATCCCTCCGCGTATCACATTGGAGCGGGGATCGTGGTGTTCATCGTTGCGCTGGGCTGCATGATGATCCTGGTGCAGATCCTCAAGCACGGACCGGCTGCGCTCAAACGCCGGCGTGCGGTGGTCAGGAATGTGGAGGGCCAGGCTTGAACCGATGGAGAAGATCACGATCAAAGATTCCATCATCCGCGCGGTCGTATTGCTGGTCCTGACCGGCTCGGTCGTGGCGCTTTGCGCCGCCTTCCCGAACGCCGCCACCGATCCGCGCACCGGAATGGTGCTGCGCCTGCCCAATGCCAAGGAGGGCTACGCCGTTTTCGAATCGGAAGCGTCCGAAGAGGAATTGCGCGTCCTCCCGAAGGACACCGAGATCTTGAAGCGGCAGTATGTTCCGCGGAATTCGGCCACCAAGGAAGAGGCTCGGGAACGGATGATTCTCGCGACCCTGATCCTGAGCGGTAGCGACCAGCGTAGCCTGCATCGCCCCGAGGTGTGCCTCGATGCGCAGGGATGGACGATCGGATCACGGGAGAAGGTGACCCTGGAAGTCAGTGATCAGACCCTGGAGGTGATGGATTTGCACCTGACTCGCAATGACCAGCAGGGAGACGGATCTCTGAAGCGGACGCGGGCCCATTACGTGTACTGGTGGATCGGGAGCCAGCGCAGCACGCCCTCGACGTTCTGGCGGTCCCTCTATTCGGTCCTGGACAACATGCTGTATAACCGGAACTCCCGTTGGGGCTACCCCAGCGTGCAGACGATGGTGCTCGACAATGGTGGGGAGGGCGCACGGGCCGAGGCCCAAAAGCGCGCCTACGATTTTATCCGGGACTACGCCCCGCTCTTCCAGAAGTCTCTGGGCGCCGAGGATCCTGAATGAAGGGATTGCTGCGAAAGCTGCACGCGCCGGTTTACCGCCGGCGCCTGGAGGTGCTGGTCGATCTGTTGGGGAACTACCTTGCGGAGGGCGAGGACCTTCTCGACGTCGGCTGCGGGGCCGGGACGCTGGGAGAAGCGGTGAGAAAGGCGCACGGCATCACCGTCACCGGCCTGGAGACCAGCGTGCGGGACGGTTGCGCGATTCCGGTCGATCCCTACGACGGAGAGACGATACCGCGGGAGGACGGTTCGATCGACAGCGTGCTCCTGGCGGATGTCCTGCACCACGAGGAGCGGCCCGAACAATTACTGAAGGAGGCCGCGCGGGTGGCCCGGAAGCGGGTGATCGTGAAAGACCACAAGGTGGGCGCCTTCCTGGCCTGGCCGCGGATCTCGTTGATCGACTGGGCTGCCAACGCCGGGTACGGAGTGCGGTGCCTTTTTCGTTATCCGAGCCTCGACGGCTGGCACACCCTTTTCTCGGACTGCGGACTTCACATCGAGGAGGAACTGGGCTCGATCGATCTTTATCCGGCGGGGCTGAATGCCCTGTTTGGACGAAAGCTGCAGTACCTGGCGGTCCTGCGTCGCGGCGATTCGCAAGCGAGCGCGGACTCGTAGTTCCGCATGCGGCAAACAGACGGGAAGAATGATTCGATCCGGGACGGTACGAATTGGCGCCGCGGCGGTGGCGGTGCTGTGGGTGGCCCTTGCGCTCTGGGCGGTCGGACCGGTCATGCGGGAGAGCGACCAGGCCGCTTTGCTCAAGGGGGCGGTCTCGCTGGCGCGCGAGTCGGAGAACTGGTTCCGGAATTCGAGTTACAATTACGACAAGCAGTACCTCTCCTACTGGGTGGTTGCCGGATGGCTGCGACTGAGGGGGGCGGCGGGGCCGGAAGGGACGATCGAGGCGGCGGTCCGGGAAGGCAACCTGGTTGCGGTGGCATTGAGTTCGCTCGCTCTTCTGGTCCTGGTTGGCTCCCAGGCGCGCTGGTCGTGGGGTCCGGCGGTGGTGTTCGGTTGCGTGCTCTTCAGTCCGGTGGTGGCGTTCACGGGAGTGCTGCTCTCCCCGAATTTGATTTCAGCGGCCTTTCTCTTTGGATTGCTTGTGGTGCTGAGGGAGGGGCGGAATGGGCGGGACGAGAGCCGCAACCCCACCTGGTCCCGCCTCGTAGCGGTGGGTCTCTTTTCGTGGGCGGCCACCGCGGCGCGGCAGGACATCGTTTTGCTGATGCCGCTGCTCGCGCTCCTGGCGGTCCGGGACAACTCGCTGCGCGAGCTCTGTCGCAGCCGGATCCTGTGGGCGCTGGCCCTCGGGTGCCTGGCGGCCCTGGCGGCCGGCCTGTTGATCAGCGCCGAGCACACCCCCCTTCCCGCCGCTTTTTTCTCCTTCAAGACCTTCGTGACCTACCTGGTGGGAGGGTTGGGAGCGCTCCTCTTGCCGCTCTTCGTCTTTGCGTGGAAGGCCGGGCGCCCTCCGGGATGGCGGGGAGTGGCGCTGGCCGGTGCGGTTCTGATGCCCCCGCTCTTCTACGCCTTTCTGCTCTACACTCCGCGACACTTGTTCGTGGTGGCATTGGGACTTTTCGGAACGGTCTTCCTGCGGCGCGGGTGGGAGATCTGGGTCTCCCTGGAAGCGAGCCGGACCGGGCGCGTGATGCTCCTGCTGGCCCTGTTGGGAACCGTCCTGCCCTGGATCGTCGGGGTCCGGATGAGTGGATGGAAAAGCGGCCGCGTGGTGGCTTCCTCGAGCACCCTTTATCCGACCACGGACGGCTTCTGGCCGCTGGGGGCCTACGGTTGGTTCTACAGCCGCCTCGCCCATGCGGCCGAGCGTCCCGTCGATCACAACCAACAAGTTTGGGCTGCCTGGACCGGGGTCGATCCGGACCGAATTCCAGCGGGCACCGGCAAGATCGTCAGCAGTGGGCTCCGTGAGTATGGGTTGCTCAGCCTGCGCTGGGCCGGACGGGCCGGAACCGCGGACCTGGACGAGGCGGACTACGTGCTCTTCGATGACCGGACCGTGGCGAAGAGGCAGTTGGGTGTCGACTTCCAGGAAGGGCCGAACCAACGCCTGGTGACCAGACTCCTGTCCCGTGGCGAAATCCGTGAGGTCGGATTCGCGATGGGGCGTCGGATCCTGCTCTGGACCGCGAACGGCCGGGAGCGGGAGGTGCTAGCCTCCGTCAGCGTGACGCTGGCCTTGAGCGCGGTCTTCGGCGGGAACGATTTTCGCGTCGCGCCCTGGAGCGAGGTGCCCTGGAGCAGTGAGGAACTGGAGGGCCGCCGTGGGGCGGTAGCGGCGCGATCCCGGGAAGCGCTGGCTGGCGTGCAGCGGATTTTGAAACGCCAGGAGGAGGCGATCCGGCAGGAATCGGGGTACGATCCGCTCCCCTGGTGGATCCTCCCCGTCTCTGGACTCGAGTTGAATAAGCTGAGGGCCGCGCCCGGGGATGAGTCGCTCTGGATTGCAGTCGGCATGCTCCCGGAATTCATGGACGTCCGGGAGTACGCCAAGTAGCATGGGAGCTAATCGCAGCCCGCTCCCGGCACCCACAGGATGGACACGACAAGCTTGAAACCGCCCGGCGGAGGCGGCCTCGAGGACTGGCTGGAGGCAACGCGCGTCCAGCACTGGGTCAAGAACGGGTTCTGCCTGGCACCCATATTCTTCCATGGGGCCGCCCTGGAGATGGGGGCCTGGCTGGCCGTGCTTCCGATCGTGGTGTGCTTCAGCCTCGTTTCCAGCGCGGCCTACCTCGTCAACGACATCGTGAACAGTGAGGAGGACCGCCATCATCCCCGGAAGAAAAGGCGTCCCATCGCGAGCGGCAGGATTGCTGCGCGGCAGGCGCGGATCGCGGTGGTCATTCTTGCCACGCTCGCCCTCGGGGCCGCCTGGCTGCGCTACGGTTGGGGGCCGGTGGTTTGGATGCTGGGAGGGTATTATGTCCTGTCCTGGCTCTACTCGTTTTTCCTGCGCGGGCTTCCGCTGCTCGACGTGCTCTTCATCGCGGTCGGGTTCGTGGCGCGGGTAGCGGCCGGGGCCTTTGCCTTGCAAACCTACGACCCGGGCGCCTACCCGACCCCCTCGCTGATGGGATGCACCTACTTCCTGGCCCTCTTGCTGGGATTCGGCAAGCGCAAGGGGGAGTGGCTCCTGCTCGAAAAGGTACATAGTGGAATAGGCGTGACCCGCAAGGCCCTGCGCGGCTACACCTCGGATCTGCTGGATGTGCTCACCGGCTGCAGCGCCCTCCTCGCAGGCGGAACCTACATCGCCTACTGCCTGAACCGGCCCGACCGCATCCCGTTTGTCTTCACGGCAGTCCCCGTCCTGGCGGGACTGATGAGTTACCTCCGCCTGGCGTGGCGTTCCACGGTGGTGGAAACACCGGAGCGCCTCTTCCTGCACAGCCCTACCCTCGTGGCTTCCGTATTGCTCTGGCTCTGCATGGTGGCGGCCCTCACTGCGATCGGCTGACAGACCGGATGGCTGCCGCCACGAGTGCGAAATGACTGACGAACGAACAGCGTCCCATCCTCCCCCCCGGCTGGCGGTGGCGGCCCTGGTGCTGCTCTGTGCCGGGTGGGGTGTTTCGATCCTGGGAGACGGCTTCGAATTGCACCGCAGCGCGATGGCGATGCCGCTGATCGTGGCGGGCGCCCTTTGCGGGCTGGTTCCGGCGTGGCGCGAGCGCCGGTCGATGAGGATACCGGTTCTTCTGGCGGGCGGTGTCGCGATGCTCTACTTCGCCGTCCGGGCGCTGCTTTCCCCGGTGTGGGATCTCGGGCGTCACGATCTGCACCTGGTTGCATTGGCGTGGCTGACGATTGCCACGGTTGCGAGCTGCGCGGTGACACCACGGCGGGCTGCGGTGGTGGTGGGGGCGCTGGTCCTCGTGTTCGTGGGTCACCTCGTGCTGAGTCTCTACCAGCAGTTCGTCGATCCGGAATTCGCGTTCCTGCGTCTTCCTCGCCGCTCCAATGGGGGGGTGAGCGGGCTGTTCTGGCATTGGAACAATCTCGCCGCGACCCTGGCGATCATGCTCCCGCTGTTTCTGGGGGTGGGCCTGACGGCGCGCCGGGGCTGGATGCGGCTGCTGTTCGTGTCGCTGGTGCTGGTAGGGGTGGGGCTGGCTTACCTGACGAAATCCCGGGCCGGAATTGCAGCGGTGGTGATCGGTCTGGCGGGCGTCGGGGTCCTGCTACTTTTGCGTCGCACGGGATCGTGGAGTTGGTCGGCCCGCCTCGCGGCGTGGACCGGGCTGGGACTGGCGGGGTTGGCGGCGGCGGTGGTCCTCTTCGCGGTGGTGTCCCGGGTCAGCGAAGAGCGCGGGCAGGGCCCGGATTTCGGTGCGGCGATCGGAAAAAGCACGCGGCTGGCCCTGGCGGGCATGGCCTTCGACCAATGGCTCGAGAAACCGCTCACCGGGCAGGGGAGCCAGAGCTTCCATTACCTCGTCGTGGAACACTGGGATGCGGAAGTCCTTCCCAGCTGGCTGGGACACCCGGAGACCGTGCACAACGAGTATCTCCAGGTCCTCGCCGACTACGGGCTGATCGGGCTGGTGCTCGTGCTGGCCTTCGTCCTCGTCAGCCTGGCCTGCCTCCTCGTTCCTCCCCGCGCCGAAGAGCCTGATCACGAATGGTGGTTGAGGGGATTGCAGTTCGGTGCGGCGGGCGGCCTGCTGGGAGCGATGGCTCACGCCGCGGTCGACTTTCAGATTCACCTCCTGCCGGTCGCGTTGCTGGCGGGCGTCGCGCTCGGCCTCCTGGCGCACGAGCGTGGCACGGCCAAACAATGGACGCGGGCCCTCCATGCCGCTGCGGTGATTGTAGCGGCGGTTCTCGCGGTGGTGTCGGTCGGCGCCGAGAGCCTCGCGACGGGGCCCTGGCTACGCTGGGAAATTCGCACCGTAAAGAGCGGCGGAAACCTGGAGGTCGCCCAGCTCGCGGACCTGAAGGCCCTGATCAAATCGTCCCCGCACTACGTGGCGGCCAGTAGTTACGGGCGAATGAGCTCTGATTACTATCGTCAGAATCCGGCGGAAAGGAAAGAGTGGCTCGAGGAGGCCCACTGGGGCCTTGGCATCGCCTACCAACGCAATCCTAACGATCAGGCCACGATCCGCATATACGCCGATGTGCTCGATCTGCTGGGCCGCCACGAGGAGGCCGCTCCGGTTCACAGGCGCGCGCTGGAAATGGCGGGCGCCCGCGAAAACAAGTATGGAGCGAGGGGCGGCTTGTCCCTGCACCTCTACGAGCGCGGACAAGCACTCTGGTTCAAGCGCAAGCCGCAGGAGGCCCTGGGCTGTTTCCTGTGGGCAAAGGATTACCTGGAGGCGTCCCGCGCGCGCGGCTTCAAGTTTGGTGGCGGCCAGGAATACGCGGAGCGAAAACGCTTGCTGGAAAGCCGCATTACTTTATTGCAGACAGCGGGCATCAAGCCCCAGTTTCCTGGTGACGTTCCGCCGCCCCCACCGGATCAAAAAAAATAGACCCCATGGCCCAAGGACGCAAAGAAGCGCTGTCGGTCCAGGCGCTCCAGTTTATTGATGCCGCCCTGGTCTACCTGGCGTTCGTGGTGGCGTCGGCCGTCCGCAATCCGGTCCGGGCCCAGTTTGGCAAGCCCTCCATGGAAGCATCGGGTCTGAACGAGCTGATGCCGCTTCTCTTTGTCATCATTCCGCTCGCGCCCATCGCGCTGGAAGCCTTCGGGTTCTATCGCCATCCGCTGCGCAAGCGGGTTCGCGATTCGCTTTTCCAGATGGCGAAGTCCCTCGTCATTGTGGGCGTGGTGGTGGGCGCTCTCGTGATTTTCCTGAAGATCCCGGACTTGAGCCGCTGGGTTCTCGGATCGGCGGTTCCGATCGCGTGTGTTTTACTGCTGCTGCGGGAGGCCCTGGTGCGCAGCATCGTGTTGCACTCGGTGCGGGCCGAAGACGCGAAGGAGGCCATCATTTACGTGGGCTCGGAAGACTCCCTGGAGGAATTCGAAGCGAACATGCCGATGGAGACCCTCGCCGAGTACAAGGTGGTGGCGAGGTTCGAGCCGTCCAAGGGGACCCTCGAGGAGTTCGGCAACCTCCTCAAAAAGGAGTCCGTGGGCCGCGTTATCTTCGCACCGAAGCACACCGAGTTTGGAAACCTCGCGGACCTGGTGGAAGTCTGCGAGGTGCAGGGCGTAGAGGCCTGGATCTCGGCCGATTTCATCCAGACCCAGGTGGCGCGGCCGGACTTCGACAGCATGGGGGGCAAGCCGATGCTGGTGCTGCGCTCGACCCCGGAACTCTCCCTGGCCCTGTGGGTGAAAGGCGCGATCGACTTCGTCGGGGCCTTCCTGGTGCTCACTTCCTCGATCATCCTGATCTGGTGGTGGGCCGGTATCCTGATCAAGCTCGGGAGCCCCCGCGGACCGGTCTTTTTCCGCCAGAAGCGTGCCGGGCGGTACGGCAAGCCGTTCACGATGTGGAAGTTCCGCACCATGCACCCGGACGCCGAAGACCACCTGGACGAGATCAAGGAGGAGCAGGGCAACGAGATGAGCGGGCCCGTCTTCAAGCTCGAGAAAGATCCGCGCGTCTTCGCTTTCGGAAATTTCCTGCGCCGCACCAGCATCGACGAACTGCCCCAGCTTCTCAACGTCCTGAGGGGAGACATGAGCCTGGTGGGACCTCGTCCCCTCCCCCTCTATGAGGTCGATCAATTCGCCAAATCGGCGCACCGGCGCCGCCTCAGCGTGAAGCCGGGGATCACCTGTCTCTGGCAGGCCGGGGGCCGCAACATGATCACCAGTTTCGAGGAATGGGTCCGCCTCGACCTCGAGTACATCGACAACTGGTCCCTCTGGCTAGACATCAAAATCCTCCTCAAGACCGTCCCGGCTGTCATGTTTGGAAAGGGATCCAAGTAGGGGGATCGCGGAAAAATGAAGCTGCTCACCGGAAACGCCCACCCGGATCTCGCCCAAGGCATTGCCCACCGGATCGGGACGAAGCTCGCGGATGCCGAGGTGACCGCCTTCCCGGATGGCGAGACGTACGTCAGAATCAATGAAAACGTGCGCCGCCAGGATGTCTTCATCATCCAGCCCACCTGCCCGCCCACCAACGACAACCTGATGGAGCTTCTCATCATGGTCGACGCGGTCCGGCGGGCCAGCGCGGAGCGCATCACGGCCGTCATCCCGTTCTTCGGCTACGCCCGGCAGGACCGCAAGGATCAGCCGCGCGTCCCGATCACGGCCAAGCTGGTGGCGAACCTGATCGAGGCCGCCGGAGTGGACCGGGTTCTCACCATGGACCTCCACGCCGCGCAGGTGCAGGGCTTCTTCGACATCCCGGTGGACCATCTCTACGCCAAGCCGGTTCTCCTGAGCCACTTGCGGGCCCAGCGCGACGGCGTCGACGCCTCCCAGCTGACAGTGGTGTCCCCCGACGTGGGCGGAGTGAAGATTGCGCGAAGCTACGCAGACGCTCTGGGCGCGGAACTCGCCATCGTGGCCAAGCAGCGCATCAGCGCCACCAAGGTGGAGCCCATGAGACTCATTGGTGAGGTCGACGGCCGCGATGCCCTCATCGTGGACGACATGACCGAGACGGCCGGCACCCTGTGCGCCGCGGCGGAGATCCTCAAGGCCAACGGCGCCCGCCGCATCTTCGCCGGGGTCTCCCACGCCGTCCTGGGCGACCTGGGATGCAAGCGCATCGTGGAGTCCGAGATCGACGAGGTCATAACCACCGACTCGACCCCGCCGCCCCCCGCGGCCTGCTGCGGGAAGGTGACGTCGGTCTCGGTGGCGGCCCTGCTGGGGGAGGCCATTCAGCGCATCCACAGCGGAAAATCGGTCAGTTCTCTCTTTGACATCGACGGAGGATCCGTGTAGCTCTCCGCCCCGCGGCGGGTCGGCCGCGCTCGTATCGCAACCCGCAGGACCCATGTCAAAGACTCATAGCCTCAAGGCGGAAGACCGCCATCGGACCGGCACCGGCATGCTCAAGCGCATGCGCCGGGAGGGCTTCATCCCCTCCGTGGTTTACGGTGGAGGATCCGATAACCGGAACGTGAAGATCAGTGACAACGCCTTCCGGGAGATGGTTTCGCACAGCGCCTCGACCAACGTGCTGGTCAATCTCGAGTTGGATGGGGGCGGACGGCAGCTGGCCTTCGTGAAGGATCTCCAGCACAATCCGCTGAGCGGCGCGATTCTGCATGCGGATTTCCTGGCGGTCAGCGACGACACCGAAATTACCGCAAACATTCCCGTGGATCTGGTTGGGGACGCGGTGGGAGTGAAGCTTGGAGGCCAACTCGAGCAATTGCTGTACACGGTCGAGATCAAGTGCCTGCCGAAGAATCTCCCCGATACCCTCAAGGGCGAGGTCGGTGAGCTGGATATTGGCGATGCCCTGCACGTGGGAGAACTGGCCATGCCGGACGGCGTGGTATCCACCCTGAACGACGACGTGGTGGTGGCCCTCGTGGCCAAGGCGCGCGTTGCTCTCATCGAGGAAGAGGAGGGCGAAGAACTGGTGGGCGAAGGGGAAGAAGGCGCCGAAGGCGAAGCGCCCGCCGAGGGCGAAGCCGAGGCGGCCGAGAAGAGCCCGGAGTAGTGTCCGGGGGCCCGCGCGCTCCAGTTCCTGCTTGCGCAACCCGGGGTTCGCACCCCGGGTTTTTTATTTGAGCCGATTGACGAGGGAACACCGGTCCGTCCCGCGAGGGTGGCTTGCCCTTGCCTGCCGGCTCCGACCCTCTATTTTCGGTTCGCCACGGAGCCTCGACTCCGCTCGACATGAAACGACCTTCCCCCTGTGCCTTGCTCAGCGCCGTGTCGCTCGCCCTCGTGCCGACCCTTTCCGCCCGCAACTTTTTTGAACTGTCCAACCAGGGGTTCCAGAATGGCGGGCGCAGCGGCCTCCCCACGGATTCGGTCTACCTGTTCAACGGGCCCGTCTTCGCGTTCCAGGAGCCGGACTACCTCGGCCCCAAGTCGGGCCTGGCGGACGACAATCCGGAAGGACCCACCCTGTGGGGACGCCTCCTTGGTGGCTACGATTCGAATGTGGCGGGATACAAAGCGGGTGCAGGATCGTGGTTCGGCGGAGTTCAGGTCGGCGCCAGCGAAAATTTTGCCATCGGGCGACAAAACGTCTTCGTGGGGGCGCGGCTCCGGTTCGTACAGTACGAGGACGATATCTTCCGCAGGGGTCGTGATGGAAACGATTCGGGCATCTACGACCTGGACCTGCGCCTGGGGCTCAACCGGCAGATTTCGAAGCGATTTGCGCTTGCCAGTTTTTATTCCCTCAACATCGGCGGCTCCCGGGAGTTTGGGCAACCCTACCTTCTCCCGGGAATCAGCCGGCAGGACGAGATTCTCTACCGCGGCGTGTCCCAGGCCGTTTACCGGTTCGACCGTGCCGTGGTGAACGATCCCGGGTTGCAATTCACCACCGCCCTGCACGGAGTGCGCAGCAAGGGCCTCGACCACGACGACCGCGACTTCGGGCGCACCGAGGTCCGCCAGGGCGTGGACTATATCGTGCGCGACACGCAGGCCTTCGGACTGGAAGGCCGGGTCGGGTTCAACTCCTGGGAGCAATGGAAGAATCTCGACAGCAACTCGTACCGCCTGTTGGCGACCACGGGGGGCCGGCTCGCCAACGGGATCTATTACCACGCCGCGGCCGGTTGGGAGTGGTGGGCCTACGACGAAGAAAACATCATCGACGATCGCGACGACTTTTACGCCGAGGTGAAGATCTCGGGCGAGGTCACGGATCAGTTTTACGTGGCAGGCGGCCTGACCTACGGGATCGAGACGGTCCGTCCGGCCCGCAATTTCAACTCCGCTGATCCGATGGGCCTCAAAGCCGCCCTCACGGGGGTCTTCGACCATGGGCCCTACGCCTTTGCAGCTCTTCTCACCTATACCTGTTACGAAGCGGATCTGCTTGCGAGCGCGAAGGGCAGGTGGGATCGTTGGAGTGCGGGTATCAGCATCGATCGGGAAATGGGAGCGAACTCTCGCGCCGGAATCGCCTTCGAATACGCCGGGATCGACACCCACCGGGACAACTTCGAGGACATCGAAACGACCTTCCGCTGGACCACGGATTTTTGAGGCCTCCCGCGACGGTGGCATGCAAGGCGCGGAGACCGGTTTGGTCCTGCGCCTTTTCTGTTGCCCCCGGGAGCATTGTGGGAGGTGATGGGGATGCTGCCATGAAGTCTGCGGCTGCCCTCGAAAGCGCGTGGCTGGGCGTGCTGCCCGTCTTCCTGGGCAGCATGCTGTCGGAGAGAGACCGGGCTCGGTGACGGCGCATTTTTTTTCCGGTAATTCTCTCCGGGAGACGCTATGCAAAGTCCGTGTCTGATCATCCGCGCCTGGTGGTGGGTTTGGGAAATCCCGGGAAGGAGTATTCCGGGACGCGGCACAACGTGGGCTTCGAGGTGCTGGATCGGATCGCGGCGGCAGGCGGGCTGAAGTTCAAGCGCGAGCACAAGTGGAAGGCCGAGGTGGCCAAAACCGCGACGGGTCTCCTGCTTCTCAAACCGCAGACCTACATGAACCTGAGCGGCCGGGCTGCGGCTGCTGCGGCACGTTATTACAAGATCGCCCCGGAAGAAATCCTGGTGGTCTTCGATGATGCGTCCCTGCCTTTGGGCCAGGTCCGGTTTCGCATGACGGGGGGTGCCGGGGGGCACAATGGAATTGCCAGCCTCATCACGGAACTGGGATCCCCGGAATTCCCTCGGCTGAAAATAGGAATTGGCGGCGTGCCCGGAGAAAAGATGACAGGGCACGTCCTGGGACGTTTTCGCGAGGAGGAGCGAGAAGTGGCCGAAAACGCGCTTGCAAGAGCTGTCGAAGCTGTTCAGGTTGCGTTCTCACAGGGTGTAGGCCACGCCGCCAACACATTCAATGTCAGAGAAAAATCGCCGAAGCCACAAGGGGATGAACAGGAAATACGAGAGCCTGATTGTTCTGAACACGAAGGGGAAGGAAGATAGCGTCGACGAACTCGTCGGGGCTGTCGCGAAGGAGATGGAAGAAGAGGGCGCCAAGCTCGACGAGATCAAGCAACTCGGGAAACGCAAGTTCGCCTATAACGCGCGCCACCTCGATGGCGGCCATTACGTCAACTACGTCTTCGAAGCCGACGCGCAGCAGGTCAAGAGCATCCAAAGCCGGCTGAAGCTGAATGCCCTCGTGCATCTGCAGCATTATCAGCGACTTGATTAGGTAGCGGCGCCATGCGGGCCGGCAGCGGCAACGGGACCTACAAGCGTCTGTGAACAACTGTGGAGCGTTTTGCGCTCCACATTTTTCTTGGTAGGGGCTCCTCCGGCGGTAGGGTTCGGGCTATGGCAAATTTGAACAAGGTGATGCTGATCGGGAATCTCACGCGGGATCCCGAGCTGCGGTACACCCCGAAGGGGACCGCCGTTGCGGAGATCGGAATGGCGATCAATCGCGTGCGCACCAATGACCAGGGACAGCGGCAGGAGGACACCACCTTCATCGACGTGACGCTCTGGGGCCGCCAGGCCGAATTGGCGCAACAATATCTGACCAAGGGCCGCCCGGTGTACATCGAGGGCCGCATTCAGATGGATACATGGGAAGACAAGAACACCGGGCAGAAGCGCACCAAGCTGAAGGTGGTCGGCGAGAACATGCAGTTCATCGGCGGGGGAGGCGGAGGCGGGGGAGACCGCTCCGGCGCGAGCGGGGGAGAGGCTCAGCAGGCTGCGGCCCACCCCCAGGGAGGCACGCCCGCCGCGACCGGCGACGTTCCCGATGACGAAGAGGACGAAATTCCGTTCTAACGGGCAGCGCTGGGCTGCAGCCGGTTCTCCTTGCGATCGCGCCCGGCAAGGCGCATGGTTGGGGTGATAAGGACGCGCCTGGGCAGAGGTCTGCGGTGTATCTTGGCGCTGGCAGCTTTGGTGCCGATTCCGGCAAATGCGGGGCGGGGGTCCCGGGAAGAACTGCGCGTCCAGGCCCGGCTGCTGACGGCTCTCGAAGAACATCTATCGGGACTGCCCGCGGATCGGGTCTCCCCCTTCCGGCGTGGGCAGCTTCAGGCCATGCTGGCGGAGATGAAGCGCCTCACCGGCGAGCGGTCTCTCCTTCGCGGGGATCTGCAGGGGATCGAGGGTGAGATCCGGCGATACTCCCACCAGAGCGACGCGTACCGCGACGAGTACCGCCAGTGGGTACGGCTTGCGGCGAAAGGAGAAGAGTACGCGGAACTGGTCACGGTTTCCGGGCGACGTTTCGAGAAGGTCGTCATCCGTCGCGTTACCGGGGTCGGCCTTGAGATCCGGCATGCGAATGGCGCTACCCGCCTCCGCCACGACGTGCTTCCTCCGGAGTTCCAGGAGCGCTTCCGGTGGGACTCCTCGACGGCCCGCGACGTCCTGGAAAAGGAAGCGGAGGTAGCCTTCCAGGTGGCGCGGCTCAGGAGGATCGCGGCCCAGACCAGGGCGCTGCGAGCACGCTCCGACGCCGCCCACGAAGAAGGGAAGCCCTTGGAGTCCCGGCTCGACTCTTCCGGGAAGATCGAGCCGGGATCGATCGACTCCCTCGCCCCCGTCCAACCGAGGGCGATTGACTCTCCCGCCCGTATCATCCCGCACGGTCTCGACTCGTCGACCGGCATCGCGCCGCTGAAGATCCGCTCGTTCGCCGGGGTGAGACCGAGACCGCTCGGCCCCCGGGCCGGGATCCAGCCCCGGGAGATCCAATCGTCCGCGGAGCTCTCACCCGGCAGACTGAGTCGCTTCGGGGGCATCCGTTCACGTCCCGGGCGGTCGCGTTAGAGACAATGCCTTTAGGGACTACTCACTCGGGTAAGAGTGAGCGGTGTTGATGCCTCTCATGGGGCCAAAGCCAACGGCCTTCACTCAACGTCGCCTGGGGCAGAGCAGCGCGGCGCTCCAGGACAGGGATCTATCCCTGCACGGGATCTTCCCCGTTCTGCTGCCGTTCCTCCTTCAAGCGCAACTGCCCGCAAGCAGCGTCGATGTCGTGCCCTTTTTCGAGTCGGAGGGTGGCCGGGACGCCGGATGCGGCCACGATGTCGCGGAACTCCCGGCAATGCCCCTCGGGGGGGCGATTCCAGGGGAGCCCCTCCACCTGGTTGTAGGGAATGAGATTCACCTTGGCGCGGACCGTCCTGGCCCGCGCGGCGAGGAGAGCGGCCTGGGCGAGATCGTCGTTGATTCCCTCGATGAGGATGTACTCCAAGGTGAGCTTTTGTTTCTTGCGGGCGATCCAGTAACGCAGGGCCTCGAAAAGATCTCGCAACGGCCACTTCGTATTGATGGGCATGATGCGGTCGCGGACTTCGTCGGTCGCACCGTGTAGGGAGATCGCGAGGCGAATCTGTTGCGGCTGATCGGCCAATTCCCGGATCTGCGGCACCAGCCCGGCGGTCGAGACAGTGAGATGCCGCGCCCCGATCCCGAGTCCCCAGGGAGAGGTGATCATGTCAAATGCCTGGAGGAGGTGCGGAAGGTTGGCGAGGGGTTCGCCCATACCCATGAAGACGATGTTGTTGACCTTCTCGCCGCTAAGCTCTTCGGCGAGGAGGACTTGTCCCGCAATCTCCTCGGGGGTGAGGTTGCGGGTGAAGCCGTCCAGGCCGGAAGCACAGAATTTGCAGCCGTAGGCGCAGCCCACCTGGGAGGAGACGCAAAGCGTCCGACGGTCGGAGCGCTCTCCGTAGAGGGCTGGTGAAGCCGGGATGAGAACGCACTCCACGTAGCGGCCATCGTGAAGGCGGAAGAGGAACTTGCGGGTGGAGTCGGCGGAGCCTTGGGTCCTGGCGGGCATGAGCGTGCGGAGAGAGAAGCGCTTCCCGAGTTCGACCCGCAGGGCGGAAGGAAGATTGGTCATGTCCTCGAACGAGCCGGTTCGCTTCTGCCAGAGCCACTCCAGGATCTGCTTGCCGCGATAGGCGGGCTCCCCGAGTTCCTCGAGCAGGGAGGAGAGTTCGTCCGGGGTCTGGCTGAATAAGGATGGCCGCACGGGAGTTCGGTTCTTGGTTCGCTGTCCCGGGATTTCCACCTGGTTGAAGCCGGAGGGGTGCACGGGAGGGTAGGATAGGAGAAGAACGGCAAAAGTCCAAAGTCGGGGATTCGGGCCGGGGCCTTGCCGGGAGGGCCCGCGAAGCGGCATTGACAACTCGGGGAAGCACGCGCACCGTACCGCACCTTGACGATCCGTCCGGCAGTATTCCCGTGTTGGTGCTGCGCTGCATTGGCTGCGCTCGCGCTGGACTCTTGTGCCGGTGACGAGAAGGAGGCCCCGAGCCGCACGAGCAAGACGTTGAGCAAGGGATCCGGGATGGAAGGGGACGACGCGTCCTACATGATAGAGAAGTTCGGGACGGACTTCAAGACCATGAAGCAGCGCAACACCGGCGCCGGCAAGCGGAGCCAGTTCGATGCGAAGAAGAACATCGCCTTTGCGGGTGGATTCGAAAGCTCCGCATTCAAGGGGAACAAAGCCTATTCCGTGCCGCAGTGGAAGGGAACCACTGCAGCGAGGAAGTCATCCTATCCCAGCCAGGTCGATGGGAACCGCTTCCGCAAGCCGTCCCGCTTCCAGGGTGCCAGCGCCAGCCAGGCCGGGCAGCGCTCCCGTTTTCAGGGGACCACAGCCCGCACTTCGAGATACAAGGCGGGCAGGGCCGGCGAGGATGCCGGCAAGCGGCTTGCCAAGCCTACCGACGCCTGGACCGACTTCCGACGGAAGGTCTATCCCGAGCCCCTCATCATGAGCAAGGAGGACTACGACCGCATGACAGTGGAAGAGACCCGCAGCATCCTGGGGCGGGACTAGAAGTCCATCAACCGCGCTGGATCGACGGGTTGTGGGGCGAGCGACCCGCTTGCCAATTTGATGGGCAACACTCAATCGTTTCCCCCCGGCGTTGTTAAATGATAGGGTCTTGACCGATGGCTGATGAGCCGACTTCCCCGAGCACACGGAGCGCCCTTCGCGACCGGCTCTGGGAAATCGTGTTCGAGGCCGAGACCCCGGCCGGAAAGGCCTTCGATGTGGTCTTGCTCTGGGCCATCGGTCTCAGCGTGCTGGCGGTCATGCTGGAGAGCATCGAGCCGGTGGCGGAGCAATGGGGGACTCATCTCAAGGCCCTGGAGTGGACGTTCACGATTCTCTTCATGCTGGAGTACTTTCTCCGCATCTACCTCGTGCGCCGGCCGCGTCACTATATCTTCAGTTTTTTCGGCATCATCGATTTGCTCTCGTGGGTTCCCACCTTCCTGGCCGTTCTTGTGGCCGGGAGCCAGACGCTCCTGGTGATCCGCATTCTCCGTCTGTTGCGGATGTTCCGGGTTCTGAAGATGGTGGGGCATGTCCGCGGGGCGAATGTCATCATGACCGGATTGATGGAGAGCCGGGCCAAGATCACGGTGTTCTTTTTCGCGATGGTGATCCTCGCGGTCCTGATGGGAACCATCGCCTACATTGTGGAATCGGGACAGGACAGCGGATTTGATAACATTCCCGCCAGCGTCTACTGGGCCATCGTGACGATCACCACCCTCGGCTACGGGGACATCGCCCCGGTCACGGTCGTGGGGAAGTTTCTGGCGGCCTTTTGCGTCCTGATCGGATACTGCATTATCGCGGTGCCGACCGGCATCGTCACGGGAGAGATCTTCAGTGCCGCCTTGAAACGCCAGGACGAGACCACCGATGCCTGCCCGTCCTGCGGGGTGCACGGGCACCTTTTGGACGCCAAGTATTGCCGGCGTTGCGGGGAACCGCTCAGGGAGGAGGCCGATCCCGATTCGAACAAAGCGGATGGCGGGGGGATTTGAGGCGGAGTTCCTCAACCAGTTGGCGGGCCTTGGGAAGGTCGCCGTTTTTCCGGGCGAGCCGAATCCGCAAGGAGAGCACTTCAGGCGAGCCAAGCGCATCCGGCGGCAGCTCGTAGAGGAGTTCCGCGGCCACGGCGGGGTCGTCGAGTTCGAGAGCCCCCTCGATGGCCGCCAGGGCGGGTGCCAGGCCCTGGGATTCGGGTTCTTCGGTGAACACCGCGGTGCGGGCCTCGGCCGGGAGGTCGGCGGGCACCTCGGGGCCCTCGACCTGCTCGAGGTAGACGTACTCGTCGCCCTCGCGGGCCCGAATGAACCAATTCAGCCAGAGGATCAGGACAATTCCGAAGAGAAAGATGGAGAAGTCGAGAAGAAGCGGGGTCCACATCATGCCCGCGATCATGCGGAAGACCTCCCCGGCAAATCCGGGCAGATACGTGCCGAGCCAGATCAGGGCCACCAGGATCGCGGCGCCAAGAATGAGGCCGAAACCGACCGCCAGGGATTTTCGTTGGGCAGAGGAGAACGCCATGACATTGCCTCGGGGTGGAAAATTCCAGAGAAACGGGCCGGTTGCAATGGAACAATGTGAGATCCTGGTCCAGAATGGAGTCATGGAACACCGGACCATTTTCGCGGCTTACGTCCTGTTGCTGCTCCTGGGAATTTTCGGCGCTCACAGGTTTTATCTCGGGCACACCGGCTGGGGGTTCGCCTATCTCTTTACGCTGGGATTCCTCGGCCTCGGAGTTCTCATCGATTTGTTCATCATCCCGACCTACGTGGTGAATTACAATCACCGCCTGGATCACGCCCTTGGGAGCGAGGAGAAGGACTGAGACCGGGACCCCGAGGCTTGCGAAGCGGGAGCAGCACCGTTAGAGCACGTCCGTGCGTTTGTTCGATACGTTGACGCGCGAGACGCGTGAGCTGCAGCCGGCGGATGGAAAAACCTTCGGGTTCTACTGCTGCGGCCCCACCGTCTATGGACCGGCCCACATCGGCAACTTTCGGAGTTTCGTCCTGCAGGACGTCCTGCGGCGGGTGCTCGAGGTGGGCGGCATGAGAACGAAACACGTCCGCAACATCACGGATGTGGACGACAAGACCATATGCGACTCGCAGGCGGCCGGAATGCCGTTGACGAATTTCACCACGCAGTGGACGGAGCGCTTTCACGAGGATTGCCGGAAGCTGAACTGCCTGCCCCCCCACGTCGAACCGAGTGCGGTGGCGCATCTTCCGGAACAGATTGCGATGATCGAGGCCCTCATCGAGAAGGGGCACGCCTACGCGTCCGACGACGGCTCAGTGTACTTCCGGATATCCTCTTTTTCGGAGTATGGGCGGCTGGCTCGTCTCGACCGCCAGGACCTGGAACTCGGCCGGACGCAGAACCAGCGCGCCAATGCCGACGAGTACGAGAAGGACAGCATCTGCGACTTCGTGTTGTGGAAGGCGCGGCGCCGGGAAGATGGCGAGAACTTCTGGCCGAGTCCGTGGGGCGAGGGGCGGCCGGGGTGGCACCTGGAGTGCTCCGCCATGAGCCTGAAGTACCTCGGCGAAACGTTCGACATGCACAGCGGGGGCGAGGACTTGAAGTTTCCGCACCACGAGAACGAGATTGCGCAGTCGCGCTGCGCCTGCGACGGGCAATTCGCGCTGAGCTGGTTTCATCCCACCTTTCTGCTGGTGGACGGTGCCAAGATGTCGAAGTCCTTGAAGAATCTTTACACTCTCGACGATCTGGAGAAAAAGGGATTCACCGCGGCGGAGTGCCGCTATGTGCTTGTGAGCGCGCACTACCGCAAGCAGCTCAATTTCACCTTCGACTCCCTGCACGCCGCGAAGGAAGCGCTCGGCAAGCTCGCCAGGGCCGAACGTGAGCTGGCGAGGGCGGCCGGTCAAGAGGGGGCGCCTTCCTACAAGTCCCTGTGCGGCCTGGAGGATTTCGGGGTGTTCGCGCCCGCCTTTGTGGCCTTGAACGACGATCTGAACACGGCGGAAGCTCTTGGACAGCTCTTCGTGGGCCTGCGGACCGCCACCAGCGAGGGCGGGGCGGGCCCGAACTGGAGAGGGCTCCATGCCATCCTCGCCGCGCTGGGACTCATCCTGCCCGGGGTGGCGGTCGTGAAAGCCCCGCCCGAAGCGGTGGCCCTCGCCGAGAAGCGCCAGGAGGCGCGGGAAGGCAAGGACTGGGCCGCGGCGGACCGGTTGCGCGACGAACTGAAGGAGCTGGGCTGGGTGGTGAAAGATTTGCGCGAAGGATACGAATTAGAACCAGTCTAACAGCCATGAACCTTTTTCAACGCCCTCGCCGCAACCGGAAGTCGCCCGGGATCCGGGCCATGGTGCGCGAGACGGTGCTGACTCCCGGCGACTTCGTTTATCCGCTCTTCCTGCATGAAGGTGCGAAGGACCAGCCCATCGAGTCCATGCCGGGATGCACGCGCTGGTCGCTGGAAGGCCTGGTGGGGGAAGCGGATGCGGCGCACGCCCTTGGGATTCCCGCGGTGGTCCTCTTTCCGGCCATAGCGGAATCTGGAAAGACACCGGGGGGAGAGGAAAGCCACAATCCGGAGGGCCTGGTCCCCCGGGCGGTGCGGGCCCTCAAAAGCGCGCATCCCTCCCTGGTTGTGATCACGGACGTGGCGCTGGATCCCTACAATTCGGACGGACACGACGGGTTGGTGGAGCGCGGGGCGGACGGCTCTTTCCGCATTCTCAACGACGAGACGGTGGAGGTGCTCTGCCGGCAGGCGCTCAGCCATGCGGAAGCGGGGGCGGACGTGGTGGCGCCCAGCGACATGATGGACGGACGGGTGGCGGCGATTCGCGGGGCGCTCGATGCCGCCGGGCATCGGGACACCTCCATCCTCAGTTATACGGCCAAGTATGCTTCGGCCTACTACGGTCCCTTCCGCGGCGCCCTGGACTCCACGCCGAAGGAAGGCGACAAGAAAACCTACCAGATGGACCCGGCCAACGTGCGGGAGGCGGTTCGCGAAGTTCTTTTGGACGAGGAGGAGGGCGCCGACCTGGTGATGGTCAAGCCGGCCGGCCCCTACCTGGACGTCATCGCGGCGTTGCGGGAGGCCACCACGTTGCCGGTGGCGGCCTACCAGGTGAGCGGAGAGTACTTGATGATCAAGTCGGCGGCTGCAGCGGGCTGGCTCGAGGAGGAAGCGGTGGTGCTCGAAAGCCTGATCGGTATCAAACGAGCGGGCGCGGACGTGATCCTGAGCTACTTCGCGAAGGACGTGGCAGGGCGGATGTAGGGATGTGAAGCGCGGATGCCTTGCTTCCGCACTCCGGGATCACTTCAAGGTGGCTGAGACCTGGAAGATCCGGGCCGGGGCGGCGGGGGTGAAGTCGAACCAGTGGACCCCCCCGTCTCCCGACAAGGGGTTGAGGGGCGTGGCAATGCCGTTCGCGCTGATTTCATTGAGGCTGTATTGCTCCCAATGATTGGTCTGCCACGCCACCCGCATCGCAGCGGCCTCCTTCGTGATGCGCAAAACGGGGCGGCGCGGGGAAGAATCGGGGTTGCCGATTCCGAACTGCGGGATGAGACGGTAGGCGAGGACGGTGTCCTCCTGGAAGAGATCGATGCTGACCGGGTTAGCGGTGCCCCGGACCTCCGTGACAGGACCCCAACCGCTGTTGTCGGTGGTGGCCTGGACGAGATAGTACTCCCCGATCATGGTGTCCCAGGAGAGATTGACGAATCCGGGTCCGCCAGCGGAGGGACCGACGGTGAGTACCGGGGTGGCGGGCGGGTCGTCGTCGCGTTCTCCATAATCGAGGGCGGACGCGGCAGCGGTGGTCCACCGGTAGAGTTCGATGTCCTCCGCGGTCTTCACCCGGGTGGCCCCCACAAAATCGACCGTCAGATCGGCGGAGGCCGAGGCCAGGTAAGAGCTGAAGATATTGGATCCCGGCCCGCCGCACTGGATCCCCGCCACGGTACGAAGACGAATATTGCCGGGCTGCGGGGTGCCGGCCCGGACGAGAAACTCAAAGGTGACCAAGCCCTCGGGGTCGGATACCTCGGGAACAAAATTTGAGGCGTCGCGAGTCCAGGACTGCTTGGGCGGGGGCGGGGCCTCGGGATCGGGGTCGAGATCGATCCCTGCGGCTTCCAGCAGGACCCTGGAGCGAGTCGTGATCTGGGGTGGGCTTGAGATGCTCACCGCGCCGTTGACGGTCCAGCCCACCTCCACGATGAGCTGGGTTCCGGTCGCGATCCCCTCGGCGTTGACAACGAGGTTGTCGACGAAGTCGACCAGCGAAGTGGCCAGGCTAAACGACTGGAAGGCCGCGCTGTTAATGGCGCCCGATGCGCGGTGATCGATGGCGGTCATCGGACCGAGCAGGGCCGCGGATCCGATCGGGGCATCGACCACGATGAGGGCAATGGACTGCGCGGCTGTAGAGGTCTGGCCGGTGGCGGGTGGCTCCGCGTTGACGACCACCTCTCCGTTTTCGAGCGCGGCGGAAAGGTGGGTGGAGGCTGCCGAGAGCCAAGCGAGGACGGCGAGGAGGAAGGGCGAAAGGTAGCCGGTTCGGGAGCGCATGATTTCCCCGGGGGTTGGGAAGGAGAGGGTTAGGAATCAAAATGGCGGCAATTGGGCAAGTGTCAAAGAACCAATCCAGCTGTGCCGGGAAGCGCCTCTCGCTCCCATCATCGGCTGATATCGAGGTCCCCGCGACTTTTGCAGTTCCTTTGGAAATCAAAAGTAGTTGCCCAGCGCAGCCCGGACCTCGTCCTCGAAGCGCCTGATGCAGGCGGTGGTGAAATCGACCGGATCGAGATCGGGATCGATGACCAGGGGGGTGAGGTCCGTCGCGAACCACAATTGTTCGGCGTGATCGACGGAGTGGGAATCAAAGAAGGTGGCATTTGCGAGACGGCGTCCCTGCACGGCAAGATCATAGCGTTTTCCTCCCGCGATCTGGGAGTCGAAGAGGCCCCCGAGGGCGGCGGCGAGATTCGGACGTCCGCTCACATCGAGGACCTCCTTTTCGGAGTCGGGCATCCAGTCCAGTCCGCGCCAGACCTCGCAGCCGAGCACCTTCCCGGGACGGTGTCCGGCCGGCAGGGAACGGAGCGCCTCCAGCACCGCGGCGGCGACGGCGATGTGGGTCGGGTGCTTGTCGGCGAGGTTATGGGTGTAGACGAAGTCGGGGCGGGTGGCCTCGAGGATGGCGGCGAGATCCTCGACCGGTGCGTTGTTGGAGGGCTCCTTGATCTCCTTGCTCTGGTAGTCGAGCTGAATCATGCCGGCGTACTCCCCTACCACGGCGGCTTGGTCCTGCTCGCGGTGGCGGACACCGCACATCTGTTCGTCGGAGTAGCCGGCGTAAAGCCCGGTCCGGGCGCTGCCGGCCCCATCTGTGCAGGTCACCCCGCCGAACCACTTCCCGGTGGTGCGGTAGCAGGCTTCCACTCCGTGGTAGGCCATGAATTCGAGATCGTCCTGGTGAGCGCCGATGCCGAGGTGCGTGACACGGGTGAGGGCAGCCTCTTCCGGCTCCTCGTCCGGAATGAAGAGAGTGGCGGTGGGGTTGTGGAATGTCATTGGGGTTGGATTCTGGGATCAGGGTTCAGTACGGCCCGGTCGGAACATAGGTAACACCGACTACCGACTGCTGACAACCGACTACCGACTACCGACGACGGGCAAGGAAGCGGCCGCCACGGCCTGGCCATGGCGTTTCGTATGTTCGTCGGGGGTGGACAACTTGATTTTTTCGGCGAGAACAGGGAATTCGTCACGCAAAACACCGGCGGCGTGTTCCCGGAGGAGTTCTCCGCCGGGGCCGGAGGTGACCCGTCCGAGGATGAGGAGGTTTTCGATTTCGAAGAAGTCGGCGTAGTGCGCGATGGCGTAACCGAAGCAGCAGCCAATCGTTTCGTAGATTTTTCGCGCGCCCTCGTGGCCCTGGTCCATGGCCTTCTGCACTTCGACGAGTTGCTCGGCGAGGGGCATCTCGTCGAAGTCGAAGCCGGCGGCGGGTGCGAGCCGGGCCACCCCCTGCTGGGAAAAATACTGCACTCCGCAACCGACGTCTCCGGACCACTCGTCGGAGGGGCCATCGTCGCGGTAGTCGATCGGGGCGAAGGCGAGTTCGTTGATCCAGTTCGTGAGATGTCCTTCTGGGGTGCAGTAGCCGGCGGCGAGGGATGTGCCCATCGAGATTCCGAGGACGGCGTTGGCGTTCATGCTCATGGAGCCTGCCAGAGCGGTGACCTCCCCGTCGTTGATGACCACGAAGGGAATCCCGTCCCATTCTTCCCGAAGCTTGAGGAAGATGGGACGCACTTCGCGATCGTAGATCTCCGGGTCCTGGATTCCGCGGAAGAGGGAGGCCACCCGCACCTCGTTGTTGATATAGTCGCCGGCGGCCGATCCCCCGATGGCATCGACGCGGGGAAGATGTGCGGCGGCACGCCGGAGTGTGTCCCGGATGCCGTCAAGGTGGTATTGGGGGTCGGACTGAAAGTAGGGATCCCACGGGATCTCCTCGGAAAAGACAACTTCGCCGTCGAGAAGAGCGGCGGATTTGCGGTCGGAACCCCCGAGGTCGAAGCCGATCCGGCAGCCGTCGAGGTGGCGGCCGAGCGCCACGGTCGATTCCGAGGCCGGGGGCAGATCGTCGAGGGAACAAGGGGTGACGACGAGAGGTTCGCCGAAGATGCCTTTCCCAACGATGTCCGAATCGAAGGCGCGCGCGCCCGTCCCGGAGTAGGTTTCCGCGAGCAGAACTGCAACGGCGTCATTGCCGGCCACGTGCAATCGGCTGCCACCTTTCATCCACAAGAGGAACTTGACGGTGCGCTCGATGAACTTGCGATTGAGCGGGATGTTCCCTCCCTCGTGGGGGAGGATGCGGAGTTGGTGCCGGAAGGTGGTCCCGTCCCTGCGAGCCAGCGCGAGGTGAAGGTCATGGGCACCGGGGTCGCCCCCAACGCGCTCTCGGTAGGCACGATTCCAGAGGACGGCGGGAACAAAGCCGGGATCGAGAGGAGGCTGGTGGCGCGGAGGGTGCATCGCGGGATCGCGAGGTGGCTTGAGGACTGAGATAGGCGCGGCCGAGTCGCCGGACAAGCAGGTATTGAGGAATCCAGGGGCTTTGTTCCAACCCGTGATAACCCGAGAGGACAGGAGGGCGGGAGCTCGCGAAGCGCCGCGACCATCAGTAACGATTGTATACTTCTCGGCATTAGGATTTCGGAATCTCAAAGGTCTGGAAATTCTCTGTCACCAAGCTC